>JAJDDE010000042.1 GCA_029260475.1 Phycisphaerales bacterium | reverse complement strand
GTTGGCGCCCTCGAAGATCGACCCGCGCCCACGCCCCTCGCGCTGGCGTTACTTCGCGCGTGACTACTCCGCAATGAGCGTCGCCTACCTCTCGGTGTGGAGCAAGAACCTGGGCGACCGCATCATCCTCGGGTTCGGGCTCACCGACGCCCTGCTCGCGGTCTACTTCATCGCGCTCCAGGTCGCGATCCAGGGCTACGCGATCCTCGCGGGCCAGGTCGCCGGCGTGCTCCTCCCCGCGTTGGGCAAGCTCAAATCGAATCCGACGCGTCAGCGCGAGGCCTTCCTTCGCTCGCTCCGCGTCACCCACTTCATCGGCATCCCCGCGTGCTTCGGGCTCGGCGCCATCGCTGACCCCTTCGTGAACCTGCTCTACGACGAACAACGCTTCGAGCACCTGGGCCTGACGCTCACGCTCGTCGCCTTCGTGATCGCCTTCCGCCTGACCGACGCCCCGGTGCGCGCGCTCATGTCCTCGCAGGGCCGCTTCACGGAACTCTCGCGCCTCGACGTCACCTCGACGGTGCTCTTTATGAGCTGCGTCGCGGGGGGCATGATCGGCGGGGGCGTGATCTTCGGGCAGGGAGCCCCCGAGCTCTTCGGCGCCATCGCTATGGAGATCGTCTTCCACGTCTCGTGGAACTTCTACATGATCCGGCGCGCGATCTCGACGACGGGGGGCACCTTCCTCGACGCGCTGGGCGTCTACGCCTACCCCGTGCTCGCCAGCGCCGTCTCCATCGGGGGCGCGTGGGGCGTGAGCCAGCAGATCGCGGGCGAGGGCACGGGCCCGGACATCCTCCGACTCTGCGTCACCGTCTTCGTCGCGTGTGCTCTCTACGGCGGCATTGCCCTTACGATCCGCCCACGCGAACTCCGTGAAACGCTCGATATGTCGGATCGTCTGCTCCCGGGCAGGCTCCGTCCGCAGCTCGCCTCGCTGAGGCAGAGATTCCCCGGCTTGTAGCGGGCACGCGTGAAAGGATGCAGCATGGCTGATCAGCCCGCCACGCCCGATGCGGCGATCGAGGACAGAGCCAAGGAGTTCTACGACGCGCAGTACGCGGGCGCGGACTACGCCGCCAACAGCCAGTCGCAGCAGCACAACGCGCTGAAAGGCCTGCAGGGGTTCATCGATACATACGACGCTCGCGGTAAGAAGTGCCTCGAGATCGGCTGCGGGCGCGGGGCCTTCCAGGACCTCGTCGAGGACTACACCGGGGTGGACTATTCGGACAATGTCGCGCCCTACCTGCGCAAGCCCTTCGTGCAATGCTCCGCCGAGGAGCTGCCCTTCGAGGACAACACCTTCGAAGCCGCGTGGACGGTGTGGGTCTTCGAGCACATCCCCAACATGGAACGGGCGCTGGAAGAGACCAGGCGCGTCCTCAAGCCGGGCGGGTTGCTGTACTTCAACCCGGCGTGGCAGTGCCGCAGCTGGGCCGCCGACGGGTATCCGGTGCGTCCGTATTCCGACTTCGGACTCAAGGGGAAGCTGATCAAGGCGTCGATCCCGGTCCGGAACTCGGTGCTCTACCGGGCGATGGGTCTCTTCCCGCGTCGCGTGCTGCGCGCGCTGGCCGCGAAGAAACCCGGCCCGCTGCCCCTTCAGGTCAAGAAGATCGAGCCGAACTTTGAGCACTTCTGGATGTCGGATTCCGATGCGGTCAACAGCATCGACCCGTACGAGACGATGCTGTGGTTCTTGAGCAGGGGCGATGAGATACTCTCGCACCCCACTCCGAAGTCCCGATTCCTCGTCCGGGGCGGCGCCCAGGTCGTCCGCATCAACAAGCCCATGAAGACACCCGTATGATCTCCGAATGGTCCCAACAACGCGTTATCGTCACCGGCGGCGCCGGCTTCCTCGGCACCGTCCTGTGCGCAAAGCTCCGTGAGCACGGCGTGAGCGAGGGCAACCTCTTCGTGCCGCGGTACGAGCAGTACGACCTCACCACCGAGGACGCGGTCAACCGCATGTACGACGAGGCCTTCGGCGGCGCACCCACCGACGTGGTGATCCACCTCGCGGCGGAGGTCGGGGGCATCGGCGCCAACCGCGACAACCCCGGGCGTTACTTCTACGCCAACATGGCGATGGCCCTGCACCTCATCGAGCAGTTCAGGGCCCGAGGCTTCCACGAGCGCGACCACTCGACGTTCGTCCAGACCGGGACCATCTGCGCCTACCCCAAGTTCGCACCCATCCCCTTCAACGAAGAGGACATCTGGAACGGCTACCCGGAGGAGACCAACGCGCCCTACGGCGTCGCCAAGAAGGCCGCCTGGCAGATGCTCGACGCGGACAAGCTCCAGTCCGACATGCGCAGCAGCTACGTCCTCCCCGTCAATCTCTACGGCCCCAACGACAACTTCAACCTCCACTCATCCCACGTCATACCCGCCCTCATCCGCAAGTGCGTCGAGGCGCAGGATCGTGGCGATGACCACATCGAGTGCTGGGGCACCGGCAGCGCGAGCCGCGAGTTCCTGTACGTCGATGACGCCGCGGCGGGCATCATCCGCGCCGCCGAGGTCATGGAGGAGCCCACGCCGATCAACCTCGGCGCCGGTTTCGAGATCACGATCAAACAGCTCGTCGAACTCATCGTGAAGCTCACCGGCTTCGAGGGCGAGATCCGCTGGGACGCGACGAAGCCCGACGGCCAACCGCGCCGATCGCTGGACACACGCCGGGCGAGCAAGCTGCTGGGCTGGAACGCGCAGGTGCCCTTCGAGGAGGGGCTGGAGCGGACGATCGCGTGGTTCAGGGAGCACCAGGCGGACCCGATGGCGCGGCTCTAAGACTCGGTGGCGTCCTTCGACGGCACCGAATCGCGGTGTCAGAAGTCGCCTTCGTGCATGTACGGGTAGCTCCACAGGATCGCCTGCACCTGCACGCTCTTCACCCACGCCGCATGCATCTTCTCGACGTCCTCGTCGGAGTGCCCGCCCTTCTCAAGGAAGGGCTTGAGGGTCGTCGTGACGGGGATCGCGAGGGCCGAGAGGTAGCGGAAGGGGATGTGCGAGGTGGCATTGGCACCGTCGGTCGCGTTCTTCCCGACCCGGTGGTGGCGCCGCCCGATCTCGAACTGATAGTCGAGCCAGTCCTGATCGTACTCCGCGTCCGCGGTGTCGAGCACCCAGCGCTCGAAGCGTGCGCGCACCGCTTCGAGGTACGCGCCATCGACCTCGCCCGCGTCCGATGAGAACGACGCGAGCAGGTGCGGGTTTGCGCCCACGAAGCCGTACCACACACCGACGAGCTCCTTCACGTGCGGCTCGAGGACACCCTTGGACATGCGGAGGTAGCGCACGTCCTCATCGGTGAACAGTGCGGACTTCCAGATGAGCCCCAGCTCGTCGAGGGAGATCGGGGCGCGGGGGAGTGTGCGGTCGTGCAGGCGATAGCCGGGGACGGATTGGGCGGTCATGCGGGACTCCTGTTGGTGTGAGGGTCGTGCGGTCGCGTCGATGGCACAGCCGAGCGCGAGCAGCGACAGCGCGAGCAGGGGAAACGTGAATCGGTGCATAGAGGGGCTCCTTGTGGAAATGGCGTTCGGACGAAGATTCAGCGTTGGCGGGTTCACGCCGCGAGTCGCCCGGCACACCGTTTGGTCCATTGGTGACCAAGTGGTCAGCGTGCGGCACGCGCTCCCGAGGGGGCTTGCGCGTTACGATCCAGAGCGATGAACGAGGACCGCATCGAACGCTCCGAGGCCTTCCACCGCGTCAGCGACGTGCTGAGCTGCAAGTGGACGCTCGCCGTGCTGGAGGCCATCAGTCGGGGCGTTTCACGCCCGAGCGAGATCCAGCGGGAGCTGGAGGGCCTGTCCGGCAAGGTGCTCAACCAGCGTCTGCGGAAGCTCGAGGACTTCGGCCTGCTCACGAGAGAGGCCTTCGCCGAGACGCCCCCTCGCGTGGAGTACCGACTGAATGAGCGAGGGCGTGAGCTGGCCCGGGTCGTCGGGCTCGTCAACGGGTTCGTTGACGCCTGGTCGGGTTCAGAGCCCGCCTAGAACGCCCGATACTCCCTGTCGGTGCCCGAACTCGGGTGGAGCGCGGCTCGTATAGACGCGCTGCGCCCGTACGATCCAGACCCCTTCGCACAGCACCGTTGCCACCGGAAACCGGCCCCTTGCGCATCCTCCTCCTCAATCAGGTCTTCTACCCCGACGTCGCCGCCACCGCGCAGCACGCCGACGACCTTGCGCGCCACCTGGTCAGGCACGGGCACGAGGTCCACGCCATCGCCAGCCGTGCGCTCTACGGGCAGAAGGGCGCTGCGCTGCCCAAGCGCGAGACTGTGGACGGCGTCGAGATCCACCGCGTCGGGAAATCGCTCTTCGGCAAGGCGGGCATCCTGGCGCGCGTCGCGGACTTCGCGTTCTTTTATCTCCTGGCGTTCATCAAGTGCATGACGATCAAGAAGCCCGACGTCGTCGTCTGCTTCACCACGCCCCCCTTCATCGCGCTCGTCGGGCGCATGATGCAGCTTTTTCGCGGCACCAAGTACGTCTACTGGGTGATGGACCTCTACCCCGACCTCCCCGTCGCCTGCGGCGTCATGAAGCCCAAGAGCCCGTTCACACGCTTCTTCGAGAGTGTGAATCGCTACTGCCTGAAGAAGGCCGACCGCGTGGTCGTGCTCGGGCGCTGCATGCTCGAGCGCGTGCGCGCAAAGGGCGTCGATCACGGGCAGGTGCAGCACATCGGCGTGTGGTCCGACGCCACCGAACTCGAGCCCGTCGCGCGCGAGGACAACCCGTATACGCAGGAGTGGGGGCTGGGCGACCGCTTCGTCGTGATGTACTCGGGCAACTTCGGGCTCGGGCACGACGTCGAGACGTTTTTGCACGCCGCCGAGCGGCTGCGCACGAACGACGACATCCGCTTCCTCTTCGTCGGCGGCGGCAAGCGGAAAGAGACCGTGGACGCCTTCGTCACCGAGAAGGGCCTCGAGAACTGCGTGATCGCGCCGTACCAGCCTCGCGAGAAGCTCGGCGCGTCGCTGAGCTCGGGCGACGTCCACCTCGCGACGCTGCTCGAGGGCGTCGAGGGCATCATGGTGCCCTGCAAGCTCTTCGGCATCATGGGCACCGGGCGCCCGACGATCTTCATCGGGCACCCCTCGTCCGAACTCTCGCGCGTGCTCGAGGAGCACGGCGCGGGCTACACCGTCCGTCAGGGCGACGTCGATGCGCTCGTCCAGCGCATCGAGCACCTGGCGGCGAACCGCGACGAAGCGAAGGCCGCCGGCGTGCGCGCACGCGAGGCGCTCTCCGTCGCCTTCTCGCGCGAGGCGGCCTGCGAGCGCTGGCGCGTCGCGCTAGAAGACGTCGTCAACGGCGTGCCCCTGGACCCAGACAACGTCGAGCAACGAGCCGCCCCCCACACCGAACGCGCTGCGGCGTGCACGGAGATCCACGCGTGAGCCAGACCATGACACAGCCCGCTGCAAAGCCGCACGTGGAAACGTACGAACGCCTCCCCGACCCGCCCGGTCGCCTGCTCAAGAAGTACGTCTTCATCCAGAACGAGCCCTTCTACCTGCCCAAGGTGCTCGACAAGTACCTCCGCGAGTACGCGGGGAGCACCGTGGGTATCAACGTGCAAGCCGTCACGCAGGGCAAGCGCACCGTCGTGCAGACCGCGATGGACCTCCTGAAGATGTACGGCCCCTGGTACTTCCAGTGGAAGCTCCGCAACT
>JAJDDE010000041.1 GCA_029260475.1 Phycisphaerales bacterium | reverse complement strand
GTGCCACTGGTGGCTTGCCCACCAGTGCCGAGCAGCGGGTGACCGACGCACTGGTGGATGAACCACCAGTGGCACCCGGCGCACCCGCCAAGCGATCGAGGCCGTCCTGACGGTCGACCAGCGCGACGAGCTGCCGCTGCTGATCAGCAACTTCACGATCCGCTCGGGCGATATCTATGGGGCGGGGGAGCGGTTCTCGTATTGAGCCTACTCAGCCCAGTCGAACAGGAGTCTTGGCCGCGATTTCATTGACTTCGCGAACCCATTGACGACAAACGAATCACGAACGTCGATGCACTCAAACGTGATCTCGCCTTCCCCGGTGAGCATTCGTGGTCCGAGCATTTTAGTTACCTGCACATCTTTGCTTTCAGCAACGAGTACATGCCATTCGACGCCCCCATATCCCACGCAGTAGCTCCAACGACCGTTCAGTCTTCCTCTGACCGGCGAACTGACAAAACGGTCGTCGATGACTCCGTCACTGATCAAGATGCGACCGAACACTGGGAAGAAGTGTCGATCACCAACTCTCTGTTCTCGAATCGCATTACGGAGTACCTCTTCAAACGGACCGAGGTTCACAGATGCCCACTCTTCTCCCGAAGCAACCGCTCACCGCCATACTGTTGCTAGGTGAACCAGCTTGAAAGAGGCATACGTGAACGCCTTGAGTTTCACGAGTTGGCCAATCGAGAAACGTCGACCTCCCACAGACTCTCGCCACTCTTTCGCAAAGACTGTCTCGTGACGACTGATCGCAGTTTCGCACTCGTCACAGAGCAAAAACTCACGCATTCCCTTTTGGAGCTGCTTGCCTAAACCTGTCGCAGCTTCGAACTGAATCGTACGATGTTTCTTATCGTACATATTCGAATAAAACTGCTCCGCTACGATGTGGGAGTTACACAGCTTCCGCTGATTCAAACAGAGTCTGCATTCTCCCGTTGATCGGCTCACACCGCCGCACCGATGGTGTTGAGGCCGCAGTCCACGTAGACGTTCTCACCCGTCACACCCGCGGCAAGATCAGAGATCATCCACACCGCGGTGCCGCCAACATCCGTGCCCTCCACGTTGCGCCGGAGCGGCGCGAAGCGTTCGGACGACTCGAGCATCGTGTCGATGCCGCCGACGGCGCTGCTCGCGAGCGTCTTGAGGGGGCCGCCGGAGATGGTGTTCACGCGGATGTTGTCGGCGCCGAGGTCGCTGGCGAGGTAGCGGGCGCTGCACTCGAGCGCGGCCTTCGCGACGCCCATGATGTTGTAGCCGCTGACGACCTTCTCGCTGCCGTAATAGCTCATCGCGAGGATGGAGCCGCCCCCGTTCTCCTTCATCAGGGGCTGCGCGGCGCGGCTCATCGCGACGAGCGTGTAGGCGCTGATGTCCACGGCGCTGAGGTACGCGGCGCGGGGCGTGCCGGTGAAGGCGCCGGGCTTGAGCCACTCGCGGTCGGCGAAGGCGATCGAGTGCACGACGAAGTCGAGGCGCTCGTGGTCCTTGGCGTACTTCGCGAAGACCGAGGCGATGTCGTCGTCGCTGGCGGCGTCGCACGGCGCGAGCCACGGGCTCCCGACGCCCAGGCCCTCGACGGCCTTGCGCGTGCGGCGCTCGTTCTTCTCGCCCGGCAGGTGCGCGAAGGCGCACTCGGCGCCGTGGGCGATCGCGGAGCGCGCGATGTGTGTCGCGTAGGAACGGTCGTTGGCGACGCCGAAGATCAGGCCCTTTTTGCCGTCGAGCAGGCTCATAGTCGTGTCCTTGATGTGCGGTTGGGGAGGGATGGGAGGAGGAGTTTAGTCGCGCCAATCGATGACGATCTTGCCGAACTGCTCACCCGCTTCGAGGCGTTCCCAGGCGGTCCGGGCCTCTCTGAAGGGGATCACGGCATCGACGACGGGCGCGAGGTGGCCCGCATTAAAGAGTGCGACGACCTCCTTGAACTCGTCGTTCGTGCCCATCGTGGAGCCCAGCACGCGGAGCTGGTTCCAGAAGATGCGGGCCTGGTCCGTCTCGACGCGCGGGCCGCCCGTGTTGCCGGGCGTCACGAAGGCGCCGCCCCGCGCGAGGGACTTGATGCAGTTCATGTGCGTGGGTTTGCCGACCGAATCGACGGCCATGTCCACGCCGCGCTTGTTGGTCCACGCGCGCACGTCCTTGGACCAGTCCTGACCCTCGTCGAGGATCGCGTGGTCGGCGCCGAATTCGAGCGCCCTATCGAGCTTCCACCGATGCCGGCTGGTCACCACGACGGGGCAGGCCATCCATTTGGCGATCGAGAGCGCCGCGGTCGCGACGCCGCCTCCGATGCCGGTGATGAGCACCCTCTGCCCGGGTCGCAGAGCGCCCTTGGTGATGATCATGGAGTAGGCGGTGAGCGACACGAGCCCGAAGGCGGCGCCCCGCACCGGGTCGGTGTCATCGGGCACGACGGCGAGGTTGGCGGCGGGTGCGCAGAAGCGTTCGCGATGGAAGCCGTGATGGTGCTCGCCGAGGAGCTCGTAGTTCGGCGCGAGCGTGGCGCCGGTCGGGTCGTCCGGATGAACACGCTCTGGCTGGCGGATCGCGGCGTTCACCAGCACCCGCTTGCCGATCCACGAATCGTCAACGCCCTCCCCCACCGCCTCGACCACGGCGCAGGCGTCGCAGCCGCCGACGTGGGGGTAGCCGATGTCCACCCCCGGGATCCCCAGGCCGACCCAGATGTCCATGCGGTTGAGGGCGCTGGCGAGCGTGCGGAGCTGCGCCTCGCCCGGCGCGGGCGATGTCTCGGGGGCGTTGTCGGTCACGACGATGTGCGGCGACACGGGCCCGCCCTGCTCTGTGATGGTGATCGCGTGCATCGCCCGAGTGTACCTGCGCGGCGCGTGCGCAAGCGTTGCGCCCGCCCTCGTGCCCCCACGGGTCGCGGACACCACCTGTTGTGTGCCCTACTCGCGTCCCTACCCCGGAGGGTCCGCGCGGGTTATGACCTCCCTCGGGCGCACACGGCGCGACGAAGGAAGGGTCTCACACCCACCAGGAGATGCCCACCGATGGTCGCAGAATCCACGACGCTCGACGCCACGACCCCCACATGGCGCGATCTGCTTATCGATCGCATCGTCGAGATCAACCCCGGCGCCGACTACGACTTCCTGAACACCTTCAAGGAAGAGGCTCTCGAGCGCT
>JAJDDE010000040.1 GCA_029260475.1 Phycisphaerales bacterium | reverse complement strand
CCTCGCGCTCCTGAGCGCCCACACCCAGCGCATCGCTCATCACCGTGCCGCCCGTCTGCGCCTCGATCGCGCCCACCAACGCCGCGTTGTGTACCCCGCCCCCCGCGAGCACCACCTCCGCGTCCTCGCATAGGGACAGCGCCCGCCCGCCGATGAACGCGCCGATCGTGGTCGCCGCCGTCGCGAGCAGGTCATCCGCGCCGAGCGTCTGCGCGGAGGCATCCACCCACGCCCCCGCCTCGTCGCCGCTCCCCAAGGACCGCCCAGCCGCCGCCTGCCGGGCGAGCACCCCCAGCAGAGCATCGCCCTCGTCGCGATCCTCGCGCCCGCGCAGAGCCCCGGCCCCACCCGCGTCGTACGCCTCCCCCAGCGCGAGACGCGACGCCCGATCGAGCACCTGGTTGCACGCGCACACATCCAGCCCCGTCACGTCCTCCGCCCGGCACCCGACCGGCAACACCGTCGCGTTGCAGAACCCGCCCAAGTTCACGATCACCCGCGAACGCTCCGCCGACCGAAACAGCACCCAGTCCGCCAACGGCGTGATCGGCGCCCCTTCACCGCCCGACACCAGGTCCGCGCCGCGCAGGTCGCTCACCACACGGCAGCCGAACCGCCTGGCCACCGCCCACGGGTTCAGCAGTTGCAGCGAGTGGGGGGGCTGGTGGTGGACCGTCTGCCCGTGCAGCGCGCACAGGTCGGGCGATACCGCGTGATCATCGAGCACCTCGCCGATCGCCTCGGCGTGCAACTCACCGAACCCGAGCGCAAGCGACGACACCTCAGCCGCCGTCAACGACCCGCCGCTCGCGTACGCGCGCAGCAGATCGCCCATCCCGCCCAGCGGTGCCGAGTGGCTCCCCAGCACCTCCACGCGCATCCCCAGCCCCTCGCCCTCGGCGCGCACCAGCACCGCGTCGATCCCATCGACGCTCGTCCCCGTCATGCAGCCCACGGCGTGACGGATCACGCCTCGCTCGCCTCATCCCCCGCTGGCTGGGTCCGCAGCGCGTCGCGGAACCACAACGTGCGCTGCGGGAACGGGATCTCGATGCCCGCGCCGTCCAGCGCCGACTTCACCGCGTCCAGCACCTCATCACGCGATTCGCGACGCTTCGACGGCGTGGACCCCGTCCACCACGTCACCTCGAAGTCCACGCTGCTGCTGCTGAACTCGTGCGTGAACACCTGGACGCCCCGGTGCTTGGCGACCGTGGCGCACGACGACACCGCCTGCGAGATCACTCGGCGCGCCGTCTTCACGTCCTCGCCGTACGCGATGCCGCAGATCACCTCGACGCGCCGCTCGGGCAGGTTCGTCAGCACCTCCACGGGGTTCTTGTAGATGTCCGCGTTGGGGATGAGCACCAGCTCCCCGTGTACGGTGCGCAGGATCGTGTTGCGGATCGTCACATCGATGACCTGCCCCGTGATGTCGTCGCACGTGATCCAGTCCCCGCTCTCGAAGGGGAACTTCCAGAGGATGAGCACGCCCGCGAAGAAGTTCTCGAAGATGTCCTTGAAGGCGAGGCCGATCGCGATCGAGCCGATGCCCAGCGCCGCCAGAGCCTTGGTGGGCGTCAGGTCGGGGAAGACCACCGTCGCCGCGAGGAGCAGACCGAGCGCCCAGACGGCGCCGACGATGAACCGGGCGATGAGCTGCTTCAACGAATCGCGCAGCTTCGCCTTCACGAGCAGTCGTTTCGACAGCCTGCGGGCGATGATCGCCAGGCCCAGCGTGACCAGGACCACCAGCAACCCCGCGATGATCAGCGGCAGGTGCGCGAGCGTCCCGTCCACCATTTTCGTCAGCGTCTCGGCGATGCGATCAACCGATTCTTTCGCCGTCAGCGGGTCCTGCAACGGTTCCGGTATCGCCTGCGCCTCGATCGCCGACTCCACGAGCGAGGTGGTCTCCACCGCCGAGTCCAGCGCGTTCTCGAGTTCCGTCTCACCGCCCAGTATTTGGCGCATCGCGCTCCCTTCGATGCACAGCAGTCTACAGCGGCTCCAGGTGCGCCTCGATCTCCCCGCGACGCCCCTCGTGCATCGGCGGCAGCATCAGCCCCTCACCCAGATGCTCCAGCCGCTCATCGATCGCAAACCCAGGCCCGTCCGTCGCGATCTCGAAAATCACGCCGCCCGGGATACGGCAGTACACGCTCTTGAAGTACTGACGGTCCTTCACCTCGGTCGTCGCCACCCTGGCGGCTCTCAGCCGGCCCACCACCTCGCTCTGGACGCCCTCGTCGGGCACGCGCCACGCGACGTGGTGGACCGTCCCCGCCCCCATCACCGATCGCACGCCCGACGACCCCGCGAGCTCCACACACGCCCCGTCCGTCCCCTCCCCCAGGCGCAGGCGACGACGCCCACGATCAGCCCCGTCCTCGATGAACCCGAGCGTCTCTCGTAGGAACGCCGCCACGCCGTCGAGCTCCGCCGTCTCGATGACCGCCCCCTCCACGCGCAGTTGCTCGGTGTCGCCCTCCACCAGACCGAAGCGCATCGTGTGCGGGTCCTCGAAGAGCACGCGCTCGGCGCCGAACACGTTCTCGCGCGATGTCGTCACGCCGTGCCCGCGCAGCCGTTCCTCCCACGCCCCCAGTGTCCCCCGCGCCACGCGCAGCAGCGTCTGACCGATCTCCGGCGAGCCGTGGACCCCCGCCTCGGCGTAGGGCTGCGGGAAGTGCGTCAGCAGCGTCCCGGGCGAGCCATGGTGATCCGCGTAGTACAGGTGATAGACCAAAGGGTCGTCGAAGTTCACCGTCTTCTTGACCAGGCGCAGCCCCAATACGCCCGTGTAGAACGCCAGGTTCTCCGGCGGGCTCCCCGCGAACGCCGTGACGTGGTGCAGGCCCGTGAGCAATGGGGTGGTCATTGCGTATGTCCCATCGGAGCCCTCGGGTGTGTACAGGCCAACGCGGATGCCGACCGGGCGTCACATTAGCGTGTTCTTGTCCCGGTTCTCGCGCGCCGCGTCCTTGCGCTTGTGCAGCATGTTCGTCGCGTCCGGGTTGTCGCTCATCGTGAACTGCAGGTTCGTGTCGCCCAGCGTGATCACATCGCCCTCGCTGAGCGCGCGCTCCTCCTCGATCGCCTCGCCGTTGATGATCACGCCGTTCAGCGCCTTGGCGGCGCCGATCAGGTACGCGCCCTCCACGTGACGCACCAGCGCGTGCTTACGGCTCACCTTCGGGTCCGTGATCTGGATATCCCGCGCCGGGTCACGACCGATCGCCAGCGTGCGATGACCGAGTACAAAGTGAGCGCCGGCCTTGTCGCCGGAGGTAATCATGAGGCTGGGCATGGGCTTGAGTCTCCTGCTTTCGGGGCACAGTACATCATCGCCGACAACGCCCCATCGCGGTAGCCCCGCCCGCAGGGCCCCGTTCATTATCAGATTTTCTAAAGCGTCGCCCAGCTCCCCGTCACGCGGCGGTGGCTCGTAAGTCTTGTAAAAATAAATAGATAGGATTCGCGGGCCTCAAGGCACGAGCCGCCTGTCTCAGCGTCACGTCTTCACTGTTCGTCAGGCAGTTCTGACCGGCTCAACACGCCCGTCTTGATCCCAGTCAGCGACAACAGCATCTGATTCCTGAATACACCCAGACGCCCCGCAGGCCCCATCAGCGCATCACGCCCCCAGCCCACCGGCGTCCGATCCGACTGGAACACGGGCGTCAGCCAGCGCGAAGCGAACTGGTAGTACGCGACGCTGCGCGCACGAGCCCGCGCGTACGCGCGAAGTCCCTCTTCCACGCCGTCACAACGCGCAAGCCCATCCGCCAACGCCGAGGCGTCCAGGAGCGCGAGGTTCACGCCCTGCCCGAGCTGCGGGCTCATCGCGTGTGCCGCATCGCCGATGAACGCGACGCGCCCCTCGTGCGGGCGTTTCAGCACGACATCCCGGTACGGCGCGAAGATCAGCCGCTCGGGATCGTCGATCTGCTCGAGCAGCGGGTCCGCGCGATCGGTGAGCGCCCGCACCTCGCGCTTCCAGCCCTCGAGATCAACCGCGTGGTGCCCGCGCCACGACGAAGCCGGAACGCTCCAGAACACACTGACCCGCCGCGTGTCGTCCGCCTGCGTGCGCCCCGAGGGCAGGAAGCCGAGCATCGTGCGCGTGCCGCGATACACCTGCGCGAGGTCGCGCCCGTACCGCCCCTCCGGGTCCTCCCCGACAAACCACAGCGCGCCCCACGCGTACGCCCTGTCTCTCCGCACGAGTGGCGCGTGCTGTGCGCGCAGCGCCGAACGTGCGCCGTCCGCGCCGACCACGAGATCAAAGCCCCCGAACCGCTCTCCCGACTCCGATACCACGTCGCACCCCTCCGCCCGCACGATCGGCGTCCCGAGCGTCAGCTCCACGCCCTCGTCGTCCATCACGCGCAGCAGCGCGGCACTGATCGCGCTGCGCTGCAGGCCGAGCCCCACGAGGTCGGGGCGCAGGTCGCGGTAACAAAGGTCCATCACCACGCGCCCGCGATGCGTCACGCCGTGCAGGCGCTCGATCGGCGTCGCCAGCTTCCGCAGTTCCTCTCCCACGCCGATCCGCCCCAGCACCGAAGCGCCCGTCGGCTGCACCAAGAGCCCCGCACCGACCGGCGCGAGCACCGGCGCCCGCTCGAAGACCCGCACGTCGTGCCCCGCCCGAGCGAGCAGGATCGATGCGGCCTGCCCCCCGGTGCCGCAACCCACGATGGCGATCTTCAGCCTCACAGAACGAGCCGCCGAGATGTGCGTGCCCCCGGAGGACCAACAGACCATGTCAATGCGTCTGAATCCGTGCACCGCGTGCCGCGATGCCGTGCCCGACCGATCAAGCCGGGCTCGATTCGGACCACGCATAAAAAGCTTCGTCGAAGGACCGGTACCCGCTGTCCATCACCTCCGCCGTCCCGTCATCGCTGATCTGGATAACGCAGAACAGGAAGTCCTGTTCGTCGTTCCCGCACCGCAGATGCGTATCACGCCCATCGAAGCTGTCGAGTCGAACAATGCGAATCTTGTCCGGGAGCGCGCGTGCTGGTCCGTCACCCGATAAAGACATGATCGCGATGATAATCAAGAAACGCACTCGTCGGAGCGAACCGCTCGGGGAGTTCGATCGGGTGGTTTTCGTACCGTGCAAACGTCGATATGAACACGTCTGCGGACATGGAATGGCGAAGGGGCTCCGCAATAGTGACCAGGTGGTCCGCGGTGATGGTGATGAGCCCACTGTCGAATGCTGCATCGTGGAGAGCACTTAGGCAGAGGCCGTTGCACGGATCCAGCCGGTGCTCCGCTTCAGTGCTCCAAGGCACGATGTGACTGGCGCGGAGCAGCCTCGGCTCCTCTATACCCGTGATACAACAACGGGTGTGGTATGACGCGAGGACGACCTGACGAAACAGCGACTGGCCAAGGCGGGCCTTCGTCTGCACAGTGGTTTCTGTTTGGCGAAAGGACGTATCAGGCGTGGCCCGGTCAGCCCCGGGCTCCACTGTGGGGAATTTGATGTTCTGGACTGCCATATCAAGTCCGTTCCAATTCCCGTAAAACCGGTCCCATATCTCCCGGTCCGCTGCGGATGTGTTTGGCAGGCCGGAAACGCCGCGTGCCTTGTGGTCAGGATCGAAACTTGCGAAGTTTCCCAGTTTGAAAGCGACCGCGCTGGGCGTGCGATCGATGGTCTCCGCCAGTTCAATGACTTTGGGAGTCCGAGAGTGCATTTGCCCAAACGGAATCTGGAAGTACAGCGCCAACGTGAGCGTTAGTTGATCCTGAGTCCAGCGATTCGACACGTGTTCACTCCTTCGTCTCGCCCGGTGCGGCATGGACCGTGACGTGGGAAAATGCCCGGACCGGAGTAGACTACATGTCAGGCGGCGATCTCTGAGAAACGACTGCTTCCCCGAAGGAGCTGCCGCTCAAACTGCCATTTTGACCCCAACCATCGCGAACAAACCGAGCAGCACCTCCTCACCGCCCTCCTCCGCCTCAACCACGAACGCGCAGGCGTCGATACCACCCAATAACCTCCCGCCCCGTACCCCTCGCCCTACCCTGCCCCCAGTCCTGTTCTACTCACTATTCCCTCCTCCCTACTCTCTCCCTCCCCCCCATGCGCATCGCCTACTGCACCAGCCACATCGCCCCCTACATGGCCTCCTGCTGGCGCGCCCTCAGCGCGCGCACGGACGCCGAGTTCCACGCCGTCGCCTGGACCCCCGGCATCGGCCTGGCCCCCTTCACCGATGCGCTCATGGAGGGTGTCAGCCACACCTTCATCGACAAGGGCGACCCCGACACGCTCCGCAAGAGCCGCGCCGCACTCGAGGCCTTCGACCCGGACGTGGTCGTCGTCGGCGGCTGGCTCAACCCCGCCTATCGCACCCTCGCGCAGGCCAAGACCGCCGGCGCGCGCTACTTCATGTCCCTCGACACGCCCTACCGATTCACACACCGCCAGCGCATCGGGCGCTACCGCTTCGGGCGCTACTTCAAGAGCCTCGAGGGCGTCATCGCCACCGGCGAACGCTCGGCGACCCTCGCCCGCGTCCTGGGCTTCCCCGAGTACCGCATCCTCCGCGGCATGTACGGCGTGAACGTCACCGAGTGGTCCAAGCTCCACGCCCAACGCACCGCCCACGAGGGCGGTTGGCCCAAGCGATTCCTCTACGTCGGGCGCCTCAACGAGCGCAAGGGGACCGACGTGCTCGGGGACGCCTACACCCGGTACCGCGGCAGCGTGAGCGACCCCTGGCCCCTCACCGTCTGCGGCAAGGGCCCGAGCGAGGAGGCGATCGCGAAGGTGGAGGGCGTAGATTTCCGCGGGTTCGTGCAGCCGCACGAGCTGCCGGCGATCAAGAGCGAGAGCGCCGCGCTGCTCATCCCCGCGCGCTTCGATCCCTGGCCCCTGGTCGTCGTCGAGAGCTGCGCCTCGGGCATGCCCGTGATCGCGTCCAGCGCCTGCGGCTCCACCGTCGAGCTCGTCCGCGAGTTCTACAACGGCATCACCTTCGACGTGAACCGCACCGACCACCTGGCCCTGGCGATGAAGTGGATGCACGAGCACCACGACCGCCTACCCGAGATGGGCGCCCGGGCCATCGACATGGCCCGCCCCTACGCATCAGAGATGTGGGCCGAGCGCCACATGCAGTGGTTCGCGGGCAACATCCGCCCCTGAGCGCGCCGATCCGCTCATACGCGATCTACTGGATGCAGTCGCTCCGCCCGAACTGCGCACCGAAGACGCCGAAGTCGCCGAGATCGACGTCCCCATCGGCATCGAAGTCGGCGTTCTCGCTGTAGTTCATGTCGCCCGTCGCGCTGTTGAACGCGGCTCCGAAGACGCCGAAATCGCCCAGATCGACGTCGCCATCGCCATCGAAGTCCGCGCCGCAGACGTTCATCAGGCAGGGGCTGTCCGTGCCCAGCGGCTTGTATTCGACGCCGTCCACGCCCGACTGGATCATCGTTCTGAGCGTGGGCACGTCACGCCGGAAGACGCTCAGGCCCCCCGTGCTGTGGACGCCGACGAAGAGGCGGGCGTCCTCACCGAGCATCGAGTCCAGCGGGCTGGGCCCGCCGGGCATGGAGCGGTACACGAACCGGACCACGCCGTCGAACGCCGGGTCCGTCGAAGAGAGCATGTGCAGCTGGTACGCACCGCCGAACCCCAGCGGGTTGAAGGGCGCGGTGTCCCACTCGATGACGAGCGTGGTCGTGCCGCCCGAGGTGACGGTCTTTGAGCGCGCCGTCGCGTTGTGCTGGTCGGACCACAGCGGGCAGATCGCGGCGTTGGGCGTGCTCGCGTCCGCAGTGAACTCGAGATGGAAGTTCAGCGTGTCGGGCCGGTTGGTGACATCGATCACGTCGAAACTCACGAAGCCGTTCGTGTGAACGCTGAGCGTGGAGCCCGCGTTGTAGCGCACGCCGTCGAAGGCGAAGGAGGCGGGGAGCATCACGGTCGCGACGCCCTCGTCGGTGGTGCCCAGACCCGACTCGTCGTCTACGAAGTTCAGCGCGGTGGCGCCCGTCATGTCGATCCACGATGCGGCGGTGAGCGTGGTCTCCTGGTACATGGTCACGTGACACGCGACGCCCTCGCCCTGGAACTCGCCCCCCTCGTTCGCGAGCAGGTTGCAGACGAACGCGGGCGCGGAGATGCACTCATCGGGGAGGCAGCAGGCGCCGTAGGTGGTGGTGCAGGGCATGTCGTCCGCGCAGCTCACCCCAGCGCCCTGCCACGAGCCGATCAGCGGCCCCTCGCAGTCCGCCTGCGTGGCGCTGATGCACGCGCCCGTGTCGTTGAGACAGCACGCCCCAACCTGCGCCGAGGCGGTCGCAGCCCACACGCTCAAGAGGACACCCATACCCACAACCCGCGTTAGCAGACCCTGACCCATCGCTCGCTCCTCACCTACGAGACCGCGCGGCGCTCGGTGCGCACGCATCATCGAAAAGTATCACGCGGGGCGCAGAATCCCAGCCCAGCGCGTCAAATCGGGGTCACTCTGCGGGCGAAGTGGGGGTATGACGTCCGGATAACTCAGTCGTCAGGACCGAGAACCCGTGTGACGCCCGTCGCGGCACCCGAGCCATGGCGCGCGTTGCGGGCCCGCTCGTTCTGCTCGAGCAGCTCGCGCGCGTTGTAGCCGCCCTCGCCGCCGTTGATGAGCGCCATGTCCGGCAGCAGGCTATCGAGGGCGTCCATATTGACCATGCCCTCGAGCCCGCCCTTGTCGCCGGTGGTGCCGGCGGCGGCGGTGCTCGTCGCGCCGACCTTACCCAGCAGGGCGGGCAGGGTCGCCATGGAGAAGGCGAGGCTGCCGAAGAGCATCGTGATCCGGATCGTGCGTTTGGTGCGTGCCATGCGCGCACCATCGGCGATCTGTGCGTGGGCAAGATGCATCATTCCTACAGAGGAGACACCGAGCAACCCCGAGTCGCGTCCACCCGCACAGGCACGCGAAACGACCCCGCTTCTCGGACCGCCTCAGCGGGCGTGCAGGTCGCGCTGGGCCACCGCGAGCTCGTCCGCCCGCTCGTTCTCCGGGTGCCCGGTGTGCCCGCGGATCCAGTGGAAGGTCAACCGGTGCTGGGCGCGGAGTTCGTCGAGCACTTTCCAGAGATCGACGTTCTTCACCGGCTGCTTCGAGGCGGTCTTCCAGCCCTTCTTCTTCCAGCCGTCGAGCCACTTGTCGAGCCCGTTGAGGACGTATTTCGAGTCGCTGAAGATCGCGACGCCCGAGGGGCGCGTCAGTGCGCGCAGGCCCTCGATCACCGCGGTCAGCTCCATCCGGTTGTTGGTCGTGTCGCCTTCGCCCCCCGAGCCCTCGCGCGATTGCCCGCTCGCGGGGTGCTTCAGGATGAACCCCCAGCCCCCGGGCCCCGGGTTGCCCGAGCAGGCACCGTCGGTGAAGAGTTCGACGAAATCAGGGTCATCTACGGGGTCGGGCATCGCCCGATGCTATCGGCAACCCGTTACGATCGGCGCATGCCCGCCCAGCGTGTCACCCGCATCGAAGTGAGACCCACGCCGAATGCCGGGGACCCCCGCGCCGACGCACTCGTGCGCGCCGCGCCGCACGTGGGCGTCACCATCACCCGTGCCGCCAGCGCCCGCGTGTACCTGCTCCGCAGCGACCTCGACGACGCCCAGGTGCAGCGCCTCGCCAGCGAACTCCTCGCGGACCCCGTCGGCGAGACCTGGACGCTCGGCGCCGTGCCGGTGGCGAAAGACGTGCGCACGATCGAGGTCCATCCCCTTCCCGGCGTCATGGACCCGCCCGCCCTCACCGTCGAGCGCGCCGCCCGCGACCTCCTCGGGCTGGGCGATGAGCACCCGCTGGAGGTCAGCACCGGCACCCGCTACGACCTCCCCGGTGCGAGCGTCCCGGACGCCTCCACCCTCGCGACCAAGCTGCTCGCCAACGACGCCGTCGAGCAGGTGCACCACGAGCCCTGGCACCCCAGCGACTTCCCGCACGCCCCGCCCGCCGATCAGACGCTGCGCCACGTGGAACTCACCACGCTGGACGACGCCGCCCTCGAGCGGCTCTCGCGCGACGGCCACCTCTTCCTCTCGCTCGACGAGATGCGGGCCGTGCGGTCCTTCTACAAGGACGCTGGGCGCGAGCCGACGGACATCGAGCTCGAGACCCTCGCCCAGACCTGGAGCGAGCACTGCGTCCACAAGACCTTCAAGAGCACGATCACCTACACGCCCCACGGGCATGCCGACGCGATCGACTGGACCAACCGACCCGGGCACGACATCAACGCCGACGGAACGGTCACGATCCACAACCTGCTGAAGTCCACCGTCGCCGCCGCGACGTTCGAGCTGATCGAAGAGGGCGTCGATTGGACGCTCTCGGTCTTCGTCGACAACGCCGGCATCATCAAGTTCGACGAAGACCATGCCGTCTGCGTGAAGGTCGAGACGCACAACCACCCGTCGGCCATCGAACCCTACGGCGGCGCCGCCACCGGCATCGGCGGCTGCATCCGGGACATCATGGGCACGGGCCTCGGCGCGAAGCCCATCGCCAATACCGATGTCTTCTGCGTGGGCACCCCCTACGGGTGGCACCGGTCTCCGACCGGTGGAGAGAAAACCCTCCCAGACGGCTGCCTCCACCCGCGCCGCGTCCTCACCCGCGTCGTAGACGGCGTCCGCGATTACGGCAACCGCATGGGCATCCCCACCATCAACGGCGCGGTCCACTTCGACGACCGTTACGTCGGCAACCCGCTCGTCTTCGCCGGCTGCGTCGGCGTCATGCCCGCCCACCTCACGCACGGCGACGCCCGCCCCGGCGACCGCATCATCGCCCTCGGCGGGCGCACCGGGCGCGACGGCATCCACGGTGCCACGTTCAGCTCCGCCGAACTCACCGATACCCACGCCGACGAGTTCAGCCACGCGGTGCAGATCGGCAACGCGATCGAGGAAAAGCGCACACTCGACGCGATCCTGCGGGCACGCGACGTCGAAGGCGGCCCCCTCTACTCCTCCATCACCGACTGCGGCGCGGGGGGCTTCTCCAGCGCCGTGGGAGAGATGGGCGAGAAGATCGGCGCGGAGGTCCAGCTCGATCGCGCGCCGCTGAAATACAAGGGCCTGCGCTACGACGAGATCTGGATATCCGAATCACAAGAGCGCATGGTCCTCGCGGTGCCGCAAGAGAACGTCGCAGCGCTCCAACAGATCTGCGACGAAGAAGGCGCCGAACTCGCCGATCTCGGCGTCTTCGGAACAGAGAACGCCGAGCTCATCCTGAACTACGAGGGCCACGAGGTCGGGCGTCTCCCGATGGCGTTCATGCACGACGGCATCCCGATGCCGACGCGCAAGGCGACGTGGACGGCCCCTGAGCGAACAGACGCGCCCCGCTGGAACGATTTGCCCGTGCGAGATTCCCTCCTCGCACGTCTCGCCGATCCCAACACCGCGAGCAAGCGCTGGATCGTCCGCCAATACGACCACGAGGTGCAGGGCAACACGATCATCAAGCCACTGGTCGGCGCGAACGGCGATGGCCCGGGAGACGCCGCGGTCATCCAGCCCGTGCCCGGCTCGACGAAGGGCCTCGCGATCGGGTGCGGCCTCAATATCTCGCGATCCGACCCGTACGAACGCGCACTCGCCGGACTCGACGAGTGCATCCGCAACCTCGTCTGCGTAGGCGCCAATCCTGACCGCATCGCGATCCTCGATAACTTCTGCTGGCCCAGTTGCCAGAAGCCGCAGAACCTCGGCGCTCTCGTGCGCGCCGCCGAGGGCTGCTACGACGGCGCGAAGGCCTACCGCACGCCCTTCGTGAGCGGCAAGGACTCGCTGAACAACCAATTCCGCACGAAGGACGGCGAGGTCATTGAGATCCCCTGCACGCTGCTCATCACGGGCATCGGGATCGTTGACGACGTGTCGAAGTGCATCACGATGGACGCAAAAAATCAAGGGAATGTCATCGTGGCGGTCGGTGCATTGTCGTCCACCTTCGATGCCGACAGACTCCACGACAACGTGCGCACAGCGCACGACGTCCACGCGCTCATCCGCGCCGGTCTCGTCACGAGCGCGCACGATTGTTCCGAGGGAGGCGAACTCGTCGCGCTCGCGGAGATGCTGGTCGCGGGCGATGCTTCGATAGGCGCGACGTTGCACGACGATGCACGAGACTATTTTGCGGAGGGTAACGCCCGGTACCTGCTCGAGATGACACTCGATCAGTGGGAGCGCTTCGTGAGCGAGCACGCGCCGGGTATCGAGAGCCCCTACGAGCCATTCGCGACACTGACCGACGACGGCGTGCTCACGATCGCAGACGCGCGCGTTGAAGTCGCCGACTGCCGCACCGCCTTTTACGGCACACTCGACTGGTGACCTCATCATGACCACCACCCCCACAGCCCTCGTCATCCGCACCGTCG
>JAJDDE010000039.1 GCA_029260475.1 Phycisphaerales bacterium | reverse complement strand
CCTCCTTGCCCGTGCCGCTCTCGCCCGAGATGAGCACGGTGCCCTGGCTGGCGGCGATGGCGCGGAGCTTGTCCTTGAGCCCGCGCATCGCGGAACTCTCTCCAATGACGCGGTCCACACCCGTGCGCACGGGCGTGGGAGTCCCGTTCTTCGTCACGCTGGTGACGGGCGGTGCCGAGCGGCGCAGCACCTCGTTGTCACGCTTCAGACGCGCGTGCTCGATGGCGCGTTTCACCGCGATGACGAGCTCGTCGCCTTCGAAGGGCTTGGTGATGTAATCGAACGCGCCGAGCTTGAGCGCCCTGACCGCGGTCTCGACGGTGCCGAAGGCGGTCATCAGGACGATGGGTGTGTCCTCGTCGATCTCCATGATCTTCTCGATCAGTTCGAGACCGGTCATGCCCGGCATCTTGAGATCCGTGACCACGCAGTCGGGGCGGCGCTGCGCCACGATGGCGAGCGCCGCGTCGGCGCTGGGCGCGGTGAGCACGGTGAACCCCGGGCGTTGGAGAGTGACGGCGACGCTGTCGCGCAGCATCTCCTTGTCATCGACGACGAGGACGGTGCTCATGCGGCTTCTCCGTGGTGGTTGCTGTTGCTGTCGTGTGCGGGCTCGCCGGACGTGGTGTGCGCCGAAGCGAGCGGGAAGAGGAGTTCGACGCGGGCCCCGCCCAGCGTGGGCGCGTCGTTGGTGATCGAGACACGCCCGTCGTGGGCGTCGAGGATGCGGTGCACGATGGGCAGCCCGAGACCCGTGCCCGTGGCCCGAGTCGTGAAGAAGGGGTTGAAGACGCGCGAGCGCACCGCTTCGGGGATGCCGGACCCGGAGTCCTCGATCAGGATCATCGCCATGCGTCTGCGGGCGCCGTTCGCATCGAGGATCGTGCGTTCGCCGGTGCTGATGCGGATCGCCGGCGTTTCGGATTCACGCGCGGCATCGCACGCGTTGCGGAGCACGTTGACGAGCGCCTGGTGGGCGAGCACGCTGTCCGCACTCGCGGTGATCGCGGGCTCGGAAGCGATCGTGACCTTGATCGAGGCGCTCTCGATGCAGTCCGCACAGCACTCGATCGCGCGACCGATGAGCTCTGACGCCTCGACCGGTTCGTGCATCAGACGCAGCTCGCGCGAGAACGCGAGCACATCCCCCACCACCGCGTTGAGACCATCCACTGCGCGGGCGATCTTCTGCGCCGTCAAGCGTTCGCTCTGCCGATCGGCGAGGTCGTCCTCGAGCACCTTGGCGTAGAGCTTGATGGAGCCGAGCGGGTTGCGGATCTCGTGGGCGATGCCGGCGGCCATCTCACCCAGGGCCGCGAGTTCGCGGGCGCGGGCGAGCTGGCCCCTGGTCTCGCGGAGCTCGCCCTCGAGGCGGGCGACCTCGGAGCGCAGGGATTCGTGCGTGTGCTGGAGGCGGCTCGTCGCGTCGGTGAAGGTCGCGATGAGCTCCGCGAGCTGGTCGGGAGCAAGGGCCTCGCTCGGCGCTGCGGGGGCGGTTTCGCTCGGGATGGGGGCGGCCTGCGCGTTCATCCGCGCCGATCCTGGTACCGCGGCACGTGCGTGTGCAACGCACCGTTGGCGTAGGCGTTGGCGGCCGACCGCTGCTGCGTGACGCCGCCGAGCTGACCGCTCACGTCGTCGCGCTGCTTCTCGAGGATCACCCGGTCCCGCTCGTCGCTCTTGGCGATGGATTTGGCGAGCGTCTCCAGCTCATCGATCCGCTCACGCAGCGCGTGCTTGCGTGATTCGGGGAGCTTCTGCGAGAGCTCGTCCCAACGGGACGTGAACGGCGTGAGGTCCTCGTTCAGCGCGGTGATACGCTCCACGTAGTTCTGTCGTTGGCCCAGCAGGGAGAGCAGGGCGTCGGTGTCGCCCTTGCTGATCGCGCCGGATTGACGGTCCGCGAGTTCGCTGAGCGTGCGGTACAGCGCGACCTGATCATCGAGGATGCGGGTGAGGCGCGGCAGCCACAGGTCCGGGTTGTCGTGAAGTCCGCCTCCTGAAGAGGCGGGGCTCGCGTGCGGCTCGGTCATCCTGACCTCCGTCCCGCTAGATGCGGGGGGTATCCCGGCCTCCTGCCGGGGGAATACAGGTTGTCGGCAGAAGGTGCGTGAAGGGATGAATCTTGCGCACCTGTCCCGCGCGGGCGGTTCAGCGCCATCGCCAGCGGTGATGAACCGATCGAATGTTGGCCTGGCAATCCCTCGATGCCGCCGGGCGAAGTTCCCTCATTCACCCAACGGATCTGTGCTTCAGCGAGGGAGCGGAGTCACCCTCACGATTTCCACACGCTTGTCCTTATCGACCTGAAATGCGTGGAGGCGCTCGATCGGGAGACCTTCTGCCTCGAGCCGATCCAGACTCGTAGTGGAACCCACGATCACGACAGGCGCCATCTCCAAGAGCGTCAGCGCCGAAGCGCTCCGAGGCACGCGCCTGACCGGGCTGTCCGTGGCATATACGAGGTCGTCCCGATCAAAGTCTATGACGACGATGGGCACACCGTCCGCCGCACTTTGCGCCGCCGCTTCGGCGATCGCATCGAACTGAGTGTCGTGCTCGCTCCAGAGAACCGGCTCGTTGGACAGCACCGCGCCGCCCCACGCCCAGAGGAGGATCGCGATGACAACCGGCTTCCTCGAACCTCGCTTGCTGGTAATCCGCCATCCGATGATGAAGATCAGCCCCAGCGTTCCGAGTTCCAGCGCAGTCTTCAACGACAGGACCGTGGATGCGGGCGATATCGCTTTAACGACGACGAATTCGAGAACTGGCACCGCCGCGGCGAACCAGAAGAACGCCACAACACCCAGTCTCAGGCGTGGACGGAGCAAGGCCCCGTCGAGAATATCGAGCACGCCCCGCGCCATCAGCACCATGACCGACGGGAGGAGTGGCAGGACATAGTACCCGCGAGAATGCGGGACCAAAGACAGCACAAAGAGCGGAACGACCGCCGAAAAGAAGAGTACCCGCCCCCGCGACGAACCGGGTTCGCAACCGGTCCACGACACGAAGACACCTAGGGGAAGCGCCACTCCCCAAGGGAGCGTCTCCGCGACAATATGGAGCAAGTAATCGGGTTTCAGAAACTCAAGGAGCCAGTGCCCGATGCCTCCGCCTCCCTCGGTATCGCTGAAGCGAGCACCCACAAGCTCGTTGGCCCAGAACGCCCATGCGTCGTCCGAACGCAGCGCAACAGCGATGAACCAAGGCAGGATACAACCGATCGCCAGAGGTAGGCCCCACACAACTCCGGTCGAACGCCGCCAAGTACGCCAGCCGTCAACGGTCACCATGTACACGCTCACCCCCACGAACATGAGCCCGGGCAAGTGGGGTCCTTTCGCGAGCGTCGCGGCTGCGAACGCGATCCAACCGAGGAGCGCCCATCGCGCCACCCCAGGGCCATCGCGCATCTCACGCTCACTCGTCGCCGCGTGGTGTACGAACCACGCCCGGACGAATCCCAGAAGCGCAAGCGAGGACAGAGCGGCGTAGAGCATCTCGGGCCTGGCGTTCCCTCCGTGCTCGATGACGCCCACGCAACTCGCCGTGAGCCCTCCGGCGAGACATGCGGTCTTGCGGTCGTACACCGTCGCACCGAGACCCATCACGACACCGACGAGCAACACACTCGCGAACGCCGACGGGAGTCTCGCGCACCACGGTGGTACATCGATTCGGCCTACAACCTTCGAGAACGTGCCCACCACCCAGTACATCAGCGGCGGTTTCTGAAGGCGTTGCCGATCGCCGAAAGTGGGAACGATCGGGTCACCCGACTCGAGCATCTCGCGGCTGGTCTGGGCGACGAAGTCTTCGTGAGTCTCCATCGGGCGACCGGAGGTGGCACTCAGCACCGAAATTACCAACGCACCGATCAGAATCAGGAATTCGACCGCGATACAAGATCGGACACGCATATGGATGTTCCTCAGGCACACGTCGCGCGTGCCGGGAGTATCGGCCCGTCTGCCTAGCAGAGATCAGAGCCGACCGCCACCACGATACCACATGACGGCTCGAACGATTCGCATGGACCGGCGTTGCCCTCACCGTCTGTGGACTGATGCGCTTCTCGCTCGGGGCACCGAGTGAAGGGGATCCCGCCGCAGCACAGACGCGCAAACACATGGTCGGCGCCCTGCGCACCCTCGCACGCCTGCGCGATGACCCCACGCTGCTCGAAGAGGCACGCGAGTGGCGTGACAGGCTCCGAGACGGGGATTAAAAAAAGCCCCGGCGACAAGCCGGGGCTTCATGGGGGGAGTCGTGGTTGACGGTCCTCATGAGGACCAATCCAGCGTACAAGCGAATCACGCGGCTGCAAGACGCAACATGCGCGCACATTGCAGAATGCCCGTGATCGGGGGCACCGACGTCGGGGGAAAGGACCGTCCGAAACGCGGTTATGCGGGGGTCTTCACTCCGCTTCGGCTTGCGCGAAGCGATCGAGTTCCACGGCGCTATCGAGCCATTTTTCCCACTGGTCGCGGTTGAAGGGGCTCGATGTGTCCTCGAACGCGCTGTCGGGCAGCTCCGCGAGCCGCTCCTTGGCGCGGTCGTGCGCGATCTTCGCGGCGCGCAGATCACCGATCGCCGCGTAGCAATTCACGACCTGCATCATGGCGCTGAGGGCCGCGGGGTCCTCCGCGTAGCGCTGCGCCGCGTTGTCGTAACGTCGGATCGCCTGGCGATAGAGTTTCTCGGCCTGCTCGGGGTCGCGCAGCGCCAGGAGCCCGGCCTTATCGAAGGCGCAGTCGGCCCGGTAGATGAGCGCGTTGCGGATGAGTTCTTCCTCCAGCACGGTGCGCCGGCGCTCGTCCTCGCCCAGCAACGCCGTGCGCGCCTCCTCGTACAGATTCGACGCGGTATCGAGGCGTTCCACGCGGATGCCCTCGAGACGCGAACGCTCCGAACCGGGCATGGACTCGCGGAGCCGCTCGCCGATCGCGTCGGCCTCGAGCCTGTTGGCGTCGGCGAGGTCGAAGGTGAAGCCCGGGTCGTTGATGAGCTCGGGGTAGCGTTCGATCGCCTCGGCCATGCGTTCGATCGCTTCGGTGCCGCGCCCGATCCTTCTATACAGCGCGCCGAGCTCGAGCAGCGCGGCCCGGTATTCGGGGGCCTCGGGTGTGAACGTCTGCCCGTCCAGCACGCGGAGGAGCAGTCGCTCGGAGCGCTCGTGGTCTTGCCAGTCAGACGCGAGCAGGTAGGCGCGGGCGAGGGGGACGAAGCTGAGGTAGGCCTCCTCGCTCGTCGCGTTGTCGTTGATGAGCGCCTCGAAGAAGGCGATTGCGTTGTCGTAGCCGCCACGCCCGAGCCACGCCTTGCCCAAGCGGTAGCGCCCCTCGAGCTGGCGCGGGTCGTTGTGCGTCGCCTCGACGAACTCGCCGAAGAGCTTGGTCGCGTGATCGAGGTCACCCGCGTGGTCGTAGGCATCGGCGGCGGCCCACAAGGCATCGCGCGACACTTCGGGATCACCCAGCAGGGTCATGCGTGCGTGCTTGAGGAACCGCTCGGCGCTGTTGGTGAAGTGCTGTCGCGCCTGCTCGAGCGTGGTCGGGTCCGCTTCGTTGAGGTCCACGACGCCCTCGGGGGTGAGAGGCTGCGTCGCCATGAGCATCTCGGCGACGGCTTGGTGCGCGTGCGCGAGGCGATCGACCGCGTCGGCGGGGATGCTCTTCTCGTCGTACAGACGCGACGCGAGCGAGGCGTATCGGAGCGCTCCGACGGGATCGTCCGCGGCGACGCGCTGGTCGTGACGCTGGGCGATGGAGTCGTGTACACGCCCGACGGTGACGTCCCCCACCGCCGCTCCATCGGAGAGG
>JAJDDE010000038.1 GCA_029260475.1 Phycisphaerales bacterium | reverse complement strand
AGCCGTACCCGACGACCTCGCAGAGCGGGGTGGCGCCGCGCGCGAGCGCGTGGTCGAGCGATTCGATCACGAGGATGCCGGCACCCTCGCCCATGACGAACCCCTCGCGGGTCGCGTCGAAGGGCCTGCTCGCGTGGGCCGGGTCGTCTCGCCGGGTGGACATCGCGGTTAGGCGGATGAAGCCGGTCATGCCCAGCGGATGGATCATGGTGTGCGAGCCGCCCGCGAGCATCACGTCCGCGTCGCCCCGACGGAGCATCCAGTACGCCTCGCCGACGGACTGCGTGCTCGCGGCACACGCGGTCATGCAATTGAACGCGGGGCCCGTCGCACCGAAGCAGTCGGCGAGGTGAGCGAGCGCCATGCTGGGCTCCTGCTCCACCTCACCCGCCCGTGTCAGGCGCTCGCGCGCCATCTGGCCCCACTTCGCGTAGTCCAGCGTGCGCCCGTCGGCCTGCAACGCGCCGATGTTGATCTCGGTGAAATGATCGAAGTCCAGGGTGCCCTCGCCCGAGCCCATGTACATGCCCAGACGCGAGCCGTCGAGGGCGGGGTAGCCCGCGTTGCGCTCGCCCGGTTGTGAAACATCGCCCAGGCCGGATTGTTTCCAGGCCTGCGACGCCGCCGCGAGGGCGTACTTCACGTGCGGGTGCGCGTCGGCGTGGTTCTGATGGTCCGCGACGAAGTGCGCGAGGTCGAAGGCCTCGACCTCGGCCGCGAAGTTGGTCGCGAAAGTATCCGCCTCGTAATGGGTGATGGGGCCGACGGCGCTGGTGCCCGCCAGGAGCTTGGTCCACACCGAGTCCACGTCCCGCCCCAGGGGCGTGACCCAGCCGGAGCCGGTGACGACCACTCGCTTGGAATCGCTCGCCACCATCAGGCGTCGCTCTCCTCGTGGTCGTCGTCGTCGTGAGACGTCTCGCCGCGCAATTCGTTGATGCGCTCGGGGTTGAGCACGCGCACCAGCCCGTCACGCAGGCGCCGTCGCGCGAAGTTGATGATCAGGCCCATGTCCAGCTCTGCGTTCTTGATCTTCGCGCGGAGCGAGTCACGCTCCATGCCGCCGATCTCGTCGGGGCAGGACATGATCTCCACGATGAACCGGTCGTCCACCTCGAGGGAGACGGTGAACTTACCCACTTCCTTGTCGTTGTAGAGCACGTCGATCTCGGGGCGCACGCGGTGGTTCACGTTCTGGGCCTTGAGGTCCGCCGCGATCGCGTTCTCGTAGACCGAGACATCGAATCCCGGGCCCAGCTCCTTGTGGATCTCGATGGCGCACCCGATGACGGTGCGGCTGACCTCGGAGAGGGCCGGGTCGAGCTCGTCGTCTCGGAGGGTCTGTCGTCGTGCGGTCTGGTCTGACATAGAAAAATAGCTCCCATAGAAGATTGTGCGGCGTTGAAGCGGTGCGTTGATCCTATCCGGCGTCAGCCCTCGTGCGACGCGAGCACGACCGCGGCGTTCTGCCCGCCGATAGACCCCGTGCAGACGAGGGAATATCTCACGGTACTCGGCATCGCGGGTGAGCCCGTCATGCCCAGCATCGACGCGGGCGTGTGCTCGGTCATCGGCTCGGGGTGGCGCTGCTCGCTGAGGGCGACCGCCGCGATGGCCGCGTGCAGCCCGCCCGCGCCCGCCTGGGTGTGCCCGCAGTACGGGGTGACGAGCATCATCGGAATCGAGGGCAAACGATCCCCAAAGACCGCTCGCAGGGCCTCGGCCTCCACGTGGTCCATCGCCGGGGCGCCGGTCGCTTCGGGCCACACCACGTCGATGTCGTTGGGCGTGAGGCCAGCGTCGTGGATCGCACGTTTGATCGCGTTGGAGAGGCCTTCGGACTTCTGCAGCGCATCGCCGCGTGCCGGCGCGTGACCGGCGCCAAAACCGACGAGCTCCGCGAGCACGTCCACGCCTCGCCTGAGCGCGTGGTCGCGCTCTTCGAGGATCAGGATGCCGCCGCCCTCGCCCACGGCGCTGGTGTACGTATCGGGGTCGTAGGGGAGCACGACGCGCGTCGCGTCTACGCCGCCCGGCACGCTGTCGAGCATGCCGCTGAGGCGCAGGCGCTCAAGGCCCATGGGGTTGATCTTCGACTCCGCCGAGCCGGACATGCAGCAGTCCGCGTCGCCCCGCTCGATGACGGTGCGGCTCTCACCCAGCGAGAGGAGCCCGCTGGCCTGCGCGTTGGTGATGGTGTTGGAGGGGCCGCGGGCCTCGTGGATGATCGTCACGTGGCACGCGAGCATGTTGGGCAGGTACTTGAGCAGCCAGAGCGGGGTGAGGTTGTTCATACCGCTCTCCCCCCACTTGGCGAGGGAGAAACCGCCGTCGTCGTTCGTGCTCGTCGCGAAGGCTGGCGCGAGTTCTTCGACTTCCGCGGCGATCAGCCCGGCGCCGATCTGGCAGCCGAAGCGCGAAGATGGGTACGTGCGGTCTTCCTCGGGCGTGCCTTCCTCGCCGGTCACGAGCCCCGCCTGCGTGATCGCGGCCTTCGCGGCGATCACCGCGATCTCGGTGTCGCGGGCCATGACCTTCGTCGCCTTGCGGTAGCTTTTGGGGACGTGGTCGCGGACCTTGAGGTCGTCCGGCAGCTCGGCACCGAAGGGGTGCGCGAAGCCCGAGGCGTCGAAACGGCGGATCGGCGCGAGGCCGGTCCGATTCTCGATCAGCGCGTCGAGCGCCCGGCCCGCGCCGACGCCGAAACAGCTCACACCCCCGGCACCCGTGATCACGACTCGTCGTGGCATAGTCGGCAAGTGTAGTCCCCGCCCGCGTGGGCGTTAGCATGGATCGATGCCGATGCCAGAAGCCCAACGCCGAGCCGCGACGATCGAGCGTGTGGTCCCGAAGATCGGGATGGAGGTCCACGTCGAACTGGCGACGCGCACGAAGATGTTCTCGCGCGTGCCCTCGCCTGCGGCGGCCGGGAGCGCGGGGCTGGAGGAGGCATCGCCGAACTCGCTGATCGACCCCGTCACGCTCGGGCTCCCCGGGGCCCTGCCGGTGCCCAACGAGCGGGCGGTGGAGCTCTCGATCCGCGTGGGCCTGGCGCTGGGCTGCGAGATCGCCCGGCGCACGCAGTGGGACCGCAAGAGCTACTTCTACCCCGACCTACCGAAGGGGTACCAGACGAGCCAGCTCGATCACCCCGTCTGCGGCCCCGGTCTCGTGACCGTGCCCGCGACGCAGGAGACGGATCCGTTCGACATCCGCATCACGCGGGCACACCTCGAGGAGGACGCGGGCAAGCTCTCACACGAGCTGCCGGGCGGCGTGAAGACGGACTTCTCCATCGCGGATTACAACCGGGCGGGCACCCCGCTGCTGGAGATCGTGACCGAGCCGGACTTCACCAGCGCCGAGCAGTGCGTCGCCTTCGCGAAGTGGCTGCGCGACGTGTGCAGGGCGATGGGCGCCACCGAGGGCGTGATGCAGCGCGGGCACATGCGATTCGAGCCCAATATCAACGCGACGCTCGAGCTCGCGGGAGGCGAAAGCATCGTCACGCCGATCGTGGAGGTCAAGAACCTCAACAGCTTCCGCGCCGTCGCGGGCGCAATCGACTACGAGCTGCGCGCGCAGGGCGAACGCTGGGTCGAGGCGGGCCAGGAGATGGGGCCCGGCGCCAAGTCCACACGGGGTTGGGACGACGACAAGTGCCGCACGTTCCTCCAGCGCACGAAGGAGGACGCCCACGATTACCGCTACTTCCCCTGCCCCGACCTGATGCCGGTGGAGATCGACCCCGCGTTGGTCGCGACGATCCGAGACGCGTTGCCCGAACTGCCCGCGCAGCGCGCGGCGCGGTACCGCGAGACGCTTGGACTCGGCTGGAAGGAAGCGAGCGCGTTGACCGAAGAGCCCGCGACGAGCGGGTTCGCGGACGCCTGCATCCGCGCCGCGGGTGAGGACGTCAAGGCCCAAACGGCCGCAGCGAACCTCGTGCTCCAATCCGGATTCAAAAGAGCCAACGAGTCCGGTGAGAGCGTGGAGACGCTGGGCGTCACGCCCGAGCAGATCGGCGGTATCGCGCTGATGCGCGCCCAGGGCACGCTCAGCGCGCAGGCGGCCGACGCGGTCTTCGAGTCGTTGCGCGTGTCCGACGAGTCTCCCGAGGACGTCTCCAGCCGATTGGGACTGGTGACCGTCTCCGACGACGGTGCGCTCTCGACATGGGTGGACGAGACCCTCGCGGACCCCAAGAACGCCGCGAGCGTGGAAGACGTCCGCGCGGGCAAGGTGGCAGCGGTCGGGCGCCTCATGGGGGGCGTGATGCAGCGCTCGGGCGGACAGGCCGACGCGAAGCGTGTGCGAGAGATGATCCTCGAGCGGCTCTCAGGCTGATCAGTCTTCCAGCAGCAACAGGTCCGCGACGCCCTTGAGGATGCGCGACGCCTCGTCACCGTCGGCCATCGTCTCGGTGTCGTTGACGATCAGCACGCTGCTGAACCACGCGCCGTCGTAGCGGCGCATCATCCATGCGCCCGCGAAGACGCCCGGCTCGCCGCCGGCTTTGATCACGCTCGCGTGCCACACCTCCTGGACCAGCGTGCCGGTCGATTTCGCGAGCAGCGCGTTGGAGAGCGGGAGCATCTCGGGGTCGGCGGCGCGCTCGCGCAGGTCCGCGAGCGTGATCACGAGATCGTCGGCGCTCGCGAACCAGCCGATGCGGTCGATCGAGCGGGGCGTACGCCAGAGGGCGAGTCGCTCGTCCTGATCGATGGTGAGGTCCGCGTCGTCGGGCACCCTCGCGAGGGTCGCCAAGCGGACCGCGGCGTCGTCGCCCGCGTACCGCTCTCGCCCCTCCTGGCTCGAGAAGAGCTTGAGCAGCGCGAAGTCACGCATGGAGAGCCAGGGCAACGCGAACGAAGGCGGCGCTTCGACCAGCGATTCGTAGTACGCGACCACGCGGTCGCGCCCCACGGTGTGCAGCAGCGCATCGGCGGCGTGCGTGTCGCGCAGCGCACCGGCGCTCGCGAGGTAGTCCGTGATGGGGTAGCGCGCGCCGTTGTTGATGATCGAGAACTGGCTGGGCGGGAGCGAGCGGAAGAGCGTCCGCATCTCCACCTCGTCGTCCCACGACAGCTCGCCCGCGCGCACCGCCTCGGCGAGCGCGCCGAAGGTGAAGAGCTGGGCCACCTGACCGATGTTCATCACGCGATCGGCGTCGTGCAGAGCGATGGGCGTGTCGAGACCGGTCTCGCCCAGTCGGCGCACGCTGACGGACGCATCGCCACCGAGCGCCCGCACGTCGTCGAGCACCTCGCCCCATGTGTCGTACACCTTGGCGCCCTCGGGGCGCGCGAGCTGCTGCTTGATGTCCAGCGCCGTGACGCGGCCCGCGTCGTCGATCTGGAAAGCGAGGGTCCACGGCACGCCCTGCCCGTCCTGC
>JAJDDE010000037.1 GCA_029260475.1 Phycisphaerales bacterium | reverse complement strand
TAAGAAGTTCCAACGGCTCGGCGGGCGTGTCCCCCGGGGCGTTTTGTTGATTGGTTCGCCGGGCTGCGGCAAAACGCTTTTAGCCAAGGCGATGGCGGGTGAGGCGGACGTCCCCTTCTTCAGCATCTCCGGCTCGGACTTCGTCGAGATGTTCGTCGGCGTCGGCGCGAGCCGCGTGCGCGACCTCTTCAAGCAGGCCAAGGACTCCGCGCCCTGCATCATCTTCCTCGACGAGATCGACGCCGTCGGACGCAAGCGCGGCAGCGGCTACTCCTCGGGCGGGCACGACGAGCGCGAGCAGACGCTCAACGCCATCCTCGTTGAGATGGACGGCTTCGAGTCCAACGACCAGGTCATCGTCGTCGCCGCGACCAACCGCGCCGACGTGCTCGACCCCGCGCTCACGCGACCGGGCCGCTTCGACCGCCAGGTCGATGTCCCCCTGCCCGACGCGAAGGGGCGCCTCGAAATCCTCCGCGTCCACGCCAAGAAGGTGAAGATGGGCGACGACGTTGCCCTCGAGACCATCGCCCGAGGCACGCCCATGTTCTCCGGCGCCGAACTCGCGGCGATCATCAACGAGTCGGCCATCATCGCGACGATGCGCGACAAGAACGCCATCGACCACAGCGACCTCGAAGAAGCGCGCGACAAGGTGCGCTACGGGCGCTCGATGAAGAGCCGTCGTCTGGAAGAGAAAGAGCGCATCGCGACCGCCTACCACGAGGCCGGGCACGCGGTGCTCCAGAAGCTCCTCCCGGACGCGGACCCGCTCCACAAGGTCACCATCATCCCGCGCGGGCAATCACTCGGCGCCACCATGAGCCTCCCCGAGAAGGACCGCTACGGCTTCGGCGCCCGCATGCTCCTGGCGACCATGCGCATGGTCTGCGGCGGTCGCATCGCCGAGAAGCGCAAGACCGACGACGTCTCCTCCGGCGCCTCGATGGATATCCAGCAGCTCACCCGCATGGCCCGCGCCATGGTCCTCGAGTGGGGCATGTCCGAGAAGCTCGGCTTCGTCCGCTACGCCGCGGGCGACAATGAGCACGGCCCCTTCCCCGAGCGCGAGTATTCAGAGGAAACCGCGGCGCTGATCGACCAGGAGGTCAAGCGGTTCGCCGACGAGGCGTACCGCGAGGCCGAGCTCCTGCTCAACGAGCATTGGGAGAGCGTCGTCGCGGTCGCCGAGGCGCTGTTGAAGCACGAGACGCTCAACGCGGACGAGGTGGAACGCCTGATGAAAGGCGAGACGCTCGACAAGCCCACCGTGAGCGACCTGCTCGCCGCGGAGGCCGCGAAGAACAAGCCCCCCGCGCCCCCCAGCGCCAGGCCCAAGACCGACGAGGGCGACGAGCTGGGCCCGGGCGTCCTCCCCAGCCCCGCCTGATGCGCGAGACTTCGGCATGAGCAGAGAAACACTGGGCCTCCCCGAACACGTCTGGCGATACGTCGTCGCGCACACACCCGAGGAACCCGCGCTGCGCGCGTGCCGGGAGCGGACTGCGACGCACGCCAAGGCCGAGATGCAGATCGCCCCCGAGCAGGGCGCGCTGATGGCGCTCTTTGCGCGCATGATCGGTGCCAAGCGCTACCTCGAGCTCGGCACGTTCACGGGCTATTCGAGCCTCAGCGTGCTGCTGGCGATGGGCGAGGGCGGGCACGCGACGTGCTGCGACGTCTCCGAGGAATTCACGAGCGAGGCGAAGCGCGCGTGGGCAGAGGCGGGCGTTTCCGAACGCGTGGACCTCCGCATCGGCCCGGCCCTGAAGACGCTCCGCACGCTGCGCGACGACGGGCGGGAGGGCACCTACGACCTCGCCTTCATCGACGCCGACAAAGAGCCCACGCTCGAGTACTACGAGCACTGCCTCGCGCTCGTCCGCCCGGGCGGGCTGGTCATGCTCGACAACTGCCTGCACGAGGGCCGCGTCGCGACGCCCGAGGACCCCGGGCGGTACACAAAGGTGATGATCCAGGCCAACGCCCGAATCCGCGAGGACACGCGGGCGGACTCTGTGCTGATCCCGATCGCCGATGGGCTGCACGTCGCGATGAAGAAGTAGGGCCAACCCGATCGATGTTATCACAGGGGCTTTTGTGACTCTGAGGTGGTTAACCCGCAATAAGATTGCGACCACGTGATTGTTATTGACACCTTGAAGTAATCGGTCTCAAATAGAGTGCTCGAGCGCTCCGCTGCGAGCGGTACACGTCACACATAGTTCGCGAAGCAGCGCGGTGCGCTGTCGCGCGAGGAGGGAAACACCGATGCGTCACGCACTCACTACTACGGCTATTGTCGCGCTGTGCGCGGGCTCCGCGACCGCGAGCATGGTCACGATCAATGGCCTCACCTACGACCTCGACCAGTTCGCCGGCGCGAGCGTCACCTACCGCGACGACGCTGGTAGCGAGGTTGACTTCGAAGGCAAGGCCTGGGACCAGGCGGCCGGCGTTGACGGCTTCACGCTCGGCGAACTCGCCTCCGGGCAGTTCGGCGGGGACCCTGGTGATCAGGTGACGCTGCAGGACACCGACGGCGATGCGCCCGACTGGCTGCAGTTGAACTACGGCACGCCCTTCGCGCTCTCTTCGAGCGCGAACCAGCTCGTCATCCACGAGATCTCCAGCAGCAGCCTCGCGGCTGGCGTGGACGCCGAGGGGCTGAGCTTCAATATCCGCATCAACGGCGGAGTTCTGATCCCCGCCTCAGCCGCGACCGCGACGATCTACAACGCCGGTGTCGGCGTCGACGGCCCGGCCGAGAACACGAACCAGCTGGTCTTCGACCTCTTCGCTCTGGGCTTCAACGCGGGCGATTCGATCTCGACCGTGTACATCGAGAACACCAACACCGGCAGCGGTACATCCGACCCCGACTTCATCTTCGCCGCGATCACGGTTCCCGCACCGGGCGCGATCGCCATGCTCAGCATCGCGGGCCTCGGCGCGTTCCGTCGCCGCCGCTGATCCCGCTCAACTTCGTCTCCTCTACCGCGTACCGCCCTCCGCTCGACGGAGGGCGGTGGCGTTTTTGGCAAGCACCCCAGCGTGCTCAGCCCTTCTGCGTCTGCTTGGACCACGAATCCTTCAACGTGACGGTCTGGTTCCATACGAGACGGTCCGGCGTCGAATTCGCGTCCACGCAGTAGTACCCCTTGCGCTCGAACTGCACGCGCTCGATGCCGTCGGGCCAGGCCGTCTGGCCCTCGGTGGACCAGTTGGGCTCGAGCAACGCGCCCTCGATCATGTGCAGGGCGTCGGGGTTCATGTCATCGAGATGGTTCCCGGTCGCCTTGCCCGGCGCGGGCTCACGATACAGCCGGTCGAACACGCGGACCGTGCAGCGCACAGCGTGCGCTGCGCTCACCCAGTGCAGCGTCCCCTTCACCTTCCGCACCTTGCCCTCCGCGTCCGGCGGCGGGCTGTCGCCCCCCTTCGTCTGCGGGTCGTAGGTACACAGCAGCTCGACGATGTGCCCGTCTGTGTCCTTCACCACGTCGTGGCAGGAGATCCAGTAGCCGTAGCGCAGCCGCACCTCGCCCCCGGGCCTGAGGCGGAAGAACTTCTTCGGCGCGTCCTCCATGAAGTCGTCACGCTCGATGTAGAGCGTTCCTGAGAAAGGCACCTCGCGCGTGCCGGCGCTCTCGTCCTCGGGGTTGTTGACGGCGTGCATCATCTCGACGCGGTCGGCGTCACCGTGCTCGCCCCAGTTGGTGATGGTCACCTTGAGCGGGTCGGTCACGCACATGCGGCGCGGCGCCCTCTTGTTCAGGTCAGCGCGCACCTGGTTCTCGAGCAGCGCGACGTCGTGGACCGCGTTGAACTTCGTGACGCCCACCTCGGTGCAGAAGCGCCTGATCGACTCGGGCGTGTAGCCTCGCCGTCGCACGCCGCTGAGCGTGGGCATGCGCGGATCGTCCCAGCCCTCCACGTGCCCCTCCTCCACGAGCTGGCGGAGGTTGCGCTTTGACATGATCACGTACGCCGGGTTGAGGCGTGCGAACTCGATCTGCTGCGGGTGGTGGATCGGCTCGGCCCGATCGCGGTTGATCGCGTCGATGAACCAGTTGTAGAGCGGGCGGTGGTCCTCGAATTCCAGCGAGCATAACGAGTGCGTGACACCCTCGATGGAATCCTCGATGCCGTGGGCCCAGTCGTACATCGGGTAGACATGCCACTTGGAGCCCGCGCGGTGATGAGGCGTGTTGAGCACGCGGTACATCACCGGGTCACGAAGGTTGATGTTGCCCGAGGCCATGTCGATCTTCGCGCGGAGCACGCGTTCGCCGTCCGCGACACCGCCGCTGACCATGCCGTCGAACAGCGAGCGGTTCTCCTCCGGCGTGCGATCGCGGAAGGGCGAGGGCGTGCCCGGCTTCTTCAGGTCGCCCCGCCCCGCGCGGATCTCCTCGGGGGTCTGGTCATCGACGTACGCGAGGCCCTTGTCGATCAGGTCGCGCGCGTAGTCGAGCATCGTCTCGAAGTAGTCGCTCGCGTAGAGCACGCCCGCGTCCCGAGCGTCGCCCTCGCAGCCGGGCCAGCGGTAGCCGAGCCAGCGGATGTCCTCGACGATCGCATCGACGTACCGCTGCTCTTCCTTCGTCGGGTTCGTGTCGTCGAAGCGCAGGTTGCACACCCCGCCGTACTCCTCCGCGAGCCCGAATGAGATGCAGACGGCCTTGGCGTGCCCGATGTGCAGGAAGCCGTTGGGCTCGGGCGGGAAGCGGGTCCGCACCACGGTCGAGTCGCCGACAGCCCCCCACCGCCCGGACGCGATATCCGCGTCGATCGCCTGCTGTATGAAGTGACGGCTGGGCCTGGGGGCGTCGCTCGTCGGACGGTTGGTATCGGTCGCGGTCTCGCTCATGCGAGCAGGATACGAGCGCCCCGCGTGCGGTGCCCGCTCCACATGGTGCCAGGGGGTCCAGATCGCCCGCTAATTTCTGGAATTCGATGGGCGCGCCGGGATTCCGACGTCGGCCCGTGGGGTCACCCCGTAGCCTCGCTCGCATGTCCACAGCACCCGAACGCCTCATGTTGCCCGCGAACGAGGACACGCTCTACCGAGCCGTCGAGCGCCATGACCCGACGTACGACGGCCTCTTCTTCACCTGCGTGAAGACCACCGGGATCTTCTGCCGCCCGACGTGCCCGGCGCGCAGGCCGCTCCGCAAGAACGTGGAGTTCGTGCCAAGCGTGCAGGCCGCCCTGCTCGCGGGGTACCGCCCGTGCAAGGTGTGTCGCCCCTTGGACGTGCCGGACGACGCCCCCGCATGGGTACGCGAGCTCGCCGCACGCGTGCGCTCGCAGCCGCACGTTGTCATCAAGGAACAAGCCCTGCGCGACATGGACCTCGACCCCGACCACGTGCGGCGGCAGTTCCTGCGCCACTACGCGATGACCTTCAGCGCGTACCAGCGGGCGCTGCGGCTCGGCCTCGCGATGCGCACGCTCCGCGCGGGTGGATCCGTCAACACCGCCGCGATCGACGCCGGGTACGCATCTCCCAGCGCGTTCCGAGACGCCTTTGCCCGTCTGTTCGGTGTATCACCGAGCGAGGCGTCTGACGCCGACCCGCTGATCGCCTCGTGGCTCTCCACGCCGCTGGGGCCGATGCTCGCGCTCGCCTCCGACGACGGGCTGTGCCTGCTCGAGTTCGTGGACCGGCGTTCACTCGAGACGCAGATCGGCGCTGTCCGCGCTCGCACCGGGCGGGTGGTGATCCCGGGGCAGCACCGCGTGCTCGCGCAGATCGAGCGGGAGCTTGAGGCCTACTTCCGCGACGGAGCCAGCCCGTTCACCGTCCCGCTGGACCCGCAAGGGACTGATTTCGAGCGCACGGTGTGGGATCGTCTGCTCCGTATCCCGGCGGGGGCGACCTCGAGTTACGCGAGCATCGCCCGCGACCTGGACAACCCCGGTGCCGCCCGCGCTATCGGGCGCGCCAACGGCTCGAACCGCATCGCCGTTGTCATCCCCTGCCACCGTGTGGTCCGCGCCGACGGCAGCCTCTGCGGGTACGGCGGCGGTGTGGATCGCAAACGCTGGCTCTTGACGCACGAGGGTGCGCTCGATCCGTTGTTCAGTGGCGAACCCGGAGCGACTTAGCGCCGGCGGCGCGAAACGCCGAAGAGCCCGAGACCGAACACAACCGCCGCGCCCGGAGCCGGCACGCTGAACGACGTGAGCTGGGTGACGGGGATGCCGAAGTTCTCATCGTCGCGGAGGCTCGCCCCGGCGGACAGGGCGCTCCCCAAGTCGATCGAACGGACCGGGTCGGTGCCGTCCCACGTGTCCGCAGCGAAGCTCGCGAAGATGTTGAAGGTGAAGATCGAGCCCTCGTGACGGGCCTCTGAGTTGGGCGTGGGCCAGAACTCGATGACCAGCTCGTCGCGCGGGCCCTCCTCGGTCATCACGTTGTCGCGCACCTCGTAGGTCAGGCCGTGCGGCCCCAGCCCGTAGGTGTGAGACACCCCCGTGGCGTCGATGTTGAATGTGATCGACGCGTCCGGCGCGTACTGCCCGTACCACATCATCGTGTCGCCCATGCCACGCCCGCCGTGCCCGCCAGGGGCGACGGTGAAGGCGTGGATCGGAACGTTGAGCGAGAACGTGTCCTGGTCCCCCAGGAGTTCCAGAACCGTCGCGGTCCCGAAGACGTCGTCGCCGACACCGAACGAACCGCCAGCCGTGAAGACCGACGGCATCGCCATCGCACCGGGTGCGGCGAGCGCGACGCCGAGCGTCGAAGACAGAGCGAGCGTGCTCCGGAAGGAGTGCGTGGTCATGGATCTGAGTTCCTGTGCAGAAGAGAGAAGGGCGTTTGGCCCTTCGGTGAAGACTACCACAGGGTTCCCGCCGATCAAGCCGCGTCCGGAAACCACGGCCCTTTGGACGAGGAATCGCGGGATGATCATCACCTTCGACGGACGACGGCGTACATGCCCAGGATCCCGAGCATCCCGAGCGCGGAAGGCGCAGGCGTTGTAAAGGTCAGGAGCGGGTTCACACGCGCCGCCCGAGACTGGTCGTCCAACAGTGTGGCGCCAGAGAAAAACGCGTCCTCGAGGTTGATCGCCCGTGTCGGGTCGATCGAGTCCCACGTGTCGTCTGGGAAACTCGCGAACACCTGAAACTCGAATTCGGGGGCACCCCGGAGCGGGTCAGTCTCCGCATTGTTGTAGACGGCGGTGATGATCACCTCGTCGCGTGGACCGGCTCCGAAATCCACATCGTTCGTGAACGTGGCGAAGATCGCCAACCCGCCGTCACTCAACCCGAACTCCACCGGGGCCCCCGACGCGGCGAGGGCGAAGAACAGGAAATCACTTCCTGACTCGATCGACCCGCGGTACTGACGTGTTTCGGGGCCCCCGCGTTGCGCATCGAAGACCTCCTCGTACTCGATCACAGAGAGGTCGAGTTGGAACGAGTCGTCCACCGCGAGGTCCTCGAGCGCGGAGCCCACACCGAACCCGTCCTGGACGAACGTGAACGCACCGCTCGCCGACACGGGCGTCAGGCCCGCGTAGACCGACGATGCGCAGCACGTGACCAACGCCGCCGCCAACACTCGTGTCCGGATCATCGGTGTCCTCCTCCGCGCGTGCCGGTGCGACCACCGCCCGCAGGTTCGTCATGTCAATGCGATAGGCGGGCCTGTGCGATCCCGCTGTTGACAACGTACCCGCCTCACCAGCGCTCGCAACTCAAATCCGTGACATCGAGCAGAAGATCGCGAGAACGGGTGGCAGCACCACCCGTCACGCGAGCGAGGCGCAGGCTTCCAGGCAGCGGTCGATCCGTGCGAGCGTCTCGTCACGCCCCAGCACACCGAGCGTCGCACCGATCGCGGGGCTCACGCCGGCCCCCGTGACGGCGATACGCACCGGCTGGGCGACCTGGCCCATGCCCACACCCTGGGCCTCCGCCAGCGCGCTCACGGCGCTCTCCAACGCCGCGTCCTCCCAAGGCTCCAACGACGCCAGCGCCTCGCGCAGCGCGCCGAGCAGGCGCAGCCCCTGCCCCTCGTTCTTCGCGAGGAACTTCTTCACCGCCTTCTCGTCGTACGCGCCCGGTGCCACTACCGCGAAGCGGCAGCGGTCCGCGGTGTCACGCAGCGTCTTCGATTGCGGCTGCACCGCCCGCACCAGCGCCTCGGGCACGCCCGCGACCTCAGGAGCGAACTCGCGCGCCCATTCCGCGAAGCACGACGCGTACGCGGCCGGTTCCATCGCGAGGATGCCGTCCATGTTGAAGCTCAGCAGCTTCTTGCGATCGAAGCGCGCGTTGGACTTGCCGATCTTCTCGATCGTGAACGTGCGCGCCAGGAACGCCGCATCGAAGTGTTCGCGGTCCGTCCCGTCGTCGTGCTTGGGCGGCGTCCACCCGAGCAGCGCGATGAAGTTCACGATCACCCCGGGCAGATAGCCGGCGGCCCGGAAGTCTCTCACGGAGACCTCTGGTGGGATGACCCCCAGTTTCTTGCATAACATTTTGGCCACATCAATGGTGTCCTTCTTGCCCATCTCGATACCGATGAGCGACTTTGCATCGATCCCCAGCCACTTTGCGATGTCGGGCAGAGTGGATGGCGACTGCGGGTCTTTCTTGATCCCATCAAGTTCTCTGCGCGCAAAACCGACGACCTCACTCTTGCTCATCTTTGCGCCCTTGTCGTTGAAGAGCAGCGGCATGTGCGCGTACACCGGTGTCTCGAAGCCCATCGCCTGTTGCAGCGCCACGTGCTTGGGCGTGTTGCTCAGGTGCTCCTGCCCACGCAGCACGTGCGTCACGCCCATCAGCGCATCATCCACGACCACCGCGAAGTGGTACGTCGGGAACCCATCGGCCTTGCGGATCACGAAGTCTTCGAGTTCACCCGGCCCGAACCGCACCTCGCCCAGCACGCTGTCGGCGACCTTGATCTCTTCCTCCGGGTCCGCCGCGAAGCGCAGCACGCAAGGCTCGCCCGCCTCCATCCGCTTAAGGGCGGCGGTGGAGTCGTAGTCCGCCGCGCGCCGGTAGACGAAGTTCCTCTTCTCCCGCTGGGCCGCATCGCGCATCGCCGCCAGCTCCTGCGGCGAATCGAACGCCGGGTACGCCCGCCCCGCCTTCAGCAGGCGTTCGAGCTGCTCGGTGTACAGGCCCAGCCGGTTGGACTGCTCGTACGGCCCGACGCCCCGCTCGTCTCCGCCGAGTGTGCGCCCATCGGCCGTGTACTCCGGCCCGTCCTGCCAATCGAGCCCGAGCCACGCGAGGTCCTCAAGGATGGCGACCGCCGAGGCGTCACTGCTGCGGGCCCGGTCGGTGTCCTCGAGACGCAACAGGAACCGCCCGGACCCGTCTTGGCCTCCGGAGGCCTTGGCCAGCGCCCAGCAGAAGAGGGCGCTGCGGGCGCCGCCGATGTGGAGGTCACCGGTTGGCGAGGGGGCGAAGCGGGAGATGACGGGTGCGGTGCTCATGCGCGGAGGATAGGGGATCGCTGTCAGGAGACCAGCCCGGTGCCCGGCTACGAGGGACGAGTTGCACGCAGCACCAGGCGTGCAGAGGTTCAGCGCCGACGACGCACGCCCGCGAGCGCGGCGGTGCCGAAGAGCGCGAGGGCGCCGGGGGCGGGGGCGACGCTCAGCGTGACCGGCGCGAACCCCGAACCGTTGAAGAGCGTGATCGAGAGCCCGTCCGAGACCGCGAGGTAGTCGGCTTGCATGGTGCTGAGGGCGCTCGCGTCGATGGCGGTTCCGAGCCCCTCGAAGGTGTAGCCGCTCGGGGCCGTGAGGCCGAGCATCTCGAGCTGGATGGCCCCGTCGTCCCACACCGTGACACCGAGCGTTGTATCGATGGTGCTCGCGGGCGTCAGGGAGAAATGCGTGCCGTCGACGAGATCGATGGTGGTGGAGAAGCCCCCGAAGATCCCCGTCTGCCACGAGACGAGGGGGTTGAAGTTCCCGCTGTCGGTCCCGGTGAGCGTGAACGTCTCAGCCGTCGGGTTGTACTCCAACTCGAGCTGGGCCGACGCGAGGGGCGCGACGAGCGCGACGACGGTCGCTGTCAGGGCGAGGTGCTTCATGCGTGTCTCTTCTCTCTGAGTCGGTGACGTGTGACGTGTGTGGTGATTCGTGTCTCTGTTCATCGACGACGACGCACGCCCGCGAGCGCGACGGTGCCGAAGAGCGCGAGGGCCCCGGGGGCGGGGACATCGCGGACGAGGTAGTGCCCCGCCGCGGTATCAACGGACGCCGGTCCTGATGGGTTACTGTACGAAAAGACACCCGAGGCGGTCATGGAGACGTAGGGCAGAAACACGCCGGCGTCTCGGATCTCGGTGAATCCCAACGTAAATGAGAACGTGCCCCCGAAGGAGACCGTGTGTCCCAGGCGGCTAGTGAGGCCGCCCAGCGCCACGCCGCTGCCGTCTTGATTGAGACTCAGGACCGTTATACCGGGCACTGGGTCGGGCACCGTCGGGCTGAACCCCCAGTTGTTGACGAGGGTGACGACCTCATCGAGCGTCGCGTGTCGCCACCCTTCGAAGTCGCCGCCCACGCCGAATTGGGACGACACGTCGTCGTACGAGCGCGCGATGCTCAGCGGCACATCGAGGAAATCGAGTTGCTGAGCAGAATCACGCGTAATCGAACCGGTACCAAAAACGAGATCGTCCTCTTCGGTGATCTGCGCACCGGCGAACGGGGCAACAAGCGCGACAACCGCCGCACCAACAACACAACAACGGTGCATGAGCTTCCCTCTCTTCTCGCTTCTCTCTCGCGACGCCGGGTTCAGTGGCATCGATGACGTGTATGGGGAGAATACTCCTCAATAGAGATGGTGCAACCTTCCCTCACCACGCTCTGGGACACGTAGCCGCTCGCCGCCCCGCCTGATGCCGGCAACGGGCCCGCATCGTGAGATGCCGTCGCCGGTCGGGCAGCGGCCCGCCGGGTGCCCTGGCTCCGGGCGGCCCCCGAGGGCCCCACCCTCCAAATCTCGACACCGCGCGTTCGCGCACGGCTCCTGTGCGCGGACGCATGGCTTCCGTGCACCGGAGCTGTGAAGCGATGCGCCGGTGCTCCGGGCCGATGCGCTCGCGCATCGGGACCGGGGGGGGGGCACAGGTTTCTTGCGCGGACGCACAGAGGCGGCTTACGGCCACCCGGAATTCTTCGCTTCCCCCCTCCCCCTTCTTCCACTCTTCCTCTGTGTCCTCTGCCCCACTCTGCTGCTCCGCGTACGCCCCCGCTCCCTCCCCCTGATACCATCGCCCTCCCCCTATGGCCCCCATCAGCAAGGACCCCCCTATGCCCCTCGTC
>JAJDDE010000036.1 GCA_029260475.1 Phycisphaerales bacterium | reverse complement strand
GTTGAAGATCGAGAAGCGCATCCCGGTGGGGGGCGGGCTCGGCGGCGGTTCTGCGGACGCCGCGGCGATGCTGCGGGCGCTCGACGACCTCTTCAGCCTCGACCTCGACGACCAGACACTCATCCGCGTCGGTGCCCGGCTCGGCTCGGACGTGCCCTACTGCCTCTTCGAGGGCCCCGCGGTGGTTGAGGGCGTTGGCGAGGCGCTGGAGCGGACCGCGGGCGTGCGCGCCGATGTGCTGCTGCTGTTCCCGGGCTTCGGCTGTCACACCGGCGCCGTGTACAGGGCGTACGACGAATCGCCTCGCGCGCTGCGCGACGGGGACGTGCGCTCGATGGCCCGCGCGGGGGTGATCGATCCCGCGTCGCTCTTCAACGACCTCGAAGGGCCCGCGATGCGCGCACAACCCGCCCTGGAACGCACGCTGGCGCGCCTGCGCGAGATCGCGGGCGAGGGCCTGCCCGTCCACCTGACCGGCTCGGGGAGCAGTTGCTTCGCGATCGCGCCTGTCGGTGAGAGCGCAGCGCTCTTTGCGCTGTGCGACGAGGTGGAGGATCAGCTCGAGGGCGTGCGGGCGGTCGTCTGCTCGCTGGCCTGACGGGCCCGCTGGACCTGCGACTGCGCGGCCTCGTCGATCGCTTCGAGCTGGCGCGCGATGTCCTCGTCGGACGTGATGTCGTCGAGCTCGTAGCGCAGGCGCCGGCGCCAGTTGGGGTGCTCGTCGGTGGTGCCCGGGATGTTCTGCGTGCCCGTCTCGAGCCAGAGGTCCTCGATGTTGATGAGCGTGAAGGCGTGGTCGCCCTTGGCGATGTGCCGGTGCAGCGCGTCGCGGACCTCCGCGGGGCTGCCCTTGCGGATCTCGCCCGCTTTGGTGAGGCGCTTGACCACACGCTCGCGCATCTCGGCGCGGTCGGCGCGCTCCGCCTTCGCCTGGCGCTCGTCGATCAGGCCCACGTCGTTGCGGTCGTCGGCCTCGGAGCCGTCCCACCACTTCATGAAGGGCGCCATGTCGTGCGTGTTGCAGCTCGCGACCGCGTTGGCGCGCACGGGTGAGAAGGCGGTCTTGGGGTCGTTCGCCGAGTTCTGGCCGACGTAGAGCGGGCCGATGCGGTGTTTGTCGAGCGCTTTCTCGACCTGCGGCGGCACGGTGCCCAGGTTCTCGCCCACGATCTGGCAGCGGTTGCGATGGCTCTCGATGGAGAGGACCGCGATCTGCTCGTCCATGTGGTAGTGGGCGTAAACGCCGTGGGTGGACTCGAAGCCCTGCGGCACCCACCAGAGGCGGTAGAAGGCCATGACGTGGTCGAGGCGCAGCGCATCGCAGAAGCGCATGTGGTTGCGGATGGTGTTGCGGAAGTAGCGGTAGCCGTCGGCGCGGAGGGCGTCGTCGAGCATGGGCGGGAAGCCCCAGTCCTGCCCGCGCAGGAAGGTGGGGTCTGGGGGCGCGCCGACGGAGAGGCCCCGCCCGAAGAGGCCCGGGTTGCTGAAGGCGTCGAAGCCGTCGCCGCGTACGCCGACCGCGAGGTCGAGGTAGAGCAGGCCGTCTCGGGCGCGCATGTCAGCGGAGATCGCGCCGAGTTGGTCCTGGAACCGGTGCTGCGTGTACAGGTGGTAGCGCTCGCTGGCGGGGTCGAAGTCCGAGGCGCGGAACTTGCCCTGCTGGAGCCGGTCGGACCAGTCGGACCAGTCGCGCTGCTGGCGCTCCATCACGGCGCGGAAGCGGGCGTAGCGCTTCGCCTCGGGGTTGGCCTCGAGGAACGCTTTGTGCTCATCAGACGCGTCGAGGCCCTGCTCGAAGAAGCGCTCGGCGAGCGGCTCGAGCAGCGAGCGCCGGAGCTGCGCCTGGCGCCGGTACTGCACGAGCGAGCCGGCGCGGAGGGCGTCGGTCTCGCGCTGGAAGGTCTGGCTGCTGGCCTTGCGCTTGGCTTTGGGCGTCGCGTCGAACTCGGGCGTCGCGGTGGCGTCCAGGAAGAGCTCGTTCCAGAAGAGCTTGGAGACGGGGGAGTAGGGGGAGGGCTCGAAGGGCTCGTCGAGGAAGACCGAGAGCAGCGGCAGGGTGGCCAGGAGGCGGGAGCCGTGGGTGTGGGCCCAGGTCGCGAGGCGCCTGAGATCGGTGAGGTCGCCGCACCCGGTGTCGCGCTCGGAGCGGAGGGCGTACGTCGGGCAGAAGAGGCCCCACGCGCCGTCGAGCGTCTCGCTCTCGTGCTGGAAACACTGCGTGGGTGCGCTCATCACCAGCGTTGTGTGCGTCTTGCGCCCGATGGTCACGCGGCAGTCGTGGTAGCCGACGGGCAGCGCGCCGGGGATGCGGAGTTTGGCGATGGTCTCGGGCTCGCCGCCCGGGCCCTTGGTGGTCTTCGAGGTGAGGTCGTCTGCGGTGAAGGTGAAGGCGCGGGCGTCGCCGGCTTCGGTCTCGATCTCGACGCAGATCTTGCTGACGGGCTTGCCCTGGAGGCGGAGCGCGAGGGTGCAGCGCCCGTTCCAGGCAACGGTGACGGGCTCGAGGGTCTTCGAGCGCAGCTGCTTGATGCGCCGTGCGATCGCGCGTTGGAACTGCGTGTCGGTATTCGCATCGACGCCCATCGCGCCCAGCACGGCGCGGAGGGACTCGGGCGACGCGTTGCGGCGCGACTTCGAGCCCGCGGCG
>JAJDDE010000035.1 GCA_029260475.1 Phycisphaerales bacterium | reverse complement strand
ATAGAAACGCACGCCCGTCGCTTTGACGACATCGCCAAGGATGCCCAGCGGCACGCCGATCTCGGCGCAGACACGACGCCACACGCCCAGCGGCCCGAGCCCGTAGCGCATCTGCGTGCTGGGCAAGAGCGCCCCGACGCGTTCGTTGCCACCCGTGCCCACGCGAGCCGCGACGCCGTGAACACCCGGCTTCGAGAAGACGCCCAGCGCCGCCCAGTCGGGGGCGCTGCGGGGGGTCCACGCGCCGCCCATCTCCAGTTGGATCGTCAGGGCACCGGGCGTTGTGCGCGCATCGAAGCGATCACCGAGCGCGCGCTTCGCGTTGCGGTACGCCCGAACCATCGCCTCGCCCACCGGGTCGTCGGTGAACATCACGCGCTCTTCGCTCAGCCGCTCGCCACCGAGATAGATCGAGAGGTTCGCGACGGTGGGGCGCACCTCGGGCGTCCCACCGTCGCGCCCATCTCGGATGAACGTCCGCACCCGCTCGAAAGCGCGGGCCGCCTGATCGGGGGTGATGGTCTCGGGTGTCTCGATGGAGTTCTCGGACGTTGCCTCCTGTCCACGGGCGTTGCCCAGAGGCAACGTGTTGAAAATCAGCAACACACCCGTGACGCAGAAGGCCATCCGTGGTACACCGCTGACGAGTCGAACGCGACGTCCGCTCCGTTCTCGAGGGTGAGAACCGGGTCGGACCAAGGTCGCGTGGGGCGTGCGGAGCGAGCCGGGTGGTCTGGCACGCCGCTCGCAACACGACCGGTGGCGCAGGATGCGCACCCAGAGGCCCACGGAGCGGGCGACATCTAAAGACCCGAAAGCGAGCGTCATCATGGCCCTTGTGAACACAGCAAACCTCGTATTCTCGCTCAACCAGAACCGCAAGCGCATCGCGCTGCTCACGCTGCTCACCTACGCGGCGATGTGCTGAGCCACCCCGCCGAACAGCGGGGACACCCAACGGCATCACCATAGAGACGCACACGACCCCGTTGGGGTCGCGTGCGCATGAAAAAACCCGGCCCCGCCGCTCGAGAGCGGAAGGCGCCGGGTCGCTATTTGTGCGCTCAGACGCTCAGGAGCGTCCGGGCCGGTGGGCTCACTCGCCCGGGATCTCGATCTTGTCCGAACCCAACGCACCGTGGGCGTCCATACCGCCGCGGGTGGGCATGTCGGGACGCGAGGCACGATCGGGGTCGCCGCCGGAGGTGTAGTCGCTGTCGTCGGCGGTACCCCACTGGGCACGCTTCAGAGAGAGACCGATCTTGCGATCGTCGATATCCACGCGGAGGATCTTGACGTCGATCTCCTCGTTGGCGTTGACGACTTCCTGCGGGTTCTCGACCTTGTGATCGGCGAGCTCGGAGATGTGCAGCAGGCCCTCGAGGTCTTCCTCGAGCTCGACGAAGACACCGAAGTTGGTGATCTTCGTGACGGTGCCGCGAACGACCATGCCGGGCTTGTACGCGCTGGGGATGGCGTCGGCCCAGGGGTCCTCGGTGAGCTGCTTCACGCCCAGGGCGATCCGCTGCTTCTCCTGATCCACCTCGAGAACGACGCAGCGCACCGCCTCGCCCTTGGTGAGCACCTCGTTGGGGTGCGCGACCTTCTTGGTCCACGAGAGGTCAGAGACGTGGAGCAGGCCGTCGATGCCGGGCTCGATCTCGATGAACGCGCCGTAGTTGGCGAGGTTGCGGACCTCGCCCTCGATGACGGTGCCGGGGGGGTACTTCTCGGCGACGAGCTCCCAAGGGTTCACCTCGGTCTGCTTCATGCCCAGGCTGATCTCTTGCTTGTTCTTGTCGATGTCGAGAACGACAACGTCCACTTCCTGCGCGGGCTCCACCATCTCGGAGGGGTGGCTGATGCGCCGGGTCCAGGACATCTCGGAGATGTGGACCAAGCCCTCGATGCCGTCCTCGAGACGCACGAACGCGCCGTAGGACATGAGGTTCACGACCTCGCCCTTCACGCGGCTGTTGACGGGGTACTTCTTCTCGATCTCTTCCCAAGGCGAAGCGTCCTTCTGCTTCAGGCCCAGGGCGATCTTCTCCTTCTCGCGGTCGATGGAGAGGATCTTGACCTCGATCTCGTCGCCGATGCGCACGACCTCGGAGGGGTGGTTGACCCGGCCCCAGCTCATGTCGGTGATGTGGAGGAGGCCGTCGATGCCGCCCAGGTCCACGAACGCGCCGAAGTCGGCGATGTTCTTGACCTCGCCCTTGACGAGGTCGCCCTCGCTGACGCGCTCGAGCAGACGGCTCTTGGCCGCCTCGCGCTCGGTCTCGATCAGCTTGCGGCGGGAGATCACGATGTTGCGCCGGGTCTCGTCGATCTTCAGGATCTCGGCGCGGATCTCGCGACCCACGTACTCGCCGATGTCAGACGGGCGACGGATGTCCACCTGCGAGGCGGGCAGGAAGACCTGCACGCCGATGTCCACCAGCAGGCCGCCCTTGATCTTGCGGGTCACCATGCCCGAGATCACGTCGCCCTCGTGGGTGGTCGCGATGATGCGCTTCCAGTTGATGATCCGGTCGGCCTTGCGCTTCGAGACCTTGACGAGACCGTTCTCGTCTTCGAGGCTCTCGAGCAGGACCTGGACCTCGGTGCCGTTGACGATGTCCTCGCCCTCGAACTCGTCCTTGTCGATCAGGCCCTCGGACTTGAGGCCCACGTCGATCACGACGGAGTCACCCGCCATGCCGATGATGATGCCCTTGATGATGTTGTCATCGCCGCCGAGATCCTGCATGGCGCCTGTTTGCAGCAGGCCGTCCATCTCGCCTTCGGCCACTTCGGTGCCAAAGGCGTCAGAGATCATGCGCTCAGCCTCGTCGTCTAGGACGCCGAGGGACCGGATCAGTACTTCGTCGATCATGTGTGTTACAAGCCCGTTGACGCACATCGGCCGGCGTCGTCAGCGTCGGGCGGGTCGCCGCGGGGGCGTTCCCGTCCGTGCGCATCCCGCCGAGGGCGTCGGCGGCGTACGAACATGGATCATCGTCCCGCCGGCACACGCCAGCGCGAACGCCCCGGAGGCCGTTCCGGGGGGAAGAGAAGTGTACCCCCCGGACTCGGAAAAACCCGCATGAATCCTTAGTAAAGACGCTCGGACGCCCAGAGGTCAGGCCTCTAGAGCGAGACGGACGATCCGGGCGTGGGCTTTCGAGATGCCCAGAGCCAGGGCTTGCCTCAGGCTGAACCAGCCCCGGTCACCCGCTTGGCCCCCCTCGACGCGGTAGAGATTGAAGCGCACAATTCGGTGCGTGGTCTCGTGCGTGAACCCCTCTGGTCCGCTGGAAGTGGTGCCGCCGACAACCGCCGAGACCTCCTCCGGCGTAGGGGGGTGATCCTCCCGCTCGACCGCTGGGGGGGCCCACAGACCCGCCCACAACCCGGTTTCTGGGCGCCGTTCGAGCAACACGCGGTCGCCTTCGACCACGATCGCCACGCCGTGCCACACCTCCCGTCGCTTGGCTCGCGGCTTGGGCCGAGGCAACTCCTCCTGCAGCCCGTCCCGTTTGGCGGCGCACCACGCCGAGACCGGGCAGTCGGTACATTTCGGACCCTTGGGTGTACACACGGTCGCCCCGAGCTCTATCAGGCCCTCGTTCAGCACCCCCGGTTGCCCGCACGCTTCGACCAGCCCTTGGGCGATCTTCCACGCCCATCGGTCTGTCTCGGGAACGCCGAGGCGGAGTTCTTTGGCGTGCAATCGCACGAGTACGCGCTGCACGTTGCCGTCCACTACGGCCTCGCGCTGGCGGAAGACCATGCTCGCGATGGCCCCCGCGGTGTACCGCCCGACGCCGGGGAGCGCCCTGAGCGACTGGACATCGCTGGGCACCACACCGTCATGCCGTTCGACGATGGCCCGGGCCGCGCTGTGCAGCCGTCGGGCCCTGCTGTAGTAGCCGAGACCGCTCCAGTGCGCAAGAACGTCGTCCTCGGAGGCCCCAGCAAGCGTTCGGACATCGGGGAATCTCTGGATGAATGGCCCGAATTTCTCCAGCACGCGCGAGACCTGTGTCTGCTGGAGCATGAACTCGGAGACGAGCGAGGTGTAGGGGTCGCGCCTGCCCTCCGTGACGGTCCTCCTCCAGGGCAGATCGCGCTGGTGCTCGAGGAACCACGCTTCGGTCGCCCGGGCGATCTCAGCAGAATTCACGCGAGGCCCCCGAGCATCTTCTTGATGGCCGGCTTCAGCTTCGCCCATTTGGCGTTCTCGGCGCGGGTCACCGTCACAAAGTCCGCGAGCACCATGACCCGCTCGACCCCCGCGATCCCGAAGAGAGCGATCGCCAGGCCGTCCTCGGCACGCTCGGCTTCGTCCAACGAAGCGTAGCTCCGCCGGGCAGCGGTGCCGTTCCCCGGGGGCGGGGTCACGACGCACTTGATCGCGCGAGGGTTGGGCGTCGATTCGAACGAGCTGACGGAGTAGGGCATGTCGCTGGGCCGCGGGCGGATCGGGTGGTCGTGCGATGTTCGTGAACGTGTCGCCCACCGTATACTGCGCGTCAACGAAGGTCACCAGCCCCAGCGTCCCCGAACCAGCGAACGGAACCCTACAGGCGTGTTTGAACGCATCAGCCAACTCTTTGCACGCATCGGTGAGTACAGCACGCTCCCCGTTCTCTTCGAGTTGGTCATCCTGTGGATCATCTTTTATGCCCTCTACCGCTTCGTCCGCGGCACCCGGGCCGCCGGCGCTCTCAAGGGCCTGCTCTTTGTGCTCATCATCGCGACGCTCGTCCTCCGCGTCTTCGCGCAGGGCGTCTTCCCCCGCCTCGCGGTGCTCTACGACAATTTCCTGTCCATCGCGACCATCGCCCTGATCGTGACGTTTCAGCCCGAGCTGCGCCGCGCGTTGATCCGGTTGGGCGAGGCGCCCTTCTTCCGCGCCACGACCACCGATTACGACCGCGTGATCGAGAGCATCACCGACGCGATGACCTTCCTGAGCAAGAACAGCTTCGGCGCGATAGTCGCCATCGAGCGGCGCGTCGGCATGCGTGAGCTCATCGAGAGCGGCAGGCGTCTGGACGCGGATGTCTCGAGCCACCTGCTCACGACGATCTTCTGGCCCAACAGCCCGCTGCACGATATGGGTGTCGTGATCCGAGGCGATCGCGTGATCGCCGCCGGCGTGCAGTTCCCGCTCGCCCAGCCCGCCGACATGCCCGACGAGCACCTGGGAACGCGTCACCGCGCCGCGCTGGGCATCACACGCGTGACCGATGCGCTGGTGATCGTGGTCTCCGAGGAGTCGGGCATCATCAGCATCGCCGAGCACGGGCGGCTCGACCGGCGCATCGCGCCCGACGAACTCGCGAAAGAGCTCCGGCTACGCCTGAAGTCCGACGCGGGCTTCGAGGCCGATCCCGAGAAGACGATGTCGGCAGAACTGAGCGAACACGATGCGTAAACAGGCACTCCCGATCATCGTGATCACGCTGCTCACGCTCGTCGTGTGGCTCTTCGCTGAGGTGGAGAGCCTGACCGAGGTGCAGGCCAACGCACGCCTGCGCTTCGAGAACTTCGGCGAGCCCGCCGAGCTGCTGGCCCGCTCCCTCGAGTTCGACGAGAACCTGACGATCACGCTCGTCGGCTCGCGCGGCGCCATCCAGCGCGCCCGCTCCGAGCTCGATAACGCGATCATCCTGAAACCGGGCGACCCCGCGGTTCCGGACGTGGACGGCACCCACATCGTGCGCCTGAAAGACGCCCTCGCCGGGTACCAGCCCCTCGTCAACGCGGGCGTCATCATCGAGTCCGTCCGCCCGCAGCGCGTCGAGATCCAGGTGGACGAGCTCGTGAACATCGAGATCGACATCAAGCCAGATCTCAGCGGGATCGTGACGCAGGGGGAGGTGACGCTCACGCCCTCGAAGGCGCGCGTGCGCGTGCCCAAGCGTCTCGCGACGAGTCTCGCCAACACGACGTTGACCGCCCGCGTCCGCCCCGAGCGACTGGACCAGGCAACCCCGGGGCCGCGAACCGAGTCGGTGCCGCTCGAGCTCCCCTCATCGATCGCCGGCGCCGAGGGGGTGCAGCTGTTGACGGAGCGGGTGACCGTCGGATTCACGCTCAGCTCCACGATCACATCGAGGGTGTTCGCGTCCGTGCCGGTACAGGTCCTGCTGACGACGGAGAGCGCGCGGTCGTGGACCATCGAGATCGACCCGCAGCAGCAGCTCATCCCGGTGGATCTCACCGGTTCCAGCGAGCTGCTCGACCAGATCGCTGGCGAGGGCTCTCGTCTGGTCGCGGTGCTCGCGCTCTCGGACATCGAGCTCGCCCGCGGGGTCACCGAGAAACCTGTCCGCCTGCTCGTGCTCAGGGACAACGTGCCGACGCCGCTTCCCGGGAACGTGACGCCGACAGACGCGCTGCCCAGTGTCCGCTTCACCAGCACGCGCATCGAGCAGGCCGACGGGGAATGAGCGGGTCCGCCGCGAGCAACGAGCTGACGGCGCTGTGCGACGCCCTGGCGACCCGGGCCGCGCGGGCGCGACGCCTCGTCGCCCGGACCACGGGGGAGCAGCGACGCAGCATGCTCATGGAGATCGCCCACGCGATCCGCGAGCGGACCGCGGACATCCTCGCCGCCAACGAGCGGGACCTGGCGAACGGTGCCGACCTGCCCGAGGCGATGCGCGAGCGCCTCGGACTCAGCGAATCCCGCGTCGCCGACATCGCCCGCGCGGTCGAGCAGATCGCCGACCAGCCCGACCCGGTGGGCAGCGTCGTGGACGGACGCTGCCTGCCAAACGGCATCCGGCTCGAGAAGCGGCGCGTCCCGATCGGCACCATCCTCGTGATCTTCGAGAGCCGCCCCAACGTGACGGTGGACGCCGCAGCCCTCTGCCTGAAGGCCGGCAACAGCGTGATCTTGCGTGGCGGCAAAGAGGCGTTGCACTCCAACACCGCCCTCGCCGACGCGGTGCGCAGCGTGCTCGCGCGTCACGCCCTTGCCGACGCGGTCCAGCTCGTACCCACGACCGACCGAGCCGCTACGACACTGCTCGTGCGCATGAATGGGCGTATCGACCTCTGCATCCCTCGTGGCGGGCCGGGCCTTATCAAGGCGGTCAGCGAGTCGGCGACCATCCCCGTCGTGAAGCACGACGCGGGCAACTGCCACCTCTACCTCGACGAGCACCTCGACGGCATGGAGGACGACGCGATCGCCATCGCGATCAACGCGAAGACCCATCGGACCGGCGTCTGCAACGCCATCGAGACGCTGCTGGTCCACAGCGCCAGCCTGCCCATCCTCGACCGCCTGGGCGCGAAGCTCGTCGGGCTGGGTGTGGAGCTCCGGGCTGATGAGCGCTGCCGAGATCGTCTCCCCGGCGCGACGCCCGCGACAGAAGACGACTTCGCTACCGAGTTCCTGGCGCCGATCCTCGCGGTCGCGTGCGTGGACTCCATAGACGAGGCGTGCGCGCACATCGAGCGATTCGGCTCGCAGCACACCGAGGCCATCGTGACGGCTTCTACGCGGTCTGCCCAGCGGTTTGTGCAGGGCGTGGACGCCGCCAACGTGATGGTGAACTGCTCCACACGTTTCGCCGACGGTGGGCAGTACGGGCTCGGCGCGGAGATCGGCATCTCCACCGACAAACTCCACGCCAGAGGCCCCATGGGTGCCCAGGACCTGACCACCTACCAGTGGGTGCTGACCGGCGACGGGCACGTCCGAGCGTGAATGCGCACGGAGTCAGCCGGGCCTCTCTCCGACCGCTGCGCAACGCACACTTCGTACGTACCGTTGTCCAGGCGTGGAGGCGGCTGACGCGCGAGCCCAAGGGGAAGACGCTCGTCGCCTGCTCCGGCGGTGCCGATTCCCTCGCCTTGCTCCTCGCCCTCGCAGCATCCGAGCCCGACGCGATCACCGTCGCGCACATCCGTCACGACATGCGTGAGCCATCGGAGACAGAGGCGGACGCTCGCATCGTCGAAGGTCTCTGCGACGCGCTGGGAGTCCCGTTCCGGCTCGGCCAGGTGACCGGCGCGACCACCGAGGGGCGCGCACGGAACCTGCGGTACGACGCGCTGGCAGCGATCGCCGCGGAACGATCGTGCCCGTTCCTCGCGACGGCGCACCACGCCGATGACCAGCTCGAGACGTTTCTGATGGCCGCCATCCGCGGGGCCGGCCCCGCGGGGCTGCGCGGCGTCGCGGAACGACGGACGTTGGACGCGAGCGTGACGCTGGTCCGCCCGATGCTGGGCGTCACGCACGCGGACGCCGAGGGTTTCTGCAAAGAGGCGGGGGTCGCCTGGCGTGAAGACCCGACGAACACCGACACCGCGCGCACGCGGGCGGCGATCCGCGCGAACGTTGTGCCCGCGCTCTGCGCGATCAGGAGCGACGCCGCCCAGCGCGTCTCCCAAGCCGTGCATCTCCAACGCGACGCCCACGCCCTCGTCCGTCACCACGCCGGGAGCCTCGCCAACAACGACCACGCGTGGACCCGTTCGTCTCTCGCGGGGCAGCCGGGCATCGTGGTGGGGCAACTGCTGCGTGGAAGCGCCGTCGCGCTGGGGCTCACGAAGCAAGACCGCCTCTCGCAGCGGCTCGTGCGGGACGCGGTGGAGGCGATCAGGGACACGTCAACCGAGCCGCGGGTTTTCGAGTGGGCGCAGGGCGTTCGCGTCAGGGTGACTGCTCACGAGGTATCGATGTCGCGGATCGACGCGCCGACCTAGATACCCTCCGCCATGCGCACGCTCATGTGGTTCCGAGCCGATCTCCGCGTGGAGGACAACACCGCGCTGTCGCACGCCTGCAAAGACGAGGACCGCGGCGTCGTCGCTGTCTTCAACATCGCGACCGACCAGTGGCGCGATCACGACATGGGCGGCAACCAGGTCGATCTGCTCCTCCGCACGCTGGGTGAGCTCAAGGGCCGTCTCGAGACGCTCAACATCCCGCTCAAGATCGTGCGCACGAAGCGATTCGATACGGTGCCGGATCACCTCGTGAAGCTCGCTCGGGCCTGCGCCTGCGACGCCCTCTATTTTAACGAGCAGTACGAGGTCAATGAGCGTGAGCGCGACGAGGCGGTGCGTGACGCCTTCGAGGACTCGGGGCTCGAAGCCCACGCGTTCACCGACCAGACGATCCTGCCCCCCGACCTCTTCCGCACGGGGAACGGCGATTTCTACAGCGTGTTCACGCCCTTCAAGCGCAAGTGGCTTGAGCACTTCAAAGAAGCAAAGGTGTCTTGCCAACCTACGCCGCGGAAGCGGCGCATGATCGATGTGGCGAGCGACGCGGTCCCCGAAGGGCTGCCCGGTTTCAGTCCGCTCGTCGATCCCGAGCGATGGCCCGCCGGCGAGGCGCATGCCAAGCGGCGGTTGGCAGACTTCGCACGCCGTTCGATCCATACGTACCACGATGCTCGAGATGTGGCTTCCGAAGACGGCACCTCCGCGCTTTCGCCCTACCTCGCGCTGGGGGCGATCTCGCCCCGCCAGTGCATGGCGGCGGCGATGGAGGCCAACGGCGGGGTACCCGAGCTGGACGGGGAGGGGGCCGCGACGTGGATGAACGAGCTCGTGTGGCGCGAATTCTACAAGCACGTGCTCGTCGGCTTCCCGCGCGTCAGTCGGCATCGCGCTTTCCGGCACAAGACCGAGTCCATCCGGTGGAACGATGACGAAGAGGCCTTCGAGCGTTGGTGCGAGGGGCGGACCGGGTTCCCGATCGTGGACGCGGGCATGCGTCAGCTCAACCAGACCGGGTGGATGCACAATCGGTTGCGCATGATCGTCGCGATGTTCTTGACGAAGGACCTCTTGATCGATTGGCGCAAGGGCGAGCGGTACTTCGCACAGCGGCTCGTGGATTACGACCTCGCGTCGAACAACGGCGGCTGGCAGTGGTCCGCGAGCACCGGCACCGACGCCCAGCCCTACTTCCGTGTCTTCAACCCCTACAGCCAGTCCAAGAAATGTGACCCTGATGGCGCGTACATCACGCGGTATGTGCCCGAACTCAAGGGCGTCCCGGCACCGGCGTTGCACGACGAACAGAAGCTCCGCGAGGCGGTCGGGGGCCGCTCGATCGACTACCCGGCGCCCATGGTGGACCGCACGAAGACGAGGGATCGCGTGGTCGGGGTCTTCAAAGCGCTCTGAGCCCAGGTCGGTACGCGGGTGCGTCGCGCCGGGGCGGGGGTATGATCCGGGATTCCCAGGGTGTAGCTCAGCTTGGTAGAGCGCGGTCTTTGGGTGGCCGAAGTCGCTGGTTCGAATCCAGTCACCCTGATTTTCCCCAGTAACGAGAGAGGTTCCCCGTCACGTGAAGCCCCACGCCGCGCCGAAATCGCCCCCGAAGTCGCCCATCCCCACGGCGCTGCGCGTCCTGCTCATCGGTGGCGGCGGGCGCGAACACGCTCTGGCGATCGCCCTCAAGAACTCCAAATCGGTCAAAGCCCTCTTCACGAGCCACCCCGAGAACCCGGGCATCAAGGCGATCGCGCAGCCGATGGAGTTCGAGTTCGACGCGAAGAATCCGCAGCGGATCAGCTCCTACTGCGAGCGTGAGCGGATCAATCTCGTGGTCATCGGACCCGAGAGTGTGCTCGATTTGGGGCTGGTGGACGAACTCTCAGGACCGGATCTCGCCGTCTTCGGACCGACGAAGGCCGGCGCGCAACTCGAGACCGACAAGGCCTTCGCGAAGGAATTGATGCGATCCGCGTCGATCCCGACCGCGGACGGGCGGATCTTCCAGTCCGCCCGGGAGGCTGAGGCGTACATCGAGGCACGCGAGGAGCCGCCGGTCGTCAAGGCTGCGGGCCTCGCGGGGGGCAAGGGCGTCGTGGTGCCCGCGGATAAGGCGGAGGCCTTCGCCGCGGTCCGGGCGATGATGGTCGATGAGAAATTCGGCAAGGCCGGAGCGAAGATTATCCTCGAGGAGCGCATGAAGGGGCCCGAGGTTTCGGTCTTTGCGCTCGTGGACGGGCACACGATCATGACGATCGACGTGTGCCAGGACTACAAGCGGCTGCACGACGAGGACACGGGGCCGAATACCGGCGGGATGGGCGCGATCTGCCCGTCGCCGCTCGCGGACGCGAAGTTCGTCGAGCGCGTCGAGCGCGACATCATCGTCCCCGCGATCGACGCGCTGCGCCGCGAGGGCGTCACCTATCGCGGCGTCCTCTACGCGGGCCTCATGCTCACGCACGCGGGGCCCAAGGTCGTCGAATTCAACTGCCGCTTCGGCGACCCCGAGGCGCAGGTGCTCCTCCAACGCTTCAACGGCGACCTCGCCCGCGTCTGCTACGCCTGCGCGGTGGGGGGCATGGCGAACCTGGAGCCCAAGGACATCTCGTTCCGCGACGGCGCCGCCTGCACCGTCGTGCTCGCGAGCGAGGGGTACCCCGAGACGTCCAAGACGGGCGTCCCGATCGAGGGCATCGAAGACGCCGAGGCGATCAGCGGCGTGACGGTGCACCACGCGTGTACCGCTCGCAAGAACGGCCAGATCGTCACCGCTGGCGGGCGCGTGCTGAGCGTGACCGCGTACGCGGAGGACGCCGAGGCGGCGCGCGCCAAGGCGTACGAGGCGGCGGGCAAGATCAGCTTCGCGGGCATGCAGATGCGCAGCGATATCGGCGCCGTCGGCGTCCCGCAGACCAAGTAGTCATCAGCCCACGACCTCGAGCCTCGCGTACGCGAGGATGAGCGTCTTGGCGCCCGCGTCGTCGAAGTCGATGCGTGCGCGACGGTTGACGCCGTAACCCGAGAGCGCCGCGACGGTGCCGGTGCCGAACTGCGGGTGGCGCACGCTGACACCGACCTCCAGCCCGTCGGCGTGCTTCGAGGGCTCGCCTTGGGAACGTTTGGCCCGGCGTTCGGCGGGGTCGCGCTGGTCGAACTCGTAGTCGTCCCAGGCCTCGGGCTCCTCGCGACGGTTGCGCGGTCGCATGAGGTCGTCGTCGCCCGCCTGGTCCGAGACGAGCACGCCGTCCTCGGGCAGTTCCTTGAGGAAGCTCGACGGGATGGTGCGTTCGCGGAGGCCTCGCATGGTGCGGTAGCGGGCGCTGGTGATCATCAGGTGGTCCATCGCGCGGGTGATGCCGACGAAGGCGAGGCGGCGCTCCTCCTCCTGGTTCTCGGCGCTCTCGAAGGAGCGCATCGAGGGCAGCAGCCCCTCCTCGAGCCCGACCATCGCGACCGCGGGGAACTCCAGCCCCTTGGCGGCGTGCAGCGTCATCAGCGTGACAGCGCCAGACTGCGGGTCCACCTGGTCCGCATCGGCGACGAGCGACACGCGCTCCAGGTACGCGCGGAGCAGGCCCAGCAGCGGGGGGTCCTTCTTGGTCTCTTGCGACGCGGCGGCGGGGAGGTCGGCGTCGTCGATGTCGTCGGGGTCCAGGTCAAGGGCGCGCGCAAGCGCCTCGCGCTGGGCGCGCAGTTCGTCCACGCTCGGGCCCATGCCAGGGTCGTTGTCGAGGTCGAACTCCTCCTCGAAGTCAGCGGCGGAGGACACCATCTCGCGCAGGTTGTCCACCTTCGATTCGTCGTCCTCGCGCTGCGACTTGGCGGCCATCGTCACGTAGTGCTTCTCGAGGCCCGAGTCCTCCAGGATCCGCTCGACGAGCTGCGCGAGAGAGCCGCTGACGCTGGTGCCCATGAAGGAGCCGGCGCCGTTCCACTCGTCGATCATGCTCACGAACCGCGTCATGCCGCCGGCGGCCATCTTCGAGACGCCCTCGATCTCGTGCGCATCGCGCAGCGCCTCGAAGAGCGTGATGCCCCGGCTCGACGCGTACATCTCGAGGCGCGTGAGCGAGGTCTTGCCGACCTTCCGCGAGGGCTTGTTGATCACGCGTTGCAGCGACACCTCGTCGGCGGGGTTGGCGGTGACGCGGAGATAGGCGATGAGGTCCTTGACCTCCTCGCGCTGGTAGAAGGCGGTGCCGCGGGCGATGACGTAGGGCACGCCGGCGTTGCGGAGCTCGTCCTCGACGACGCGCGAGAGGGCGTTGTTGCGGTAGAAGACCGCCATGTCCTTCCAGGCGAGTTCTTCGATGTCCGTGCCGTGCGCGGTGGTGCCCTCGCGCAGGCCCCGGAAGTACTCGAGGACCACCGACGCCTCGTGGCGCTCGTCACGGCAGTGCACGACCAGGGGCAGCTCGCCGCCCTCGGCGGTCGTGAAGAGGTCCTTGTGCGGGCGCTGCTGGTTGTTGCGGATCAGCGTGTCGGCGCAGTGCAGGATCGGGGCGGTGGAGCGGAAGTTCTGTCCGAGCGGCACGGTCACCGCGCCGGGGTAGGTGCGCTCGAAGTCCATGATGTTGGAGATGTCCGCGCCGCGCCAGCCGTAGATGGACTGGTCCGGGTCGCCCACGGCGCACACGTTGGTGGGCTTGCCCTCGTCGGTGCCCACGATGAGCGTGGAGAGCACGAACTGCACGTGGTTGGTGTCCTGGTACTCGTCGATCATCAGGTAGCGCCAGCGCTGCTGCACCTCCTCGCGTGCCTCGTCCGACTCGCGAAGCAGTCGCACCGTGAGCAGCAGGAGGTCGTCGAAGTCCACCGCGTTGGCGGCGCGCAGGCCCGCCTCGTACTTGTCGTAGATGCGCGCGATGGTCTTCTCGTAGAAGTCGCTCGCCTCGGCGGCGTAGGCGCGCGCATCCTTCAGGTCGTTCTTGGCGGCGCTGATCGCGCTGCCCACGGCGCGCGGCGCCCAGTTGCTGCTCGCGAGCTCGAGATCCTTGATGATCTTCTTGAGCAGCGCGTTCTGGTCGCTCATGTCGTAGATGGTGTAGTCGGGCTTGATCCACGACGGCTGGCCTTCGAGCAGGCCCGCGTAGCGGCGCAGCAGGCGTGCGCACAGCGCGTGGAAGGTGCTGATGGTGAGGCCCCGCCCCACGCGGTCGGCGTCGGGGCGGTGGCGCAGCAGCGCGCTCACGCGCTCGCGCATCTCGCCAGAGGCCTTGTTCGTGAACGTGAGCGCCATGATCTGCCACGCGGGGATGCCCATCTGCAGGAGCATCGCGACGCGCCGCGTGATCACGCGCGTCTTCCCCGAGCCGGCGGCGGCGAGCACGAGCACCGGGCCCTCGGTCGTGGTCACCGCGACGCGCTGCTGGTCGGTCAGGCCGCGCAGCAGCGGGTCGTCCTCGGGGGATACCGGGATCGAGGGGGCGTTTGTCGTGGGGGGGTTGCTGGTCATGCTCACACCCACACCATATGTCGTGCGCTCCACGCGGGCCGACAGGCTCTGCACACCGGTCCTAGTGGTTTTCACATCGCGCCGATCGGGCAAACCTCACTGGCGCTAGCGCCAGTGCCTTTCGACGTCAAATGACACGATATCCCCAACAAATTGCGTGAAAAGAAGCTGGGCATACGACATGTGGTGCTGTACCATTCCCCCTGTCGCCAATCTCGTTGGTCGAATCTGACCGACGCGGCCTCTCTTCAACGCTCGCGGGTGGGACCCAGGGGCGCGCAGAGGACGACGAGACGCGAAGACAGCCTCAACCTCTTCGGCTCCGAGACGGACGGGCGACAGCCATCGTCCAGCGCGATCGCATTGCGCCCTCGGAACCGCTGACGAGCGGCTGGTGGGCGGCGTTCCTGTGGGTAGGGGAACGCCATTTCGGTACGGGCTTCCGCAGGGGAGGACACGCAACATGCCGGTGCTTTGTGACACGCAGATCCGCGAACTCATCGGGATCGAGCCATTCTCCGACGCCGCCAAGCGCGAGGACACCATCTCCTACGGCGTGTCGTCCTACGGGTACGACGTCCGCGTCGGCACGCGCTTCAAGATCTTCACGCCCACCGTCCGCGGCGGGGGCGTCGCGGTCGTGGACCCCAAGCGCTTCGACGACCGCTTCATGGTGGACGTCGATACCGCCCAAGAGGGCACCGATTTCGTCATCATCCCGCCCAACAGCTTCGCGCTCTGCGAGACCATCGAGACCTTCGACATCCCGCGCGACATCCTGGTCGTCTGCGTCGGCAAGAGCACCTACGCCCGCTGCGGCCTCATCGTGAACGTCACCCCCCTCGAACCCGAGTGGCGCGGCAAGGTGACGCTGGAGATCAGCAACACCACGCCCCTGCCCGCGAAGGTGTACGCCAACGAAGGCATCGCGCAGTTCCTCTTCCTCAAGGCCGACCGCGTGTGCGCGGTGAGCTACGCGGATAAGCAGGGGAAGTATCAGGATCAGTCGGGTTTGACGTTGCCGAAGGTGGATTGAGCAAGTTCTGCGAGGTGCGATTCGATGAGCCAACTTCAAACTTCGTCGTGAAAGGTTTTCGTATGAACGAATTTGATCACTTCAATACGGATTACATTGAGGTTTTTAACCGACGTGGGGAACGTCGAGGGCCTTTTTCTTGCTCAATCGCAGAGGGCAAGGTCTATCTGACGATGGACGGTATCGCCTCCGAGCACTTTGACGAGAACGATACGATCGAACGAAAGCTACCCAATGGACGGAAAGAGTTTTATAACGTCATTGACGCGGTTTTTCACAAAAGTCCATTTCCTGAAGACATCCCACACAGTTGGGAACTCAGGGTCGAGAAAGTAACTGCTCCGGGCCGTCCGAAGCCACCGAAGCGAGTGGACTCTGGGGCCAGTAGTATCAATATCGAGAATCTGCACGCGAACAACGGGGTGCAGATCGGCAATAACAATACAATGTCGATTGCCGCTCTTTTGGCGGGAGTTGCAAAGAACATAGACGAGGTAGACGCGCCAGAGGTCGAGAAATCTGAGGCGAAGTCCTTGCTGGGATCAGTTCTGTCGAATCCTCTCTTGGCGTCTGCGCTTTCCGGCGCTGTGGGTGCCGTCATCACCGCAAACAGCTAACTGCAATAGGCGAAGAATGAAAATTACCCGTCGTTTCACCAAGCCCGGACAAGACCCCTTCGCCAACTTCGAGTGGTCGCAGCGCGCCTCGCGCATCGCGAACCCCGATGGTTCGGTCGTCTTCGAGATGGCCGATGCGGAGGTGCCCGCTTCGTGGTCGCAGCTCGCGACGGACATCATGGTGTCCAAGTACTTCCGCAAGGCGGGTGTGCCGCAGCTCGAGGAGGCGTACGGGCTGCCCGGCGCGTCGCCGATCAAGACGGATTCCAACGGCGAGCCGATCCTCGGTCCCGAGCGTTCGGCGCGTCAGGTGATCCATCGCCTGGCGGGGTGCTGGCGCCACTGGGGCGAGGAGCACAACTACTTCGATACCGCTGAGGACGCGCAGGCCTTCGAGGACGAGCTCAAGCACATGCTCGTACACCAGATGGTGGCGCCCAATTCGCCCCAGTGGTTTAACACGGGTCTGGAGTGGGCGTACGGCATCAACGGGCCGGCGCAGGGTCACCACTACGCGGAGCCGAAGACCGGCAAGGTGAAGCGGTCCGAGGATTCGTACACGCACCCGCAGCCGCACGCGTGCTTCATCCAGAGCGTCGAGGACGATCTGGTGAACGACGGCGGCATCATGGACCTGTGGGTCCGCGAGGCGCGTCTGTTCAAGTACGGCTCGGGCACCGGCACCAACTTCTCCCGCCTCCGCGGCGAGGGCGAGCTGCTCTCGGGCGGCGGCAAGTCGTCTGGGCTGATGAGCTGGCTGAAGATCGGCGACCGCGCTGCGGGCGCGATCAAGAGCGGTGGGACGACTCGTCGCGCGGCGAAGATGGTCTGCCTCGATCTGGACCACCCGGACATCGAGGAGTTCGTCGATTGGAAGGTCCGCGAGGAGCTGAAGGTGGCGGCGTTGGTCGAGGGCATGAAGGTGCTGAGCGACACGCACAAGGACGCCGCGGAGCGGATGGGCCTGACGCTGGACTACGACTTCAACGGCGAGAGCTACCAGACGGTCAGCGGTCAGAACGCGAACAACTCTGTTCGTGTGCCCGATGATTTCTTCGCGGCCCTCGACGAGGACGGCGACTGGCAGCTCATCAACCGTCTGGAGAACGGCGCGGGCGAGCGCGAGGTCGCCAAGACGGTGCGGGCGCGTGACCTGTGGGATCGCGTGGGGTACGCCGCGTGGCGGTGCGCCGATCCGGGCGTGCAGTACGACAGCACGATCAACGCGTGGCACACCTGCCCGTCGAGCGGTCGCATCAACGCGAGCAACCCGTGCAGCGAGTACATGTTCCTCGACAACACCGCGTGCAACCTGGCGTCGCTCAACCTCATCAAGTTCTACGACCCCAAGACGCACGCCTTTGATGTCGCGGGCTACGAGCACGGCGTGGACCTCTGGACGATCGTCCTCGAGATCTCCGTGCTCATGGCGCAGTTCCCCAGCAAGGAGATCGCCGAGCTCAGCTACCGCTACCGCACGCTGGGCCTGGGCTACGCGAACATCGGCGCGATGCTCATGCAGGCGGGTATCCCGTATGACAGCGAGGAGGCCCGCGCGGTCTGCGGCTGCCTGACGGCGATCCTCACCGGTCGGAGCTACCGCATGAGCGCGCTGATGGCGCGCGAGCACGGACCCTTCGCGGGGTACAAGTCCAACAAGGACCACATGCTCCGGGTGATCCGCAACCACCGGCGCGCAGCGCACGGTGTGGACCGGCACGCCAAGGAGTGGGAAGAGCTCACCGTCCGCCCCGTGCCCATCGATCACAAGACGGTGACGAGCCCGCGTGTCCACGTGTCCAACGCCCGCACGCTGCTCTCGCACGCCACCGCGGCGTGGGACGATGCGCTCGCGCTGGGCGAGAAGCACGGCTTCCGCAACGCGCAGACGACCGTCATCGCGCCCACCGGCACCATCGGCCTGCTGATGGACTGCGACACGACGGGTGTGGAGCCGGACTTCGCGCTCGTGAAGTTCAAGAAGCTCGCGGGCGGCGGGTACTTCAAGATCGCCAACCAGTCGCTCAAGCCCGCCCTCGTGGCGCTCGGCTACGACGAGGCGCAGATCCGGGACATCCTCCGCTTCGTGCTCGGCACGCTGTCCTTCGACGTGACGATGCCCAGCGCGGACGGTCAGGGCGAGCTGGACGTGACCTTCGCGAAGCTCCTCGAAGAGGCGGGGCTCGATCGCGAGCACCAGGCCCGTATCGAAGAGCAGCTCCCGGGCATGTTCGAGCTCTCTTTCGCCTTCAACGCGTGGTCCATCGGCGAGGACGGCCTCAAGGCGATCGGCGTGGACCCGATGGCGGCACAGAGCGACATGTCATGGAACCTGCTGCGGCACATGGGCCTCACCGGCAAGCAGATCGACGCGCTGTCCGCGGTCATCTGCGGCACGCAGACGGTCGAGGGCGCCCCGCACCTCGAGGCGAACCACCTCGCGGTCTTCGACTGCGCGAGCACCTGCGGCAAAACCGGGACGCGGTACATCTCCGCTGAGGGGCACATCCGCATGATGTCCGCCGCCCAGCCGTTCATCTCCGGTGCGATCAGCAAGACGATCAACCTCCCGAGCGACGCGACGGAGGAGGACATCAAGGCCGCGTACCGCCTGAGTTGGGAAATGGGTCTCAAGGCCAACGCGCTCTATCGCGACGGTTGCAAGCTCAGCCAGCCCCTGTCCACCAAGTCCGAGGATGCGGACGACGAGGACGTGCTGGAGATCGCCGAGGACACGGAGTCGGTGGACGCCGCCCGCGACGAGGTGGCGATCGAGATCGGTCGCCTCGCGCTCGCGGCGATCGACGGCGACGAGGCGGCGACCCGCGAGCTCGTCTCGCTGATCGAGCGTCGCCCGATGCGCCGGCGCCTGCCCGATACGCGTGAATCCATCACGCACAAGTTCAACATCGCGGGGCACGAGGGGTACCTCACCGTCGGCCTCTACTCCGACGGCGCCCCGGGCGAGCTCTTCATCACGATGTCCAAGGAGGGCTCGACGATCGGCGGCGTCATGGACTCCTTGGGCACCGCGACCTCGGTCGCGCTGCAGTACGGCGTGCCCATCGCATCGCTCGTCCGCAAGTTCACCCACCAGCGCTTCGAGCCCGCGGGCATGACGACCAACCGCGACATCCCCTTCGCCAAGAGCCTCGTGGACTACATATTCCGCTGGATGGGCATGCAGTTCATCCCCGGGTACCGCGAGCAGCACGCGCCGAAGCGTGACGGCATGGACAGCGACGGCAGCGTCGCGTCCTCCCGCGACGAGGACAGCGGTCGGGACACCTCGTCCCGCGTCGTCGCCCACGACGCCCGCCTCCGGAACACCCCGGTGGACGAGGACGACGTGGTCAGTGTCTCCGAGTCCGTTGCGATCTCGATGACGAGCGCGTCCTACGAGGCCGGCGATGGTTCGGTGCGGGTCGAGATGAAGAGCCGCTCGGTGCTCTCCGAGTCGCTCGCGGAGTGTCAGGAAGACGCCCCGCCCTGCGACACCTGCGGCACCATCACCGTCCGAAACGGCACCTGCTACCGCTGCCTGAATTGCGGTCATTCGATGGGGTGCAGTTGATGGATCCAGTTAGTGAAGCCGTCGTGATCGATGCCGACTCGCTCGGCGACTCCCCCCCTGGGTCACGACGTCGGAGCCGTTGTCACACCGATTCGGGTCACACCCGCCGCCGGCTCGAGGACGGATCCTCGGTCGGGCGCGCCGCCGCAAGATGGCGGGGCGAGCTCCGCGGTCGGGCCCCGATGAGCGTGTGATAACGCGAGCGACGCCGGTTCTCCCACCGCCGGCGTCGCATTCCTTCCGCTCGGCGGGGCCTTGGCCCCGTCGGGTGTTTGGGCGGCTGTGTCCGCTCGACAACCACCACCCGGCGCGATGCCGCCCGTGGGGTTCCGCTACGCGGAGCCCTGACGGGTCCCACCACACCAGGCGTCGCGCCGAATCGGCACCCTCGGGCGGTCCCCACCGCCGCCCGGGGGTCTTTTTATTTTAGGGTGGAGTGCCGTGTGATCAGGCGATCGCCTCTTCGGCGATCATATCGCCGTTGGCCTTCACGATGACGCGCGGTGCGCGCGGGCGTCCGTCGATGGTGGCGCGGAGGAGCGATTCGCGCCCGATACCGAGCCGCTCGTACAGGCGGTGCACGATGATGCCAGGCGGGAGCCAGCGCATCGCCTTGCGGTGCATGTCCTCCTCGTAGCGGTCGTCGGCGATGAGCACGCTGTCGCAGTACTCGGTGATGCGCGGGTTGTCGATCGCGATGACGGGGACGCCGTTGTGGCTCTGTTCGTCGTTGGTGCGGAGCTGCTGGTCCGGGCCCGCGATGATCGCGGTCAGCGGGAAGCTTTTGAGGCCCTCGATGGTCCTGGTCAGCCAGCCGATGTGGTCGAGGCTGCCGTAAAGAGCCAGACGGGTGTGCCCGCGATAGACCATGCGGTCGCCGAGCCGATCCAGGCGTTCGGCGACGAGGGCCATGAGCAGTTCCTCGTTGGTGAAGATGTGCGCGGCGTGTGTGTACTCGTTGGCGATTCGCATGGGCGGGCTCCGTCGGGCTGGGTGGTCTCGGATAGCGCCCCGGACGGGACCGTCGGCGCACGCCAAGAACCTCCGCGAACCGCGTGCCATGCCCCGTGAACCCCCAGCGCGGGGGCTGCGCACCCGGTACACTCACCCGATCAGCGGGCGACCGAGCACTGGCCCGCGAAGGAGCGACGAGCGTGAATCAACCGGCGAGGCAGACGGTCTGCGTGATGGGCGCAACAGGGTTTGTAGGGCGTTACTGCGTCGAGGCCCTGCTCCACGCGGGGCACAGCGTGCGCGCACTCGTCCGCGATCCCGAGAAGGCGTCCGAATTCCCCGCCAACGATCGCATGAGTGTCGTCTCGGGGGACCTCTTCAGCGGGGGCGTGCTCGATGAGCTGTGCCAGGGCGCTCACGCGATCGTGAACTGCGTGGGCATCCGGCGTGAATTCCCCAACAGGGGGATCACCTTCGTCCGCCTGCACACCCGCGCCACACAGCATGCGGTCGATGCGGCGGAGCGGAACGGGCTCGAGCGGTTCATCCAGATCTCGGCCCTCGGCACCACCCCCGGAGGCGGGGACGGCTACACCAAATCGAAGTGGGCGAGCGAGCAGATCGTGCGCGGCTCGTCCCTCGATTGGACGATCCTGCGCCCCTCGATCGTCCACGGCCCCGACGGCGAGTTCATGCAGATGGTGCGGGACTGGGTCCTCGGGCGCCAATCACCCCGGTTCTTCCTGCCGTACTTCCTGCGCTTCGACGGCGTGGAAGGCTTCCCGCCCATCCCGAAGTTTGTCGCTGCGCAGGTGCAGCCCATCGCTGTTGAGGACGTCGCCCACGCGGTGGTGAGCGCTATCGCCACCCCCAATGCGATCGGCGAGATCTATCCGCTCGTCGGCCCCGAGACGGTGGACTGGCCGACGCTGCTCAAAACCGTGCGTGACGCGATGCCCTACGGCTCCAAGAAGCCGGTGATCGGGTTGCCCGCGCCGGCTGGCGTCGGCATGGCCTACGCCGCCAGGTTCCTGGGCCTCGCCGACGCGTTGCCCTTCGGTCCCTCCGAGCCCGCGCTGGCCGCGAAGGACAGCACCGCGAACATCGCGAAGGCTAAGGCCCATCTCGGGCTCGAGCCCCGTCCGTTCTCATCGTCTGTGAAGGCGTACGCCGACTCCATCTAGGCGGTCGGCCCTCCCGACCCTCCCCCCAGTCCTCACAGCAGGAGCGCGCGTGAAGAAGAGCGACCTCATCCTCACCGGCCTGATCTTCGTCGGGCTCATCGCGGGCGTGCTTGTTGGGCAGTTTCTGCTCTTCGACGCGAGCGCCACGAAAGCAGCGATCAACGAGACGGTGGGGCCCTGGCAGTCGGCGGGCGAGCTCATCTTCTTCCGCCCGCTCCAACTGATGATCCTGCCGATCGTCTTCGTCTCTGTGGTCGCGGGCGTCGCGTCGATCGGTGACCCGCAGAAGCTGGGGGTGCTCGGGCTCTCCACGCTCGCGTACTACATCGCGACGATGATGCTCGCGATCACGCTGGGCCTCGGGCTCGTCACGCTGATCGGACCGGGCAAGGACCTCACCGAGGCCGAACGCACGGCGCTCACCACCAACACCGGCGAGTTGCCCGGCGTCGTCGCGCAGATGAGCGAGAAATTCGACAAGAAGAACGAGGAGGCCGAGGCACCCAACACCTCGCTGGGCAACATCCTGCTCGATCTCGGCAAGCGTCTGATCCCGACCAACCCCGTCGCCGCCGCGACAGAGGGCAACACGCTGGGGGTGATCTTCTTCTCTGTCCTGCTTGGCCTTGCGCTCGTCGCGGTGGGGGAGGCGGGCAGACCGGTGATCGAAGCCTTCGACGGTTTGTTCGCGGCGCTGATCAAATTGGTCCAGTGGATTATCTGGGTCGCGCCGCTCGGCGTCTTCTTGCTGGTCGCGTCGAAGATCGGCAGCGTCGGGCTCGAAGCGATCGCGGGGCCGATCGCGACGTACATGTTCGTGGTCATCCTGGGCCTGCTCATCCACGCGCTCGTCACGCTTCCGGCCATCCTCTTCCTGCTCACGCGGATCAACCCTTTCCGCTACCTGTGGGCGCTGCGCAAACCGCTGATCTTCGGGTTCTCCACCGCCTCGAGCGGGGCGACGATGCCGGTCACGATCGAAACATGCAAGACGTCAGGCGAGTGCTCCGAGCAGGCGACCAACTTCGTCGTCCCGCTCGGCGCGACCATCAATATGGACGGCACCGCGCTCTACCAGGGCGTCGCGGTCGTCTTTCTCTTCCAGTTCTACGGTGTGCATCTCGAACTGGGCGAACTCCTCGTGATCCTGCTCACCGCGACGTTCGCTGCCATCGGCACCGCCGCGGTGCCCAGCGCCGGGCTGATCACGATGGCGATCGTCATCGTCGCGACCAACAACTCACTCGTTGCCTACGGGCGAGAGGCCGACCAGCTCCCGCTGACCGCGATCGGGGTCATTCTGGGGATCGACCGCATCCAGGGCATGTGCCGTACTGCTGTGAACGTCTGGGGCGACGCGGTGGGGGCCCGGATCATGACGCGTCTGGCCCCGGACGACGAGCGCGAGGAAGCACTCTCCTAGGCTCGGATCGATGCCCTACCGGGGCGCTGGGCCTACCCTCAGCCCGTGTCTCAACGCCCGCAGCACATCCCCGAAGACCCGAGAGACTTCGAGCTAGAAGAGGGCGATATCGGCGATGTGAGCGGTGCCGCGGTGCATATCGGCCCGCCCATGACCGTCGAGTGCGACGAGCGCGGCTCCATCAAGTCCGGTCGCCTCAAGGGCCTCACGATGTGGGGCGCGATCTTCATCCTCGCGTGGCCGGTGGTGCTCGAGTCCTTCCTCAACGCGCTCGTCGGGTTGGTGGACACGGTGGTCGCCGCCCGCATCAGCACCGCGGCGACCGACGCGATCGGCGTCGCCTCCTACTTCCAGTGGTTCATGGGCATGCTTACCATCGCGCTGGGCGTCGGCGCGACCGCGCTGATCTCTCGCGCCATCGGCAGGGGGCGCACCGCCTTCGCGGGCGTCGTCTTCGGGCAGGTCATCACCATCGGCCTGATCATCGGCACCGTCACCGGGATCGGCATGTTCCTGCTCGCGCCGCAGATCGCGGACTTCCTTCGCCTCGAGCGGGGCGGCGAGGCGTACACCCACACCGTGGACTATCTCCGCATCGTGTCGAGCGCCGTGCCCGCGGTCACGATCCTCTTCGGCGGTATCGCCTGCAGCCGGGGCGTCGGTGAATCGGTCAAGCCGCTGCTGATCATGCTGGTGGTCAACGCGATCAATATCGCGCTCACGCTCATCCTCGCGGGCGTCGAGCTCAGCTACACGCCCCCCGGCTCCAACGAGCCGCTCTTCACCATCCCCGCGATTCTCGACCAGGGCCTCGGCGTCAAGGGCATCGCCCTTGGGACCGCTATCGCCTGGTGGTGCGGCGCCGCGCTGGTGGTCGGGCTCATGTTCCGCGGTATCTCGGGCGTTCGCCTCAGAGCAGCGCGGCTGCGCCCGCACCGCTCCACGATCTACCGCCTCGTGCGCATCGGCATCCCGAACTTCTTCGAGACCGCCGGCATGTGGCTGGGCAACTTCATCGTCTTCACGTTCCTCGCGCTCGCGGGCGCCGAGGGCTACTTCGGGGCCCACGTCGTCGCGGTTCGCGTGGAGTCCTTCAGCTTCATGCCCGGCTTCGGGATGGCGATCGCCGCCAGCACGCTCGTCGGGCAGTACCTCGGCGCCAAACGCCCGGACTTCGCGCGCACCGCGATCGTGCGCTGTACTGGCGTCGCTTGCGCGATCATGGGTTTGCTTGGCATCC
>JAJDDE010000034.1 GCA_029260475.1 Phycisphaerales bacterium | reverse complement strand
CGTGGTGCCGGTGCGTACCGACGCCGCCTCGGGCGACCCCGTGCGGGCGATGCACGAGACGCACGAGCGGATCACCGAGGCGGTCTTCGCGCTGCACAAACGGGGCTTGCTGCCCGTGTGCATCGGGGGCGGGCACGACCTGACGTTCCCGAGCGTGCGCGCGCTCTCGCACCACGTGGGCGGAGCGGTCGGGGGCATCAACGTGGACGCCCACCTCGACGTCCGCGAGACGGACGGCTCGGGCATGCCATACAGGGCGGGCATCGAGGGTGGGTTCATCGACGCGACGCGCTTCATAGAATACGGCATCGGACGCTTCGCCAACACCGCCCCCCACTGCGACTGGCTGAGCGAGCGGTTCGCGGAGATCGTGACGGTGGACCGTGTGCTCTCGGGCGACGCGCCGCCCGAGTGGGCGATGGACTTTGCCTTCAGCTCCAGGCAGGACGAGACCGAGCACCACCCGGGGTTCGTCTCCATCGACCTCGACGCGATCGACGGCAGCGCCGCGATCGGCGTTTCCGCGGTCAACCCGTGTGGCCTGCCGGTGTACACGGTCGCCGAGCTCTGCGAACGCGCGGGGGAGAACGAGAACGTTCGCCACTTCGACATCATGGAGCTGTGCCCGAAGCACGACGACGGGCGCACCGCCCGCATCGCGGCGCTGCTCTTCCTGCACTTCGTCACCGGCTACCGCGGGAGGAGCGCATGAGCACGCTCATCCACAACGCACGCGTGGTCACGATGAACGGCGATACGGTCATCGAGCGCGGCGGCGTCGTGCTCGAGAAGGACACGATCACGCGCGTCTTCGAGGGCGATGCGCCGAGCGGGGCGTACGACGACACGTTCGATGCGCACGGGCGGGTGCTCATGCCCGGCTTCGTCGATGCCCACACCCACGCCTGCTGGGCGGGCGATCGGCTCGATGAGTTCGATATGAAGCTCCGGGGCGCTACGTACCTCGAGCTGCTGGAGGCGGGCGGTGGGATCATGTCCACCGTCCGCGCGGTGCGCGGGGCGAGCGAGGACGGGCTCTGCGAACGCCTGCTCACCCGCCTGAACGTCATGCTCCGCGAGGGCACGACGACCCTCGAGGTGAAGTCCGGGTACGGGCTCACCACGCAGGACGAGCTGAAGATGCTGCGGGCGATCACCCGCGCCGGCGAGGCGTGGGCGGGCACGCTCGTTCCCACCGCCCTGATCGCCCACGCGCTGGACCCCGAGCAGCCGGATTTCGTGCAGACCACTTGCATCGAGACGCTCCGCGCCGTACACGAGGAGTTCCCCGGCATCACCATCGACGCGTACACCGAGATGGGCGCGTGGTCCTTCGACGACACACGCCGGCTCTTCGCGCACGCGATGGAGCTCGGGCACCCGGTCCGCGTCCACACCGACCAGTTCAACGAGCTCGGCATGACCCGGTGGGCCGTGGAACACGGTGCGCTGAGCGTCGATCACCTCGAGGCCACCTCCGAGGTGGAGCTCCGCAACGTCGCCCGCTCGAAGACCTATGGCGTGATGCTCCCCTGCTCGGGCTTCCAGGTGGACGGGCGGTACGCCGATGGGCGGATGTTCCTTGACGCCGCCCCGGGAGCGAGCGACCGCCTCGTCATCGCCACCAATTGCAACCCGGGCTCCGCGCCGACCTCATCCATGCCCTTCGCGATCGCCCTCGCGACGAGGCACCTCCGCATCACCGCCCACGAGGCGCTCAGGGCCTGCACCACGAATGCCGCGGCGTTGCTCGGTTTCGACGACCGGGGTGCGCTCCGCGAAGGCGCTCGCGCCGACGCGGTGCTGCTGCGCCACACCGACGAACGGATGCTCGGTTACGAGTTCGGTGGGAACCCGGTGGACGCGGTGTGGTGCGGGGGTTTACGCATCACTTGAGCGCATTCATTTGCGCCCTAGACGTTGGCCTCAGGCTCACCGATGCCATCATCAGGGCCCCTGACCCATGCGAAGACGAGCACTCCAAACGCGACGAGACCACAGATGAGCATGAGCCCACCCTTTTGAACCGATTCGTTCGAGAGCATCGAAGGGGCACCGGCATGGACAATGAGCATCGGTTCTTGGTTCGGATCAGAGATCGAGTTCAGCATGACATCGAGGAGTTCCTGCTCGCCGTCGATGTCCAGAAACTCACGAGTCAGGTGCATGCCGATGACGCTTGAACTCAGACGCAGCGCTGCGAGTGCCTCGTCGTCATGGACGATCATCAATACCGCAACGCCTTCTGCCGCCTCGACTTGCCCCGGGTAATTTTGAGAAGGGAAGACCCGCGTCATGATCCTTCGAAGCCCCCCGCTCATCTCTTCCTCGTCCTCGCGAGGTGCGAATCGGCACCCTGTGATCTCTACTTGCTGAAACTTGAAGGGCGGGTCGTTCACGAATTCCCAGATCGTCACCGACTCGTCGGGCACAGGATTGGCCTGGCTCTGTACGTACTTCACGCCACTAGAAAGCTTGCACCCCCCGTAGATAGAGACTGCGGCCATGATAAAAAGCAACAGCACCGGACTCTTCATATGTGGAGTCTACATCGACCTACTGCACGGCGTTTGACGCGCTCGATGAAGGAGTCTTCGGTGCACCGAAGAGATAGTTGTGGCTCTCACTGCTTGCGAATTGCCATCACCACGTTCAGCAGCGGCAGCAGGATCAGCAGCGCACCGCCGCCCATCCTGGCGTAGCCAGCGTTCGTGGTGTCGTGGAGGGCGATGCGGAGTTTAGGACAGGTCGCAAGGTCGAGGTCGGGGAAGCTGCCCGCGACGAGTCGCGTGAGTTCCGCGTCGATCCGATGATCCGTCGGGAGCACCAGGCCGGTGTGCGTCCGTCCGAAGGCCAGTTGGTTGAACTCTCCGCTGCCGTCGATCGGGCTGGCGATGGCCAGAATCTCGGGGGAAGAACCGGTGAAGCGTTGGCTCGCGTTGACGCCGCGGACGGGCGCGTCGGAGATGGGTGCGATGCCGGAGTAGGCGCCGGTCTGCGTGCCGGCGTTGTCGGTCTCGTTGACGCAGTTGGGCAGCAGGAATCCGCCGGTGATCTCAACGATCGTGCCCGGTGCGGGCGGGTCCGCGACGAACGCCTCGTAGGTCATCGGGACCGGCGTGGCGCGCGATGCGTTGCCTTGGGCGAGAGCCGCCCAGCCCGTGACGAGCAGGTAGACACCGCCGACCAGACCCAGCACCGCGATGAAAACTGCGCGGACCATTGGTTACGCGGCGCCCGCGGCTTCTTCGGCCTGCATCGGCTTGCCCTCGACGGTCAGGCCGAGGTGCGCGAGCGGGCCGTGCGGCTTCTTCTCCTCCTCGGCGAGGCGCTTCTTCGCGCCGGGGTTGGCGTAGGTGTTGAAGATCATCGCCTTGATCGTGCCCCACATGCCGCCGAAGCTCGCGAAGGTGTGATCGACCGCCGAGGGCTCGTAGCCGCAATGCACCATGCACTGCTGGCAATCCTTGTTGCCGCTGGCGCGCCCGTAGTTCTCCCAGTCGGTCGTCTCCATGAGCTCCTGGAAGGTGTCCACGTAGCCGTCCTGCAGCAGGTAGCAGGGCTTCTGCCAGCCGAAGATGTTGTAGGTGGGGTTGCCCCAGGGCGTGCACTCGTACTCGCGGTCGCCCATGAGGAACTCGAGGAAGAGCGGGGACTGGTTGAAGATCCAGCCCTTCTTCCGGTTCGAGAGGATCATCTCAAAGAGCTCGTTGGTCTTCTTTCGCTCGTTGAGGAAGGCCTTCTGATCGGGCGCTTTCGGGTAGGCGTAGCCGGGCGAGACCATCATGCCCTCGACGCCGAGTTCCATCATCTCATCGAAGAACGCGCGGACGGAGTTCGGATCGGCGCCGTCGAAGAGCGTGGTGTTCGTTGTCACGCGGTAGCCCTGCTCCACAGCCATACGGATGCCCTCGGCGGCCTCCGTGTAGGTGCCCTCGCGGCAGACGGCGAAGTCGTGGTGCGCTTCTTGCCCGTCCATGTGAACGCTGAAGGTCAGGTACTTGCTGGGCTTAAACATGCCCTCCTCGAGCTTCTTCTTGAGGATGCGCGCGTTGGTGCAGAGGTAGATGTACTTCTTCCGCTTCACGAGCTCCTCGACGAGTTCGCCCATCTGCGGGTGCAGCAGCGGCTCGCCGCCGGGAATCGACACCATCGGCGCGTCGCACTCATCGACGGCCCTGAGCGCCTGCTCGATGGGCAGGTCGCGCTTCAGGATGTGCGCGGGGTACTGGATCTTGCCGCACCCCGCGCAGGAGAGGTTGCAGCGGAACAGCGGCTCGAGCATGAGCACGAGCGGGTACCGCTTGTTGCCCTTGAGCCGTTGCCCGATGACGTAGGACGCGACGGTGTACATCTGGCTGATGGGGACGCCCATATGGTGCCTGCTCCGGTTCCGTGCGGCGGTGTGCCGCTGATTCTCTCGACTCGATCCGTCGGCGGGCGCACGCACCGCGACGCTGAACGGGTCGATGCTAGTCGATGCAAAGGTGAGGTTCACCCCCAACCGTTCAGAACCCGATCCGGGCCCGCGCAGATTCGGCGTGTAGACGGGTCGCCCGGGCGGTTTGTGCCGGTCATGCCCTCGGACCACCGAGATCGATCGATCTTTCGAAGGCCCGGAGGGGTACTGTTCGAAGAGCATCGATATGGACGACCGCCCCGACACACGCACGGACGAGGAACTCGTCGAGGACTACCTCGAGGGGGATGTCGTCGCGTTCCGGGTGATCATCGAGCGCTACCACGATCCGCTCATGGGCTTCCTGACCCGCCTGACGGGCCAGCGACAGCTCGCCGAGGACGTGTTTCAGGACACCTTCCTCCAGCTCCACCAGTCGCTCGAATCCTTCGATTGCAGCCGTCGGTTCAAGCCGTGGCTCTTCACGATCGCGGCGAACAAGGGGCGTGATGCACTCCGCAAGATCCAGCGACGTCCGACCGTCTCGCTCTCCGCGGCGATCGACGATTCGGGCGAGGGACGCAGCTTCGTGGATCTCATGGGCGACAACACGCCCGAGATCACCATGAACCTGACGGACGAGGACCGCTCAGCCCTGGTGCAACTGGCGGTGGACCGACTCTCGCCGCGACTGCGTGAGGTGCTCTTGCTCGCGTACTTCCAGCGTATGACCTACGCCCAGATCGCGGAGGTCTGCTCGATCCCGCTGGGCACCGTCAAATCCCGCCTGCACGCCGCCGTCTCCGGCTTCGCGAAGCGGTGGGAAGAGGTCGTCGAGGAGCAGGAAGCCGGCGAAAAGCGGGCCCAGGCGAACTGGCGTGACCACGCCTGAGCGCTGTGCCCATCGTGGATCCGCCACCGTGGATCCGCCACCGATAAAGATGGCGATCCGACTCCGACGGCACTCCCCCAAATCGCCCCGTTTCACACACCGGCACAGAGCAAAATTCGGCTCCCGGGGCGCGAACGCAGCGTGCCCACCGGTCGTACCACCCGTCGATGAGCCAAGAACCCACGAGTCACGATGCCCGCCCCGCCATCGATGTCCTCCGCGAAACCCTCGCGACGGACACCCAGCGGGTGCGGTTCGATCACCTGCTCGCCCTGCTGGAGACGGACAGCTCGGCGGGGCGCGTCGCCCGCGTTGAGGCGACCGTCGGCGTGGTCGGCGCCGCCCGCGATGCGGACCGTGCCGCCCGCATCGGGCACCAGTCCCCCCTCGCCCCGGACATGGCTCAGGCGGTGGACCGCTGGGCCGATGGCGCCTCCGAACACCGTTTGGACGGCCTGGTCACCCTGCTCGAACTGCCCTTCGACGACGCCCGCGAAGACCGCATCGCCCGCACGCTCGAGTTTGTGCAGAGCGAGATGGACCGGCAATCAGACCGCTTGCGCCTGGACCCCTCGATCGAACTCGAAACCGCTCGGCGCAGGTTCCGGCTGGCGGACCTCGGTGCGATCGCTGCGGCCTTCGTCATCCTCGCCTCTATCGCCTTCCCGACGCTCTCGAACTTCCAGGCCAACACCTGGGCCGCCGAGAGCACCGCGAACCTGCAGCGAGCCGGCTTCGGCTCCGCGCTCTTCGCTGCGGATCACGACGCCAAGATCCCGTACACACAGACCCGCTCCAAAGCCGCCGGCACGTCCTCCAGCAAGGGCACGCAGCAATGGTGGCTCGTCGGCGATCCCGAGCAGTCCCACTCCGCGAACCTCTACGCCCTGATCAGCGGCAACTACGTCCCCTTCGAGACGCTCAACGCCCCGGGCAAGAGCAACGCCCCGCAGCGCCCCACGGACGCCAACGCCACGGACTGGCGTGACCTCGAGCAGGTCTCCTACAGCTACCGCCTCTTCAGCACCTCCGAGCCCCCGACGATCTTCAACCTCAACCGCTCGATCCTCATCACCGACCGCTCCCCCGTGGTCCGCCAGGCGATCGAGAACGGCGTGATCGACGCCTCCGAAAACTCAGACAACTTCAACGGCAAGGGCCAGCACGCGGTCTACGGCGACGCCAGCGTCGTCTTCCTCTCCTCCCCGGTGCTCCCCAACGGCGACAACATCTGGCTCCCCAAGCGGGCCGAGCGGTCCGGACGGATGTCCCTCCGGGGCGACGAGCGGCCAGAATCGCCGGACGACCAGTTCGTCGGCCCCTGAGCCGACACGACGAGGTCCTATCCAGAGGGCGGAAACCGCCCTGCGCGTCTTGTCCGCCCCGATCGGAGCCCCTACACTCGACGCCCCTCCCAGCGAGGCCGCGCAGATCGCGGCCCGTTTCTGTGTTCACCACCGACGACCGAGAGCGATCATGCCCAAGGCCAAGCCCCACAAGTCCCTCCTTAAGCGACTCGTCATCACCAAGACGGGCAAGGCGCGCCACACCGCCGCCGGCTACAAGCACTTGCGCTCCGGTAAGAGCCCCGACCGCTTGCGCGACCTACGTCGCGGCTCGTGGGTGGACAGCTCCGACACCAAGCGCCTGAGCCGCATGATCTACGTACGTCTCCGCGGTGCGCAGCAGCCCAAGTCCGCGATGACGCGCAGCCCGAATCCCACCGAGCGTGCCGAGAAGGTCTCCGAGGCCCGCGAGGCCAACAAGGCCGCCCGCGAAGCCTTCTTCGCCGACGCCATCAGCTAACCGATCCACACAACCGTCCACACACCCGCCGTCCGGGTCCCAAGCCGACCGACGATCGGTCGCCCCGTCCGGCACCACGTTTCACGATAGCGAGAGACACCCATGCCCCGTGTACGCAAGTCCACCGGTCGCCGCCGTAAGCACAAGCGCATCATCAAGGAAGCGCGCGGCTACTACGGGACGAAGTCCCGTCACTTCCAGCAGGCCAAGGTCGCCCTCACCCGCGCCGGCCAGTTCGCCTGGCGCGACCGTCGCGCCCGCAAGCGTGACATGCGCCGCCTCTGGATCACCCGCATCACCGCCGCCTGCCGCATGCGCGGCACGCGCTACAGCCTCTTCATGAACGGCCTGAAGAACGCGGGCATCCTGCTCAACCGCAAGATGCTCAGCCAGGTCGCCATCGAGGATCCGGCCGCGTTCGACGCGCTCGTCGAGCAGGCCGTCGCGGCTTCGACGGCTACGCCGGCGAAGGCGGACTGACTTCGGTTGGACATCACCGATTTTTTATAACAGGCCGCTCCACCAGAGCGGCCTGTTTTAGTACCGGGACGCGAGTTCGGCGTC
>JAJDDE010000033.1 GCA_029260475.1 Phycisphaerales bacterium | reverse complement strand
CAGCGCCGCGGCGGCGCTGCGTGCCGGCGTCACGAGAAGGCTCACCGCCTTGGACCCGCTCGGTCCCCCACGCGAGCGGCTGACAGATCGCGCCGAAGCGCTGAGAGACGGCGCGAGACTCACGTTCACGCACCGCCACCTGCACCTCGAACGCACCGCCTCGCGCCTCGCGAGCCACCGCCCCGAGTCCACGCACACCGAACGGCTCGAAGCCGTTGGGCGGGCCGAGCGGCGATTGAGCCACGCGGTCCGCCGCCGCCTGGAAGACCCACAACTCGAGCGGGCACACGCCACGCTGAGGAAGGCGATGAGACGAGAGGTCGCGGATCAACACGGACGCATCGATGCGCTCGAGCGCGAACTCGTGGTCGTCTCGCCCGCCAGCGTCCTCGCCCGCGGCTACTCGCTCACGACCATCGATGCGTCCGGCGAACTGATCCGAACACCCGATCAGGCGCAACCCGGCGTGAACATCGTCACCCGCGTCAGCGGCGGCACGCTGCGCTCACGCGTAGAGGGCGAGGGCACACGACAGGCCGAGGAGCGTGTGAAAGAGCTCCCGCCGAGACGAAGGCGCAGCTCTCGCGACGACGCGGACCAGATGGGGCTCTTCTGAGCGCGCGGCTTAGCCGCCGACGCCGGTGCGCCCGATACGCACGATCGTCGGCCCGCGCACCGGAACGCTCAAACCGTCCGTCCCGATCCAGGTGCAGCGCAGGCTGCCGTTCTGCATGTTGATCCTGTCCGAGGCCACTTCGTTGATATCGAGGTCGAAGTTGTAGCCCGGCCCCGTCAACGGTCGCACCTTGGCTCGCTCCACACGCTCGCCCTCGTAGGTCCATTCCGCGAGGATCTCCTTATCGCGCCCGGTCAGCGTGAATTCGAAGACCCCGTCGGCGTGGATCGGGATGGGGTGCTGGTTCGCGGGGGCGAACAGGAAGATGCTCACTGTGAACGTGTCGGCGTAGCCGTTGCCGTCCGCGTCGATCGGGAAAGGCGTTGCGTTGAGCAGCAGCGTCGCGGGCCGCAAACCCGGGGGCTCGGGGATCGTCCGCGGTTTTCGCCGTGGAGGACTGGAGCCCCCTTCTGTAATGCACGCGGTGCCCAAGAGCATCAATGGAATCAGCAAGAGCGCGACCAACAGGGAACGGAGGTTCAACCGTCACCGCCGGCTTCGCCGCTCTCGGTTTCGGTTTTCACATCTTTGTCCTTGCCGTTCTGCACGTTCACCTCATCAAAGACATCGGACTCGATGTCGTACACGGTGTTCTCCCGCAACGAATCGCGGATGTTCTCAGGCAGCGTCAGGCGATCCACCTCGTCGTCGGTGATCGCACGCATCTCGCTGTTGTATGTATCGTTGTCCGTGAAGATCACGCGGGGCGTCAGGATGATCAGCAGCTCCGTCTTCGTGTTCGTCACGCGCTCGGAACGGAAGGGGATGCCCAGGATCGGGATGTCGCCGAGGATCGGGACCTTGTTCACACGCCGTTCCGAGCCCGTCTGGATGAGCCCGCCGATCACGATCGTCTGCCCGTCCTTCACAGTCACCGTGGTATCAGCACGCCTTGTCGAGATGACCGGAGCGCTGAAGTCCTCGGAGACCTGCGTCGTCCGTGTGGTCAACGCCGAGATCTCCGGGGCGATCTGCAGACGCACAAAGCCGTCCGGGCTGATTGAGGGCTCTACCGTCAGCACGACACCGAGGTCGCGAGGCGTCACGTCAGAACGCACGTTACCGTTGTCCAAACGTTCAACATCGGTGACGAGTTGGATCTCTTCACCGACCTGGATCATCGCGCTCTCGTTGTCGTTCACGAGGATCTGCGGGCGGCTGAGTACCTCGAGTCGCCCCTGTACTTCGAGCGCACGCACAAGCAACTCGAAGTCGAGGCTGGAGACCGAGATGTTCGGTACGCCGATGGCCGTCAGTACGCCGGTGCCACCCGAGCGGTACGAGCCGCCCGCCTGACGGCTGCCCAGCGGGTTGAGCGTGAAGTCGATGCCGAAGGACTGTTCGCTGTCGAGCGTGACCTCCGCGAGCAGTACCTGGATCAGCACCTGTGCGGGCGGGCGATCGAGCTCGTCGATCAGATCCTGCACCACCTGGCGATAGCGAGGCGACACCGAAACGAGCAAGCGGTTGCTGCCGGGCACCCCCACGACGGAGATCTCACGTTCCAGTCGCCGGATGACCGAGCCCTCACGGTCGGGTCCGAGCGCCTGTTCGACGCGGTCCTGCTCCTGATCAATGAACGACTGAAGGGCCGAGGCCACCTCGTCCGCCTCCGCGTTCTTGAGCTCCACAGCGAACCGCTCGCGCTCGGTGCCGGTCTTCGCGTCGAGCTGCTCGACCACGCCGGAGACGAGTTCGAGGTACAGCGGGGTGCCAGAAACGAGCAGCGAGTTCGTGCGCGCATCGATGGTGATGCTGAGCGCCTGACGCTCATCAGGCACCACCGAGAGGGTGACGTCACCCATGTTGAGCCCATCGCCCGAGCTGGAGATGCCGTCGGCGAGGTCGGGCTGTGCAGTGGGAACGAGGATGTACAAGTTGCCCTGGCGCTGCAGGTTGAACAGGTCACGCAGGAGCTCCGCCATGTTGTCGGCGTCGGCGTTCTCAAGAGCGAACACGCGGATATCGCGCGAGCCGGACGCCGAGGTATCGAGCGTCTCGATCATCGACTCGATCATCACCATCATCGCCGGTGGCGCCGAGACCACGATCGAGTTCGTACGCAGGTCGGGCGTCAGCGACACGCGCTCACGGATCGCTGAGGAGACCTCGGTCTCAGTCAGATCGATCTCGTCGGGGTCGATCCCAAGTTCTTCGGCGGCGCGTTGCTTCACGAACCGCAGCAGCGTCGCCTGAGCGTCGATGTTGCGCCCCGCGAGCGAACGACCAGACAGCACGTTCTGCAGCAGGTTGACCATCTCGAGCGCGTTCGCGGAGGTCATCTCGACGATCTTGATCTCTCGGACCGAGCTCAGAGTCGCGGTATCGAGCCGCTCCACGAGCTCACGGATCGCCTGCACATCCTGATCCGTGCCCGCGACGACGACCGCGTTCAGCCGCGCATCGGCGGACACCCGGACCGAGCCATCGCCGCGCGAACGCACCGCGTCGCGGACATACAACTCGTTCAGCAACGGGACGATGTCCGACGCCTTGCCCTTCGTCACAGGGATGATGTCCAGCTCTTCACCGCCCGCGACCTCGTCGCCAGACAGCACCTCGACGAGCTGCTGGATCATCTCGAGGTTCTCGTCGCTCGACGCGACGATAAGACTCCGCGACGCCTCGTCCGGCTCGATGCTGATGACGTCACGCCGGCTCGAACCCTCACGCTCAAGAGCACGCAGCCGATCGGCCATGACGCTCTCGATGCGCTGGGCCAGCCGGCGCACATCCCCCCGAGGCACGCGGACCACGTGGAGCCCGACGGTGGAGCTCGCCTCTTCGACATCGAGTGCCCGCACGAGGGCCTCGACAACCGCGAAGCTCCGCGGGCTCGTCGAGACGATCAGCGCGTTCGTCCGCAGGTCCGCATTGACGATCAACTCGTCCTCCTCGCGGATCGCACCGATACTGCGTTGGTCCTGGAAGACCGAGCGCAGCAGATCGGCGACACGATCGGCAGCCGCATGCTCTAGCGGGAAGAACCGCAGCGAACCGAGACGGGACGCGCCCTTTACATCGAGCAGCGCGACCAGCTCCGTGACCACGCGCACGTTCGCGGGTGTGCCGGTGATCACGAGCGCGTTGAGGTTGTTTTCGGGGATCACGAGTAGTCGCGACATGGGCACGAAGATCTCGCTCTCCACCGCTTCGACACCACCGGACTCCTTCTCCCGCATCACCCGCAGCCGCGCGACCTGGCGACGCAGGCCCTCCGCTCCGGGGCCGTCCTCTACGCCCTCGACGAGAACACGGCGCACCGTTTGAGCCACGTCGTCGGCGTCGGCGTACCTGAGCGCGACGAGCTTGGGCTCGACCCACTCGTTGGCTCGCTCGGCATCGAGCTCTCCGACCAGCACCTCCGCGAGCGCAACGGCCTCCTCACGACCCGCGACGATGAGCGCGTTCGTGCGCTCGTCTGTCGAGATCGCGATTTCGCCGATGAGCGCCTTGCCGGTTTCCGTCGTCGGCACGGTTCTGAGCTGCGTGCCCGGGGTGCGACGAAGCGATTCGCCGGCCTGGAATAGGTCACGCAGGATCGTCGCGGCACGAGACGCAGAAGCATGCTCGAGGTGGAACATGCGGATCACCACCGCATCACCCTGTGGCAGCTTGTCGAGCAGCGTCACCAGCTCGCGCAGCGCCTCCACGTTGTCCTCAGAGGACGCGATCAGGACCGCGTTGGCTTCGGGCTGCGCGATCACGCGGATAGGGCGTGTGAGATCGATGTCGAGATCGGTGTCGAACGCCGAGTCACTCTGGAGGCGAAGACGGCGCACCTGTTCGGTCAGCGAACGCGCCACGCCCGTGCGGGCTCCGCTGGACTCCGCATCGAGCAACCGCTCCACGGTCTGCACGACGTCCTGCGCCCGGGCCACGCTGAGAGGAATGATCGCCGAAATCTGCGTCGTGTTCTGCTCGTTGGGCTGGCTGTCCAGCGTGCGGAGAATCGCCTCAGCCGCTGGGGCGTCGCCCGGGCTGACAAGCACCGCGACCGCGCGCTGCGACGTGAGCGGGGTGAGCGTGATCGGTTCGGCGAGCACGCCGGGACGATCGGGCGACGACGGGCGGGTCAGCCCAAGGCGGTTCGCCGAATCGATGAGGCGCTGGGGCTCCGTGTTCTCTAATTGCACGATGATCAACCGCTGCGCGCCGACGGCTCCGTTGAACGGCACCTCGCCTTCGCCCTCACCCGGCGGGTCATCGCCGGCCGCGGCGTTCAGCTCCTCGACGACGCGTCGCATCTCGTCGAAGAGATCCTCGCTCGCCGCGACGATCAGCGCGTTGCTGCGCCGATCGACCTCGACGGAGAAGGGCTCCTGTCGCTGAGCGGCGGTGGTCTGGAACGTCGCTCTGAGCGTGTCACGCAGACGCACCGCGGGCTGCCCGATGACCGGGAGCACGCGGGTGGTGACCGCCCCCCGCTCGCTCTCGCTGGAGAGCGCCATCGCGAGGGAGCGGATCTCCGCGAAGGTGTCGTCATCAGCACGCACGAGGAGCGTCCCAGAATCGTCGTCTCCAACGATGCGCACCGCGTTCCGCACCTGGGCACCCCGGCGACCGGTCGCGTTCTGATACATCCTCGAGAGCGCCTGCGCGACCACGCTCGGGCGGGCCTCCGCGGGGAGCACGATCACGCGGGGCGGCTCGAGGGCTGCGAACTCCGGGACGTCGATGCGCTCGACGATCGAGCGGACCCGCTCAAGATTCCGCTTGGTGGCGCTCACGATCAGCGTGTTGGTGATCGGCTCCGCCGAGACGCTGACGAACTCCTCTTGCTCGACGAGCACATCGGGCACCGGGAAGAGCGACTGGAACTCGTTGTCTCGATTTCGATTGTTGCGTTCTTCGCGCTCGCGCCGCTCGCGGTCGAGCTCGTTGCGGAGCGGCGCCTCGAAAGCGCGGTTGATCGCTTCGGCGACCGAAGGAGCGTCCGCGTGCTGCAGCGCGATGACCTCGAGTCGGCGCGAAGCGTCGTACTCCTCCGCATCGAGCTTCACGATGAGCGCCCGGATGCCCTCCCACTCCTCGGGCTCGGCGCTGATCACCAGCGAGTTCGTCGCGGTGTCCGCGACGATGTTCACGTTCCGCGCGCCCGGGGTGTCGGCAGCAGACGCGAAGCGTCCGTAGAAGACGCCCAACGCACGCCGTACCTGCTCGGCGTCCGCGAACTCGAGGGCGACAAACTCCGTCTCGCGTCGGTCACGCCCGGGGGTGTCGAGCTCCTTGAGGATGTTGATGATCTCTTCGAACTGATCGCCCGTCGCGGAGATCAGCAGCGTGTTGTCTGTGCGCGAGCTGGTGATGTTCGGCGGCGGTGTCCCGTCGCGAGCAGCGCGGCGCCCGACGAGCGTGCGCAGCGTCGCGCTCACGTCTGTCGCGAGCACGTGCTCCAGCGGGATGACCCGGTACTCGGTCTCCATCACCGTCGGCTGCTCGTCCAACTCATCGATGAGCTGCGCAATGAGCGACATCGACGCATCGTCCGCGGTCACCAGCACCGTGTTCGAGCGGCGCTCGGCGGTGATCTCCGCGCGTACTTCGATGGGCTCGCCCGCATCATTCACGAATCGGCGGACGGTGCTCTGCATGTTCCGGGCCTGCCCGGAAGCGGTCTCGTCCAGCCGCAGCGCCGAACGCAGCGTCTCGGCGACCTCGTCGGCTCGCGCCGTGGTCAGGGAGAACGTGCGGATCGCGACCGCCTCGCTCTCGGGAAACTCGTCGAGCTGCTCAATCAATGCGGTGACCTGCGGCAGCGTCTCCTTCGGAGCGCTGACGATCACCGCGTTGGTGCGCGAATCGGGCACCGCGGTGACGCGAGAGTCCGACCGCCCACGCCGAGGGAACAGATCGGTGATCGAGCGTGCCACCTCGCGAGCCGATCCGTGCTCGAGCACAAAGACCTCGATGAGTTGGTCGTCTGACGCCTCTGGGCTGTCGAGCTTCGATGCGATGTCCTCGGCGAGGGCCATCTCGTCCTCGGGACCCGAGAAGATCAGCGCGTTACCCGCACGGGACCCGATGACCGTGACCTGCGCGTTGCGCAGACCGGCCTGGCGGGCACGGTCGCGGAAGAACCTCGACAGGCTCGCCGCGGCCTGGTTCGCGTCGGCAAACGTGAGTTGAACGGTACGGACGACCTGCGTCGCGCCGCTCTCGGTATCGAGCAGCGCGACCAGTTCGGCGATGTCTTCCATCTTCGATTCGGGGGCGATCACGATGAGCGAACGCGCGTTCTCGTCGATCTCGAACCGGGGAGTCGTCGGGTCTTGCGGCTCCCACCACCTCTGGCTGGCGCCGGGGTCGGAGAAGGCGGCTTCGGCAGCCGTGCGGAGCACGCGCAGGTCCGCATTCGCGATCTTGAAGACTCGAACGCTCGGGACGGTGCCCTCGGACGCCGCGACGTCGAGCCGCTCCACGATGGCGTCCAACTGTTCGAAGCTCTCACCGCGCCCTAGCGCGACGATGCTGTTCGTGCGGGTGTTGCCGCGGACGATCAGCCCCTGGTCCCAATCGCCGCCGATCCCGGACCAGCGGAGTTCTTGGGCGAGGTCCTGCACCGTGGGCAGCACCTCGGAGACCTGCGCGTTGGTCAGTTCGTACACGCGGAACTGCAGGTCGCGAGCCTCCGCGGGGGCGTCGAAGTCAGCGATGAGCGAGCGGACCTCCTCGAGGTCCTCGGTGGATGCGGCAACGAGCAGCGTGCTCGTGCGCCGATCACCCACGATCGACACGCGCCGCTGCGAGCGTTGCCCGGGTCGCGACGTCGCGCGAGAACGGTCGTCGAAGAAACGCTGCAGCGCACGGGCCACCTCGTTCGCGTCGGCCCGCTCCAGCTTGATGGACACGCTCTCGTACGCCTCGGTCGCCGGCGTATCGAGCTCCGCAACGAGCGCCTCGGCCCGCTCCATCGTCTCTTCGGGCGCCCGGACGATCAGCAGCCCGAGGCTCCGCTCGGGCGTCACCCGCACCTTCGGATCGCCCTCGCCGCCCAGCACGCGCTCGAGCACTCTGGCGACCGAGTCCGCGTCGGCGTCACGCATGCGAAAAATCTTTGTCGTCGCGTCCTCGTCGCCCTCCGCGGTGTCGAGCGTCGCCAGCAGCCGCTCAACCTCCGCGTGCTGATCATCGCTCGCGGCTACCAGCAGCGCGTTGGTCCTTTCGTCGGCGATGAACGAGGCCTGCCGCGTCGAATTCCGCGGCGCGGCCCGCTGGGCACCGTTGAAGAGATCACGCAGCGTGCGCGCAAGCTGATCCGCTTGTGCGTTCTCGAGTTCGTAGCGGCGGATCATCCCCGTCGCGAAGGGCTGGGATTCATCGAGCCGCGACACGAACGTATCGACGAGCGGCATTGCCTCGGGAGGGCCGGCGACGATGAGCGAGGCGCCCGATGGCCCCGCGGAGACGCGGATCGAGCCTGCTCGGAACGTCACCTCCCGGTCTTCTGCGCCGTCCTCACCCGGCAGCGACACGGTGACGAGTTCACCCGCCCGCACACCCGGGGGCGACATGAGGTCACGCACCGAACGGATGGCGCCGTTGGCGTCCACCGCCGAGATGTCGTACACGCGCACCGCGACTTCCCGCGCATCGCCAGGCTGCGCGAGTGCGCCGATGAGCGGGCCGATCGTCTCGAAGTCGGTGTCGTTGCTCGCGACAACAAGCGCCCCGCCCCGCGGATCGGCGACGACGCTCACGTTCCCAGTTAACCCACCCGGATTGCGGTCGCTCAGGCGACCAAGACGCTGCGTTGTCGCGTTGACCGTGTTCGCGACCGTCCACGCGGGCACGCCGTCGGGGAGGTTCACGATTCGGACTTTGCCGGGTTGCGCGGGGAATTGATCCTGGAGGAGTCCGAGGAGTTCGGCGGCACGCTGCGTGGCGCGCGAAGAGCCGATGAGGATGATCGCGTTCGTCTCAGGGTCCACCGCGATGGTGACGTCGGGCTCGCGTTCGGCCTCCGTGTCGGCCTCAGCCTGCTGAGACATCACGGTGACCACCTGTACGAAGTTCAGGATCATCCGCGTGCGACGCGGCAGCAGGATCTTCGAGCGCGTCTCATCGATACCCTCGTCGTCCGGGTCTTCGACCGGACCATCGGCGTCCGCCTCTGGCTTGATCAGCGCATCGGCATCGATGACCTCGACGCGCATGCCGCCGCGATCACGCAGCAGGCGCTCGAGTGTCCTCGCGAGCTCCCGGGCATCGGTGCGTGAGGGATCGACGGTGAAGCGTCGCAGCTCGCGACCGCCCCCCAGCGTCGCACCCTCGAGCTCCGCGACGACACGCTCGATCTCGACGAGCTGACCGAGCGTTGCCCGCACGAGCAGCGCGTTCGCTTCGGTGTCCACCCGCATGGTCGGGGGCGCATCGCCCGAGGCGTCCTGCGCGAACAGGGTCTGAAGATTGGTGGCGATGGCCTGCGCGCTCGCGTTCCGCAGGGGGATCACGCGCAGGGGGCGGACGTCCGCCATCGCGCCCGAACCCGCCGGCACGTCCAGACGCGCGATCATCTCTTCGGCGACCGGCATCACCTCGGGCGGGCCCGTGATGATCACCGTGTTCGTGCGCGCATCCGCCTCCGCGCGGACTTCGACGTTTTGGTCCTGATTGCGGACACGGAGCTGGTACCGCATCCACGAATCCATCTGGTCCGCCTGGAGCAGACGCTGCACGAGCGGGGCCACGCGTTCGGCGCGGGCGTGCTTGAGCACGACGCTGCGCACCGCCAGCTTCTCGCTCTTCGCGGGTCGGTCGAGTTCCCCCGCGATGCCCTGGACGAACTCCACGTCACGCAGAGCCCCCGAGATGACCACCGCGTTCGAGGACTCCGAGGGCGAAATGCGGACCTGACCGCCCGATGGCAGGGCCCGGTTGTTCACCGTCTCGCGGAGCGTGCGCGCAACGTCGCTGGCCTTCGCATCGGTCAGCGTGAGGACGCGCACCACCTCGGGGCCCGCCACGCCGCCGGCGTCGAGACGCCCCACGAGCTCGCGCGCCACGCTCTCCAGCTCGCCCGGCACGGTCACGATCAGCGTGTTCGACGCCGCATCGGGCACGACTTCGAGCAGACGCTGCGCCATCGAGGCATCGAGGCCGTCGCGCTCCAGCACCGCGCGGACGCGGCTGTCGAGCACGCGCTGCAGCACCGGGGCCGCGTCGGCGGCGCGCGCACTGGTCAACGCGTAGAAGTTCATCACGGTCTCGGGTGCGCCGTCGGAGACGTCGAGCGTCGCGAGCAGCTCCTCGACGCGATCGAAGGCCTGCACGGGCCCGGTCACGATGAGCGTCCGCGTCTCGGCCGCCAAGTCGATCCGCACCGGTACGGATCCCGCGTCAGACGACGACGAGACGAGGCTGCCCGACTGGGCGAGGTCGCGGAGCGTCGACGCGATCTGCGACGGATCGGCACGCTCCACGCGGAACATGCGGAGTTCGATGTCCCCTCCGAGCTCGGCGCGGTCGAGCTGCTTCACGAGCTCCTCGAAGCCGCTCATGCGTTTCGAGGGGGCATCGACGATCAGCGAGTTGGTCTGGCCGTCCGCGCGGACGATCACCTCGCGCTGCGGGCGGAGCTGCGCGATCGGGTTGCCGCGGCGGTCCAGCGGTGCCGGGGGCTGTGGGAACATCTCGTCGAGCGTGCGTGCGAGTTCCTCGGCCCGCGCGATGCGCAGCGGGAAGATTCGGATCTCGCGGTCCTCGTCGTCGATCGTCGGCGACTGGTTCAGGTCGCTGACGATCGACACGATCTCTTCGAGCACCTCTGGGTGCGCGCTCACGATCAAGGTGTTCGTCGCCTGGTCCGCGCGGATGCGCAGCGGCTTCTCGCGACGCTCCTCGGGTGGGCGGGCGCTGTACTGCTCGGTGAGGGTCCGGGCGATGGCGTCGGCGTCCGCCGTCCGCAACGGCAACAGGCGGGGCGGGGCCATCGAGGCGACGCTCGTGCGTGGCGTCAGGTCCAACGCTTCGTCAAGGATCGCGTCGAATCGCTGCAGGCCGCGCGAGTCGCCCGTGACAACCAACTTGCCCGTCGCCTCATCGACCTCGAGCGTCAGTTCGCCTCGCTCGGCGGGTCGCAACGAGGCCCCAGTGGCTTCGAGCAGCGACGCCGCCCGAGCCGCGACAGCCTCTGCATCCACATCGCCCAGGTCCACCACGCGCACCTGCACGTCCGTCGTCGTTTCGGTATCGAGCCGAGCGACCAAGGGAGCGAGCACCCGGAACTGGTCGGGCGAAGCGGTCACGATCAGCACGTCCAACGCATCAACACCCTCTGCACGCACGCGAGCGAGCCCGTCCAGGCCCTCGGCGCGGAGCAGCGGCTCGCTTAATTTTACGAGTTCTTGGGCGAGCTTCGACGGCGCGGTCCGCTCCAGAGCGAAGCTCCGGGTCTCCACGAGCCCTGTCTCGGCGTCCATCGCCGAACGCAGTGCCCCGGCAAAGGCCTCGATGTCGGTGCCGATACCGATGACGCTGAGCGACCGTGCCCCGGCGCTCACGCGCAGCAGCAGGTCCGATTCCTCTATAGAAGGATCGACCGCCCTCAGCACCGCCCAGGCCTCATCGATCCGGTCGCCGGTCAACGCACGCTCAAACTCGAGCACGCGGACCTCGCGGCTGGAGGGGGTGGCCTCATCGACCGCGGCGAGCAGGGACCGGGCCGCCTCGACATCGGCGGGGGCGCCCGAAACCAGCACGCCCTTGCCGTCGGGCGTTGCAGCCATCCGCACCATGCGGACCTGCCTCGGCACCAGCAAACGGCGCACGGCGTCGATCGCCCCGCTCGCGTCAGAGTTCTCGAGCGTCACCACCAGAGCCCGGCTCGCGTCGTCCCCGCCCTCGAGCGATTCCGGGGCGCGCCCCTCGAGCTCCGCGAGCACCACGCCCACACGCTCGACCTCCGCCTCGCTCCCCAGCACCGTCAACTTGCCCGCGGGGTCCAGCGGCACCAGCGTCGGCCGCTGGTTCTCTGGCAGCGATGCGTACATCGCCTCCACCACGCGCTTCGCCTGCGAGGGCTGCATGGTGTCCACCATGAACGTGCGCATGACGCGCGACTGCCCGACCTCGCTGTCGGGCACGTCGATGAGTTCGATGAGCGAGGCGACCGTCGTGAGACGGCCCTCGGGGCCGAGCGCGATGATCGTGTTCGTGCGCGCATCGGATTGCATGCGCACGCCCACGAGTTCGTCCTTCGCCAGCTCGCGCCGGTTGCCTGACTCGTCGATGAAGACGGTGCGCTGACGCTCCGCGACGAGCACCTTGATGCTCTCCATCACGTCGTTCGCGGGCAGATGCTTGATCTTGAACGTGCGGATCGATTCCTCGAAAGCGGGCTCGGAGTCCAGACGCTCGATGAGCATGATCATGCGCCGGCACGCACCGGCGGTCTCGGTGATCAGGAGCTGGTTCTGATCCGCAAGCGCGACGATCGCGCCGTAGGGCGCGATGAGCGGGCGTAGCTGCTCGGCGATACGAACCGCCGTCGCGTTCTCCAGCGCCTTGAGCACGCTGATGACCATCTCGTCCGACACGCTGTCCGGGATCACCCCGTCCGCGAACGTCGGCACCGACTCCGCCTTCATGTTGTCGAGCTTCTGGAGGTACAGGAACCGCTCATCGAAGCGCAGGAAGACGCCCTTGGTCTGGAGGATCGTGTTGAGCACACGCAGCGCCTCGTCGAAGGCGTACGCCTCGGGGGAGATGAAGGTCACGCGCTGGTCCGGCGCATCCACCTCGAAGATGATCGGGAGACCGCTCTCGCGCGCAAAGAAGTCGAGCACCTGCTTGAGGTTCGCGTCCGTGAAGCTGAAGCGCACGCTCGGGCGCTCACTCTGTGACGCCTCTGTGGTGGCTGGTGTGCCGTCCTGCGCAGCCGCGCCGGGCGCCATCATCGTGAGAGCACACAAGAGCGCGGCAACATGGGCACCGGTTCCCCGGCAGATCCGAGCCATCTGATTCCCTTCTTCAGGCGTCTGATCGGTGGTCTCGCCCGCTCCCGGGCGTTGTCTGGGCACCAGTCTACATGGATTCGGCACGCTCATATCCCCCCTTCAACCGCCCTGGAACGGTCACCAATGCCATTGCCGGGCATCACGAGGTGCCGCGAGCCCTCGATCTCGATGAGTGCGCCCCCGTCGCGAAGACCGACGAAGACCGCCCCCCCGATGCCCTTGCCGACCTCGAGGCGGCGCTCCTTGCCGTTCTTGTCGTGGCGCACCCACAGCTCATCGCCCGCGCTGCCAGACGCGAACCCGACCACCGACCACGACTCGTACGCCGGTACCGGCGTGGGCGGGGGAGGCGGCGGGGGCCCGGGGGGTGACGGGGGAGGAGGCGGAGGGGGCGGGGGAGGCGGTGCCGGCGGCGGGGCGAACGCGAGCGATGACACCATCGTGCGCGCCCACTCGGTGCGCTCCGCGGACGTCGGCGCCAGCGCCGGCATCACTCCGGGTGACATGTCGGGGAAGTAGATCGTCTCAACAGAAACCGTGAGCACCACACCGTCGCGCTCGCGCGTCGGCTTGAGCGCGATATCAGTGATGCGCATGGGCCACGCCTGGCTCGTGAGTTGCGCGAGAGCGCCGATCACGCCCTCGAGCGAACCGGCGGCGCTCAGCGTGCCCTCGACCGCCGCGAAGTCCGGCGGGTCGTTGCGATTGAACCCGGGTGCGCGTGAGGCTACTGGTGATCGCGCCGCACGCGCGGGGCGTGATGTCACGCTCACGGCGCTCAACCCCGCGTCCTGCGCGATCGTCGTCATCGCGACGCGCAGGCGATGCACGACCTGCTCGGCGCTGCGTCCGAGCGACGTGGAGGCGAGCGAGCGCAGGTCAGACTTCGCGTCGATGTGACGGCGGAAGACCTTGTCGGCGACCTCGAGATCGCCGTCCGCCTTCGTCAGGCCCGCGTTGATCTCGCGCAAGGGTGCCGCGACCTGCCTGGAGTAGGTCATCCAACCCGCGCCGCCGATCGCGACGACACCGATGCCGGCGAAGACCAGGATGCGCCGCGCGTCACTCACCGGTTTCACCCGCTTCCGCGGCATCGATCTCCGGTGCACGCTCCTTTGAGCGGAGCGTCGCGCCGCTGACGAACGGGTAAGGCCCCTCGCCCGCGCCGCCTGTGTCCTCGCCAATGGGCGTCAGCGTGTACGTATCGAGTGCGATGAGCCGTTCACGCAGCGAGCGCAGGATCTCCGGCGTCTGTGCGCGCACGCCCACGCTGATCACCACGTCGGCACCAACCCCCCACCGCTCATCGCTGTAGGCCCTGCCGCCCTTGTTGTCGTAGTCCACGACGTGG
>JAJDDE010000032.1 GCA_029260475.1 Phycisphaerales bacterium | reverse complement strand
GCGCTTTCTGATGACCAGGCCAGAGCGTTGCTCAGAGCGCCAGAGGGCGACGGCCTCAAAGCTGTGCGTGATCGGGCCATCCTGTCCACCTATCTGTTCCATGCCCTGCGTCGCTCCGAGGTCGCCCAACTCCGCGTCATCGATATGCGCGAGCGCCGCGGCGTGATGCACTTTACCGTCTTCGGAAAGGGCTCCAAGACCAGGTACGTGCCGGTCCACCCGGCCGCCCTGTCCGCGATCGAGGACTATCTCCGCCTGGCCGGGCACGCCGACGATCGGAGCGGTGCCCTCTTCCGCCCCATCAAAAGCCGCATCCGCGAGCGCCTTGAAGACGCGATCACCGGCGACGGCATCTACAGGATGCTCAAGCGATACGGGGCCGCGGCCGGCATCAAGCTCGATGGGCTCTGCCTGCACGCGCTGCGCGCCACGGCCGCGACCAACGCACTTGAACACTCAGCCGACATCGCGTTCGTTCAGTCCTGGCTCGGCCACGCGAACATCGCGACCACCAAACTCTACGACCGACGGAGATCTCGCCCCGAGGACTCCCCCACCTTCAAGGTCAGCTACTGACATGCGCCGCTGCGCGGGGCAGTAGGAAAAGAGGGTTGCTGGATCGAGATTGGTTTTTCTTGACATAACGCCGCTATCTGTGGCATGTGTTCTCCCTCAGCAGAAGGAGACAAAACATGACTCAACGCACCTATCAGATGGAGGTCACGACGACGACACGCAGTGTGTACGCCGTGACAGCAGCTTCGCCAAGAGAAGCCGCGTCGATCGCACGCGAGGCCTCTGAGATCGGAGGATTTCGAGCCGAACAGAAACAGCAGCCGGTCGTCCAGATCCGTGAAGCACCGCGATCGTGAAGGGCATCACTGTCAACATCGTTCGGGCGTTCACCATCGCCCACGACCGCTCACCGAACCAAAAGCGATCATTCAAGTTCCAGCCAAAGGTACGGACTGGCCCACGCCCAGGCGGCGGGCGCAAACGGCGACGACAAGCGAGGCCGAAGCGATAGTTCACCCTCCGTTCAATGGTAGTGCAAGCTCGTCGATCAGCACGACAAGGGGGCACGTCGGCCAGGCGGCGCGCACAACATCCAAGCCGACCATCACTCGCCGAAATCCCTTACCGATGGGCTCCAGTGCTGCATTGACAGCATTCATCTGGTCGTACCCTGGCTCGCCAGGCATTAAGAGCATGTACGCAAACGATCTCGCTTGCAGCTCACGGAATACGACAATCGGCGGTCCGCCGGTTGGATACGGATCACCACGGTGTGACCCGATTTCGATCTTGTGGTTCTTGTTGCTCTCGCTGTAGACACACGGCCGGACTTCCTGATCCCCGAACGAACCGTCTTGTTTGCACTCGACGAGATAGGCTCGCTGCGCAGTGTTCGGATGCACTCGGAAAAACTGTTCCACAACGGCTTTGTTCAAATGCAACTGATGCCATCGCCCCCCTGCCTCGGGGACTTGCGCGATCAAGAAGCGATCAGTGCCTCCTACCGGAAGCTCATCGTCGTTTGGTTCGGTAGGTTCTGGCGCAGCAGCCTCTCCACCAGCCCCACGAATGCCAGGTTCAGGCTCTACATCTCTACGGCGCGTCCGCCTGCCGCCCCCTCCTCCACCACGAATGATGTTCCTTGCTGCGCGCTCAAGAGCTTCCTCATCGATTGCACGAATGTCGTCGACATGATCCGCGAGGAATCGATCCCACGACGACACATCGAGAGTCTCGGTAGCCGTCGCCTTCATGACGCTGAACGCCTCGAAGTTTTGACGCAGGCCGCCTGGCGTGAGGTTTCCCGATCCGACGATCATCGACCGAGAGCCGTTCGGATACTCGAACCGCGCGACCTTTGGATGGAACAAACCCGCAGTCCGGTTCCAAAACACCTGCACATTCAGTCGTTCGTGTGCTTCCTCAAGCTCTTTGAGTCGCTCAAGCGTGCCTCGGTTCGTGACCGCATCAATCCCGACCAACAACGACATTGAAGAGTGCCGAAGAAATCGCTGCGTTTCCTGGTCGATGATCAACGCATCAACGCCGGCTCTGGATGCGAACGCGAACATTCCGGTCCACGAGCTCGCGCCGCTAGATGCGGCGATGATCGCCTCGAATAGGTACACCGTTTCGGGCGACGTTGGGTCTTGAAGGTGAAACTCGCACTCCATCGCGGCTCTCCCGTCACATCCGTCGTTCGCTGGGATCCGCCATCAACTTGTCATAGGGCACAACCTTCGGCCCTTTCGTCTTGCGCGCCGGTGGCTTGGCGACCACGAGGATGTACTCATGCACATTTTTGAACAGGAAGTTCGGAGGGTACGGGTAGCTTCCGAAGATTGGGCGCTGTGAGTTGGCCGACCCCCATCGCCCTCCCGTCCCATCCTTGGACCAGATGATCTCCGTCACCATCACGAATCCGATGTCGCGGAGGATCGCGCAGAAGTCGGCGGATAATGGGAACGTGAGAAGGCCGTGATCTGTGTGCTGATTGACGTTCGCCGTGACGAGACAGCACTTGCGGCCTGGTTGCAGAACGCGGTAGCACTCCTCGAACACTGGCCTGATCTCATCAAGGAACTTGCGATACCCCGCGACCTTGCCGATGTTCGCACGAGCTGTGCCGTAGTTGGCCTTGTTCCAGTACGGCGGGCTCGACACGACGAGCGACACTGATTCGTCCTCGATAAAGTCGAGATCACGGCTGTCACCGTGCACGACATCGAGCAACTCAGTCGCTGTTAGCCGACCATTGCGGAGATGGGCGCAGTCCCGTCGGATGATGTTCGTGTACTTCTTGCTCTGATCAACGCAAATCACATGCCGGCCAAGCGGCACTGCGGCCTCGGCAGTTGTGCCGGTGCCGGCAAACGGATCGAGAACAGTCTCGCCGTGCCAGCTAAAGAGCTTGATCAGCCGGTGCGGAATCTCAACAGGAAAGACCGCAGGATGTTCTTCGTGCGACGTGTTGGCGATGTGCCAGACGGTCTTTGTGTACTCACGCCACTCTTCTTTCGTGAGCTTGCTCTTCTCTTTGATTTTTGCGGAAACGGTCTTTGTCATAGCGGCACATCCGAATCGGTAAAATGGTCTGTGAATCTACGGCGCGATTCGTCGTGCTCATCGACAGTCACCAAAGATCGGGTGAACGCTCGCAAGTACGCCACGAAAGAACGGTCGATGCCAAGAGCATCGAGGATGACGGTATCGATCTCATCGCGTGTACGCCCATAAGAATGTGGGCGATAGGCGACCGTTTGGCGTCCGCCGTTCACACTGACAACCTGATCGTCTTGCAGCTCATCCCAGAGCTCGATGCCCAGCTCGCTCAGACGCCCGATCTCAATCTGCGGCGGGAACGGGAACGAAGCCACAAACGAACGTGTCACGTGAAATCCGTCTTCCTTCACATGCCAGAGCCAGTAGGAAAACCGGCTGCTCAGCAGTGCGAATGACACGGCCGCCATCTGCTCATCTGCAAACTCCAGCATCGTGAGTGCACTCGCGCTCCACGGATTACTTGATTCAGGTAGATGGCGGTGAGGCCGGAAGACATTGAGGAAGTTGTACGCCGTGCCGGCGACGAAAACGCACGGTGTCGAGTTGTCGCGCGCGGCATGTTCCGGCAGGCTCGTCCCTACGCGAAGACACACGCTCCGCAGATGCGATGTCATCTGTGAGACTTGCCGATAGACAGCCGCAGCATCAGAGCCATCGAGTTTGGGGATGCCCCTGGAAATCCCATCGACATCAAGGGGTGTGAAGTGGATGGAACCAAAGAGCGACGGCCGTTGGCGGCTCGTCCATTTGCGCAGTGGGCCTGTCTCAAAGGTCGTTACATCTGACGGCGCTGCGCCCATGGAGCGATCGTGGAAGACGATTGCATTTCTGGTCTTGACCTCTTCACCAAAGAGCGCGTGCGGCTCACGATCGAAGAAGGCGAATCTCCACCGCCCATTCGCCGACGTCATCGCTCTCCGACAAGCAGTCATTTGAGGTCGACTGCTGTATGCAATCGACAGAGGCACAACCATCCCAGCGGAATGACAATCCTCTCTGGTCAAACGCCACATCATCTCGATGAACACGGGATAGAGGTCAGCGTTCGCAACTCGACCGCTCGCCAACGACTGGTATCGGTGCTCTAGGGCTGCCGCGTCGTCTCGTTCTCCTACTGCCGCATACGGAGGATTTCCGACCAGGACTCCAGCACCGTCTGCGATGCTTGGGAAGAAAGAGCTGAGTTCAACTCCCATTCCAAACAGCGCTGTCGGAGCTTCAATATCGATCGTCGAGCAAGACGGCGGAACATAGCTGCCACGCTTCAACTGTTCACGGAGGATCGCAACCTCGGTGCGTGCTTTATCGGCCTGCGTTGAGCTGGTTGCTCGTACGATGGTCAGAGCATCCATCACACAGAAATTGCAGCGGATGCGATGCCAGACGCTCCATGGAGATCGTCCCGCAGTTGTTTGGAGAAGACAGTCGTGCAGGAGGACGAAGCACGCAGCCTCGATGGCGAGCGGATTCACGTCTATACCAAACAGACTCTGCTCAGCGATCGAAAGGCGGTCCCCACCGCCCATCGCATAGAGGTTCTGGAGTGCTGCACGAATGAACACACCAGATCCACATGCTGGATCAAGCACGGTCAACTCAGGAGCATCTGGGTGTTGATCGATCGCTTCGCGCGTGATGTACTCGGCGACATCGGCAGGCGTGTAGAACACACCGGAGGTCTTTTTCGCTCTCCGAGCTGCCCTCGTATTCGGGTCTTTCATCACGCTCGCCCTACTCCCTGGCCCAATGGCATCCAGGACATAGGGGAGTAAATCTCGAAGGTTCTCGTCGTACTCAAACGCTTCCAGATCTCGAATGGCTTGGTGGCTGATGATTTCAACCAGAGCATCAGAGAGGAGAGATGGTGTCCTGACCGAACCGAGAAACCAAAGCTCTGCATCTCGGAACGTGGCGGACGCGTCGAGTTGACCAAGCAATCTGCCCACGATGCGCATGCTGACCAATGCCCAAGCTGCTTGAAGGCCGAGGCTCTCCGATCGAGCAAGCGGCTCATCCCTCCAACGGCTTGCGAGGACATCCGACCAGTAGGCGTCTGTTGCTGCGATGTCCTTCATCGCTGAACAGACCGATGCGACTGCGGCACGCACGTGAACGGCTCGACGTTCGATCGAAGCGACGAGGGAAGATCCCGCTCTAGGAGCGGATGGTTTGAGCCTTTCCGGGCCCGCGATTGGGACGAACACCGTCATCGGGAAAGCTCCCCGCCGCTATCCCGTTTGAAGAGAGGGGATCGAGCCCCCAGATAGGAGGCCACGGCGTCGCGCACGACCCAGGCGGTGGAGACTCGTTTCTCTTCCGCAATGGATTGGAGCTCGGCATAGTCACGCCCATCGAAGGTGACAGACACCCGAACGGGATCCGTAGTTTTCTCTGCTGGTTTGTGATTACGCTTTGCCATGCAGCACTCCTCGTGCACCACGATACACCACTGTGATGCACGGTGCGCTGCTTCACCCAAAATTCCCGGCGCGGACAACAGCTAGGCGGCGGTTCTCATAGGCGGCAACTGCATCTTCCCACCGATCTCGCGTCCATCCCTTCGCCTTCTGAGCGGCGCGGAACGGATCGTCGAGCCTCCGTTGCCGGGCGATCCGAATGCAGGCGACCACAATCTTGTCGTCCTCCGAGAGCTCCGGCGGTTTCGGCTGCGGCTCCTGGCCACCCCCCCACTGCTCCCGTTCTGGGTGCTTCGGGCGACGGCCGTTGAGGTGCTCGCGGAGCCTGCGGGCCGCTTCATCCTCGTCGTGGTGCGTGATGAACGCGAATTTCTGCTCCCGGAGGAGCCAGTAGAACAACGCCCCTGCCCGGCGTCCTCGTGCCCGTGCCCGTTCAGCCAGAGCCAGGAAGTTCAACCGTCCAGCTTCGCTCGTGTTGGCGAGCCCGAGTTCACAGGCCTGCCGGTGCAGATCGAAGAGCCGTAGCGTGTCGTCCAGGTCGCCGGACTGGATGTCGCGGATGTTCGGCTGGCCGACCCTCCGCCCCGACCGCTTCTTTTTCCTACTGCCCAAAATCGAGCTCGGCGAGAAACCAGATCGTTCCCGCGTGGGGAGCTTTCTGGTTTTTATATCTCCCGTAAGGGAGAGAGAATCTGTTAGATCAGGGCTAGCAGATTCACCGGCAAAAACGCGGTTAGGGGTAGCAGATCCGGCGGCGTCATCTGACCCCCCCACTGCTGCCTGATCGCCCGATGGGTTGTCGTTCGTGTGCGACCACTCGGGCACGATGCGATCCCGCATTCCCCATCGGTTCATCTCCCACTGGTTGACATCGAGTGGCTCAATCCAGCCGAGCTCGATGAGCTTGTTCCTGGCATCGGTTGCGGCTCTGCGACTGATGCCGAAGTGCTCGGCGACCCAGGAGAGCTTGTAGCGTCCGTCTGTGCGGTAGTCGGATGTCTCTTTGTGCCAGAAGAGCCCGCGGATCAGAACGGCGCTGACAAGGGCGGTAACGCCCTTGGAGAAGCCGGCGGCGAGCGCGCGGAGCAGCCGCCTCGGCACGGGGACCGAGCGGCGCTGATTCGGCATCGCGTTGAACATCGACCAGAAGCCCGAGAGATCATCAACCCCCTCACCGAGCCGGATCTGGTCGGCTGAGGTGGCGAAGCTGATGCTGTGCTTGGTGATCTTGACCAAACCGAGCCGTGTGAGGCGTCTCATGTCGCCCCTGAGCTCGCGGGTAGCTTTCTCCGACCCGCGGCCCCCCACGAGGGCTGAGAACTCCTTGAGCGTGTACAGGGGCTTTGTTCCGCGGTGCTCGCGGCTCGTGTAGCGGCGACGCTCTGCGAGCTCGTGAGCGGCGAAATAGAGCCGGTACTGCCTTCGGGTCATATGACCTGATTGGTACAGCCACCAAGCGAGGGTGAGTTGGTGAACGGTGATGCGACGAAAACTGCCTTCAATGCGGGCGGATCGCTCCCCGATGACTGCTGAGCGGGGCCTGGCCCCCCCACTTCTGGGCCTAGTCAGAGTATCCATGCACGGACTCCTTTCCGTGCGTAGGCACAGCGATACCGCTAGCCGAAGAGGAAGCCTCTTGACGGAAATGCGGGATCGCGCTACCTTGGAAGTACAAGTTCAGAGGTAGCCGACGATCTCCATCCGTGGAGTTCTCCGGCCTTGAAGACCGTCCGTGGCATTGCCGTGCCTATGGGCGGTTTTTCAATATGTGAGGCATCACAGGGTCTACGCCTCCTTGTTGATTGATCCCCTGTGGCTCGCGTGCCGAACCGGACATATGGGGGTTTGAGGTACTATCTCCCACAATATGTGGCGAGTCGGGTACTCCCGTCAACCCTCTAAGGCGCGCGCTGACAAGCGGTTATGACGGCAGAGAAGGCTCCCCAGGAGGTCATATGGTCATATGGTCAAAACAAAGCGGCCGCTTTGAAACGGCCATTTGGGCATATGGTCATATGGTCAAAAAAGACTGTGGATAACTGAGTCGCTTGGTCGATAGGGGAGTTGCGTCCGATTACCATTGAGGGATAGGGTCATATGGCCACATTGACCCGACCTCTTTGAAACGGTCATCAGGTCATATGGTCATCAGGTCATATGACCTGAACACATGGATGAAAAAATCTGGGGAAGGAGCCAGTTATGCACAACCAAACACGCGCCACACAGGTGATCGCGGTCGGAAACCAGAAGGGGGGCGTCGGCAAGACGACGAACACCCTGCATATTGCCGCGGCACTTGGCGAGCTCGGAAAGAAGTCGCTCATCATCGACTTGGACGGCAACTGCGGGGCAACCAGGGGCCTCGGGGTGGGCACGGACTGGCTTGGGACGTTCGAGGTTCTCTTGGGCGATCAGGAGCCCCTGGATGTTGTTGTGACAACAGACCAAGCTGAGGGGACCGAGCTTCCGCAGAACGTGGAGCTGATGCCCGCCCGGCGCAATCTTGAGGACTTTGAGAGCGAATATCGGAAGCGGAACAAATTCGCTGATCCGACGGGCACGCTTGCCCCGGTCTTGGAGAAAGTGAACGGGCTCTATGACTTCGTGTTCCTGGACACGGCACCCAATGCGTCTGCTCCAACCATCGCGTCGTACCGGACTGCCCAGTGGTTCATCCTCTCGACCGAGGCCTCGAAGCTCTCTGTTGACGGCCTGAACGATGCACTAACAGACATCGTGGCCGTCCGCGAGGCTGGGAACGCCAATCTGCGGCTCCTCGGCGTGGTCATGTGCAAGGTGGACAGCCGCACGAGGATCGCAACGACGTACGTGGACCGCATCCGCAAGGAGTTCGAGTCCGCGGGCGAGCTTGGAGCGTTTGAGACGTTCATCACGCGAGCGACGGCGATAGAGCGGGCCCAGGCGGTCGGGAAGACCCTTTTCCAGACCCAGCCAGACCACAAGGTGGCCGAGCAATACCGCTTGCTTGCTCGTGAGATCATGACTCGTCTCCAGGTGGCGTCCAAGATCAACGCGCCGGTGGAGATCAAGCCGGAGGTGAGGGAGGCGTCGAATGCCTAAGCGAGCAGCCGAAACTGACACAATCGACCCGGTACGTTCACGGCTGGCAGCTATGGCAGCGGCCCCCCAGACGAGCACCCCAGCGATCCAAGCACCGCCGGCCGCGATGCCCGAGGCCGATCAAGAACCAGATTCGAAACCGGAGCCGCAGAAGCGGGAAGTGGGGGGGGGTCGCAGGCCGTCACCCCGTGAGCCTCGTCGAGATGTTCGTGGCCCCGCCCGCTCGGCTTCACGGACGATGACCGTGAACCGGAAGATCATGGTCTCTGAGCCGGAGGCTGACCGGATGGAGGAGACGATGGACGCGATCTCAGCGGCGTTCGGGAGCAAGGTCAACTACAGCCAGGTGACCCGCGCGGTGTGGTCGGTCTTGGCCGGAGCAGAGGACGCCATCAGGGCAGAGGCGAAACGTGCTCCGAATCTCAGGGTGCCCTCGAAGGGCAATCAGATCGCGATGGCGGAGTACGAGGATGCGATCACGGATTTCTTGGCGATGGCCCTGAAAAGGTCATAAGACCATATGACCATATCAGAGGCTGCTCGCGGATATGGGTCGCGAGTAGTGGGGCGGTCAATCTTCATCGAAGAGCTCGTCCTCTGGAATTGAAAGGATGACGATCAGCGTGTCCATCACCCTTGCGGGCAGGTACGACTCAGTGACAGGCAGCCGTGCCGCGAGCTCCTCGTCATAGATGCTGAACCAGTCGCGAGCCCAGCCTGACGTCGGCGGGATGATTGAGTCTCCAGTCGCATACGAGGCCCAGGCCTTCTGTCCCGTCGTCGAACGAACCGGCCCCTTTCCGCCTGGGTAGATGCCACGCTCAATGAGTGGTTCACTCCGTCGCGACCAAACGACAGAGCCTTCCCGAACACCGACGATTGCCCCACAGAAGTGAGAGACTTCGGCCGCTCGAATTGCAGCGCTCACAAACGATGTCTGGAAGGTGCCCGCGACTTCTGAGATCAACTCGATGGAGAGCTCGTCTTGGTTCACGATCGGCTTGACGAGTCGATCGGGCATGAGCAGGTGAGCTGCGAAGCAGTCAGCTTGCTGTTCAACGGGTGTCGCGGCCACAAACTCGCTTCGAGATTCGTGGCTCTTTCCGCCCGTCCGCAGATATTCGTGATGGTCCTCGATGAAGAAGTGGCCGAGCTCGTGTGCCAACGAGAAGCGGGTCCTCGGGGCGTGCTCCTCGGTCGCTCCTCGGTCGTACTTGGTGTTGTAAAAACAGAGGAATCGCTTTTTGTCGGCGTGGTACTCGAGTCTCCCATCGAAGCCATTCTTGTAGTCACCCGGGCAGAGGCGAAGCCGCGTCCGTTCTGTATGGGCGATCGCCACGGGGTCAACTGGCGCAGATCGAATCCCGAGCCGCTCGATCAGGAACGCCGCATCCTGGCGAGCGATGTTGAGGCGGTGCTCGATCGCAGCTCGTTCAGGATTCTTCGGTGCTCTCGTCATCTTCATCTCCCTCGTCTTCGTCATCGGAGAGGGCTTCCTCACGCTGACGACGCATCTCTTCTTCAACCTCGGGATCGAGATCTCCTTCGTTGCGGTGTAGACCGAGTACCTCGCCAACTTCGTGGTCGATATCTTCGATTGCCTTGCTGCCCGCGATCCGATCCTCGTAGCTGGGCTCACGGGGAACGGCTGCGCTGGCGATCTTTGTGTACTCAGCGATCTGTTCCGGGGACATAGGGACTGCGGGGGCATCGTCGTACTCGCGCTCTGCCTCCTCGTCAGTGAGGGGGTTCAGGTGCAGCGCTCGCCGCATCTCGTCCGTCATCTCGTTCCAGAATGTATTGTCTCTTGGATCGTTCATGACTTGTTGTCCTCGCGGTAAATGCCCCGCTGCATGAGGTCCTCCCGGAGCTTCTTCTTCCCGCGATCGCGCGCCTGATAGATAGCGTTCGTGTTCGTTTCCCAGGCGTCTGCCAACTCGCTCGCTGGAGCCTTTCCGTCGGGGTGGGCCAGGTCGGCCAGGATGACACGTTGCTCTTTTGGCGGGAGCGACTGAATGGCTTTGCGGACTTGCTCTGCGCGGCGTTCTGCCTGCTTTTGCTGCTTTGGGGTCGGGGGCTCTTGCGACGGTCTCCTGTAATCTCTCTCGATGTCCTCGTGCGCTTCGGCACACGGATGCTTCTTCTCTGCCCGAAGGATGGACCTCGCACAGTTCTGTGCGAGCTTGGTAAACCAACTCTTGAGTGAGCCCTTGTCGGGGTCGAAGCGGTTGATCCTGTCCACCATGCGGATCAGAGCCTCCTGCCACGCATCCTCCCAGACGGTCGGGTATCGGCTTCGTAGGAAGCCCTGGATCTTCGGGCCGTACTGAGTGATGAAAGCGCAGATGGCGTCTTCATCACCACAGGCGATGTTCAGGGCAAGGTCATAGTCCGATTGCGTGGGTGTGTCTTCGTCCATCAGCACGCTTCCTCGTTGTCTGGGCCAGCTCAAGAAGCACTACGCAGGGCCCTTACGCCACTCTGATTATCCCTGATTTCGTGGCCTCCGTAAGGGGACCGCGTAGTGCCTTGTGAGGGTCAAGGTGGCCCGATTTCGAACCCACAGGCCGCGGCTGCGGCCACAGGAGATTCAGCGATGGCAAAGCATTGTGGCGGTAAGCCAGGGAAGGGCCCCAAGACCGTGCCGGTCGGCGGGCACAGACGATCGAAGCCGGGGGATACCTGCCACGGCCCCGGGAAGCCCGGGCCGAAGACGGTTCCCGTCAGTCCGCATCGTCGATCGAAGCCGTGACGGGGTTGGTTCAGGATCAGTTACTCACTTGAAAGGAGGCCGAAATGGCCAAAGGAAAGAATGTTCATGTCGTGCCGAATGGCAAAAACTGGCAGGTCAAGCCCGCGGGCGGAAAGCCTGTCTCAAATCACAAAACCCAGACGGCTGCGACAAAGGCCGCAAAGCCGATCGCTCAGAAGAACAAGAGCGAAGTCGTCATTCACCGGCCGAACGGCCAGATTCGGGACTCGGACAGCTACGGCAACGATCCGAACCCCCCGAAGGACACGAAGCACTGATCCGCTGCGGCGAGCCCCGTGGTGTGTGACCCGGGGCGAGCTGCGGTCAGTTTGGAGAATTCATCATGTATCAACCAGTCAACCATCCCGAGATCCCACCGCGTCCGGTGGTCCCCGAGGTCCCGCGTCCGCGTCCGATCCCGGAGCGCCCGTCGTATCCGCCAGTGAACCCGAGGCCCTATCCGCCCTCGCGGCCGGATCGTCCGATCATCACGAAGTAGGGGGGCGCGAGAGAGCGTGGGTGATGCCGTGTCTGCGACAGAGCTCGCGGAGGCGGTGTCGCTCTCGTTGGAGCCAGTTGCGTTTGTCGTATTTCGATCGCTTGAGCTGGCGCTCCACGAGGAGCGCAGAGTGTCGATCCAAGAAACACCGCACGGCGAGCAAGCGCCACCGTCGATCTCGTGTCCAGCCCTTGTTGTCTTTCGCGTTGTGCTCCTTGAGCCGACGCCTTAGATTCCCGGTGAAGCCCGCGTAGACCTCGCCGTGCTCAGAGAGCAGCAGGTAGACGTGGAAGCGGGGCAGACGCCGCATCATCCGACGCCTGGCCCCTGATCTGACGAGAGCGGTGGGGGGGCTGCCGTGCGAAGCACGTCGTTCCAGTCGGTGCCCCGGAGCGCCGGGCGATCGTCACGCAGCTCCAGGTCATCACGATCAGCGCGAGTAAATGCCTGAGCCATCTGCTCGCCCAGGTGATCGCCGCCTTCGTCGTTGTCCATTGCGGTGATGACCAGGCTGCCGGCCGGCATCCGCCGAATGGCGGAGACGATGAGCTCGGGCTGGTGCGGATTGAGCTCGCCGGCAACACTCACGAGCCGCGACCGATCATGCCCCGAGATCGCGGCGTAGCTGAGCGCATCGATGGCCGTCTCGGCGATCACGAGCCGCTTGTCGGTCTCGCGAGCTCTGCTTCCCCACAGCCCCTTGGTGCCGCCCTTGGCGAACCCGGTGAAGTTCGCGTTCTTGATCTCGAATCCACTCAACCCGTCCCGCGTGAAGTGCGGGAACACGGCGTTGGTTCGATCATCGACGCGGATACGGTCTCGGAAGATCTCCAGGGCGAGCAGCTCGCGCGGGATGCGGCGCTCCTCGACCAGATAGCGGTGGTAGCCGTCGATTGGCCCCATGCTTTCGTAGCGGGCACGAACGCTCGCAAGATCGCGGGTAATCGGTTCCAGGGATTGCACGAAAGTCTGTGGGTCCGGCGCGGGCGCAGAAGCCGTCGTCGGTGAACGGAGCCAGTCTCGAAGACGACGGCGAACGTGGCCGAGGTTCTCGCTGGTGCGGCGTTGCACAAAGTCAATCACAGTGCCGTTGTCAGCGTGATCGCGCACCGAGAAATAGACCCAATGACCGTCGTGCCCGCAGGACACGACGAGCTTGTCGCCGTCGGGGTGCGCCATCATGGCAGAGTTCTTCGATGTTCCACGTCGATCGACCTGGTATCCGAACGACGCCATCAGCTCGGAGAGGTTGATCTCCGTCTTGAAGGCATCGAGTTCGTCCGGTCGAGTGTTCATCGCATCTCCTGCATCCAATCTAGCGCAGTTTCGCGTGAACGGGAAGCCCCGCGGCCCGTTGCTGCGTCGCAGCATGGAAAATCCTTGACACCCGCCGACGTTTTATGGCAAACCCCGATTGTCATAACAACAACGAGAAGAGGCAGGCATGAACACGACGTTCACAGGGAATGCTCGCTGCTCCAGGTAGGGCGGCAATGGCATTGGACATCTACAAGGCGGTCACAGACCGCATCGTCGAGCTGCTGGAGCAGGACACTGTGCCTTGGCGGCAGCCGATCCGTGGCAGTGGGGGAGACGGAGAGTTTCCGACCAACCTCGCATCAGAGCGTGCGTATCGCGGCATCAACATCTTCCTGCTGGCAGTCACCGCCTGGGCGGAGGGCTACGAGTCTCCGTACTGGCTGACATTTCGTCAGGCCAAAGAGAAGGGCGGGCATGTGCGCAAGGGCGAGAAGGGCTCGCTCGTGATCTTCTGGAAGCAGTACGCGACCCAGGACAAGGAGAGTGGCAAAGACATCACCGTCCCCGTGCTCCGCCGCTACACCGTCTTCAACACCGAGCAGTGCGACGGGATCGAAACACCCCAGCCGGCACCGGCAGAGAGCGAAGCTGAGGCGCAGACATTCACACCGATCGAAACCGCGGCGTCGATCGCAGACAGATACCTTGGTGGGCCACGTATCGAGCACAAGGGCGGCCGCGCATTCTACCGGCCACGCGAGGACCTCGTGCGCATTGCCGAGCCTGAGCGGTTCGTCGATCCAGAGTCGTACTACTCGACGCTGTTTCACGAGCTGGTGCACTCCACCGGGCACAGCTCACGGATCGACCGTGGACTTGACGAGAACCTCTCGCCGTTCGGATCAGCGGACTACTCGAAAGAGGAGCTGGTCGCAGAAATGGGAGCGGCATTCCTGGCTGCGGCCGCGGGCATCAGCCAGGCGACAATCGAGCAATCGGCGTCGTACATCGACGGCTGGCGACGGAAGCTGAGCACCGATCCAAAGCTCGTTGTTCACGCGGCCGGAGCGGCCCAGCGTGCGGCAGACTGGATTCAGGGGGAGCGCCCAACGCGATCGCATGGCAAGCCGGCCAGCACAAACTTGCGCCGCGGCGTCGAACTGTGATAGGTTCGAGAGATATGGATAAACAACGGTGTTGAGGCCGCGATCCTACAGAAACGCTTTGCAGACGGTGCGACGTGCCGGCACACACAAACCTACACGGACAGCCCAACGCCAGCATGGATGCTGAGCGAGCACGCACGCTTGCACGAGCTAGCCGAGCGGCTCAATCTCAAGGCGACGATTCATCACGATGCGAATGTCGTCGAGATTGATTTTCGGTGTACCGATGATCGAGATTTCTTCCGCACGTACGCATGGTCCGTAGGCATCAGAACACACACGGTTGTGTTCGATGACCGAGATTTCATCCCGACGTGGCTTGCAGAGTGCGAGCGCGTGATGGACGCAGCCGGCACGGACGAGTACGGGCTTCATGTCGGCGATGACCGTGTGCATTTCAGTACCCACGATCCCGACATCCACGCGTTGTTCGTCGAGCTGGAGCACCAAGGCATGTTCAATGGCCCGAACGGTGGGCGCGAGCATTGGGAGCCAACACCCCGGCGTGACGTACAGACAGCGTTCCGTGATCTCGGTGAGCTTCGTGGCGAGACGGGCGATCAATCGGCGAGCGGAGCGGCCATGCTCCGGGAACAAGGCCGCGAGGATCTGGCAGAACTCGAAACTCTGATGGAGCGTGTCGAGAGCCGAAAAACAGCTCACGGGCGTGGTTTGGCACAGACCAGAGACCCCTCCTGATCTAGAATAACCCCAGCATGGATAATGGTCGTTTAGGCAACGCGGCGTGGATTCCACCGGCGACTTTCGCCGAGCGCTGTCCCTACGAAGACGGCACGTTCTGGCTCGGCCGGAGTCCAGAGACCGGCGAGGGCCTCGGATACATCGACGATCGGCACATCCTGCTCGGGAGCGGAACGCGAGCAGGCAAGGGCACGACGACCATCCTCAACAACCTGTGTGTGTGGCCCGGTTCCGTCGTTGTGGTTGATCCCAAGGGCGAGAACGCGACCGTAACCGCGGCCAGACGCGGGGCGGGTTCCGAATACTGCGAGGGCATGGGCCAGACGGTGCGCGTGCTCGACCCTTTCTCGGTTGCGACAGTCGCTGACGACGCGAGGGCGTCGTACAACCCGCTCGACGAACTCGACATCAATGACCCAGAAGTCGGCGACACGGCGGCGAAGATTGCATCAGCAATCGTCGTTGAGCAAAAGGGGCTCAAGGAGCCGTTCTGGAAAGAGTCCGCGCGCAAGATGGTCCAGGGCGTCATCCTGCATGTGCTCAGCTCACCGCGGTTCGCCGGACGCCGCAACCTGGTGACGGTGCGCGAGCTCATTGCACGAGGTGACATCGAAGGAACCGAGCTGCTCAAAGCCGCCGGGAAGAAGGGTGTTCCGAGCGGTCACGAGCTGCTCTGGGAAGGCATGTCGGTCAATGAATCATTGAATGGCATCATCGCTGCGACAGGCGATCAGATGGCGAGCCTGGTGCAAGCCGACGCCAAGCTCTTCCACTCGATGCTCCAATCCGTCGATCGAGAAACTGAGTGGCTTGATAGCCCGCTCATGCGTGCGTGTGTGTCCACGTCGAACTTCAAGCTCTCTGACCTCAAGCGTGATCCCAACGGGCTCAGCGTGTACCTGTGTATGCCCGAAGGGCACATGACCGAGCACGTGCGTTGGCTGCGGATGATGCTCACGCTTGTCGTGCAGACGGTGGAGGCCTACCCCGAGCGTCCGGCGACGGGGCACCGCATCCTGATGGTCATGGACGAATTTCTCGCCCTTGAGCGGATCAAGGCCGTCGAGCGTGCGGCGTCGTACATCGCAGGCTTCCACCTGACGATGGTCTTTGTCGTTCAAGGTCTCTCTGAGCTCCAGGAAACCTACGGCAAAGGTTGGGAGAACATCGTTGGCAACTGCGGCTTGAAGATCTTCTTCGCGGTCGATGAGCCGTTTGCGCGAGAGTACGTCTCGAAGATGATCGGCGATACCGAGATCCGTCCAGACGTGCATACGACCGGCACCGGGAGCGCGACAAACACTGCCCGATCGCGCTCGGTGTCGGAATCTGACACGGATAGCAAGAGCACGAGCCGCTCTCTCGGGACATCGAAGACGAGGAGCACGACGGATTCAAGCAGCCGCACGAACAGCACGACGGATAGCTCAACCCGTTCGCACGGGATGGCCGCCACGCACGGCAGGAACCGGAGTCAGACCGACTCGATCAACGAGAGCGCTGGCACGACGCTGAGTTCGAGCCAGGCGCGAAGCAGGACCAATACTCTCGGCTGGAATGACTCGACAACGGACGGGAGCAACTGGAACGAGAACCGTTCACACACCGATGGTGAGGGCAGTTCGGAAGGTGGCTCGTGGTCGCCACGCAAGCTGCTGTTTCGCAACACCGACAACTGGACGCACTGGCTGCGTGAAAACGAGACGAAAAACAACAGCAAGAACCAGTCTTCAAGCGATACAACGGGATCGGGCCGTGGCGGATCTCGCTCAACGACACAAGGACAGTCTGGCTCGTTATCTGAGGGCATCACCGACTCACAGAGCCAGAGCCAGACGAACACGCTCGGCCGCGGGCAGTCGCATTCTGACGGCGAGAGCAACTCGCTCACGATCAACGAGTCAGAATCTGAATCACGAGCGGTTGGGGTCTCAGACACGACAGGTCATTCAAAAACGGAGAGTGAAGCCAAGTCCGTCACCGATACCGTTGGCAGCACAACGTCACGCACAAAGGGAATAACAGATGGCACGACCGAAGGGGCGAGCCAGAACCGGCACCAGAGCGTCTCTGAGAGCGTCCACGCACGCCGTCTCCTGCCTGCTGAGGACATCGGCCGTCTCTTCGATCGCCCCGCACCAGGCAAGATCGGTTTTGCGTTGGTGATTCTGGGCGGTGGGCATCCGACCGTTGTGGTTCGTGCCCCGTACTACAGCGATCCATTCTTTGGATGGCTCTATGACCCGCACCCTGACCACGAGACGCCGCTAAAACTCATGGGGCACGAGAAGTTCGCGCTCCCGAGTGGTGGGGGAGCTGAACCATTGCTTGGTCAGCTCGAAGTGCTCAAGCTTCCGGGAGATGTTGTTGAACGTGGAGAGCTCATAGCCGAGCTGGTGGAACCCGTTTCTGATCTCGACGAGATCGACGAGCAGTACGCGAGCTACGCACCGTGTGTGTGCCCCGGAGATTACGGATTCCCTGATCCGATGCCGGTGGATGTACGTCTGCCGGTGTACGCCCAGATTGAGGGCAAGGTGGTCAAACACGTTCGGAAGCCGGATGATTGGCACCAAGAGGGCGACAACTTCGTCATCCTCGAAGTCAATCGGCGACGGCTCAGCATGGATGGTCTCAATGATGCCGGTGATGCGTTCATGCGATACGCGGGGTATCTCGGCGCGCGCAAAGAGCAAGAGCTGCGAGGACTAGCGGCGTTCAAAGAGGAGTGTCGAGTTGTTCACGCGGCCCGAGTAGCCGCCGCCGCCAAGGCCGTTGAGGAAGCTGAAGCTGCCGTTGCACGGAATGAGCAGGCGATCACAGCCGGACAAGACGAGTTGAAGAAGCTCACGCGGGAATCTGAACAGCTCAAGAAACGGGCTGAAACAGAAGTGGCCGATGAATTCATCAAAGCAAAAAGTGAGTGGGCTTACAGCATCTGGATTCCGGTGGTTACATCGATATCGGTGGCCTTCACCGTTGGTGGTGTTTTCCACACTTGGTTGCTTCAAGGCCATAGCGGCGTAGGACGTATGGTCCTCGCTTCGGTCCTCGGCATATTCATTGGTGGATGCTTTGCGGTTCTCTACAAGGATGTTCTTCGAGACATGATCGTCGTCGATGAAGCAGTGAAGAACGCAAAGAAAGCCTGGAAAGACCTCTACCCTCAACAACGAGAGTTCCAAATCAACACCAGGCTTGGGCAACTCTATGCCGAGACTGACAGGACCATCGAGAGTCCGGTGCAGAGGATGCAAGAGTTGAAAGAACAGATCGAGGTATGGGAACCACAGAGATCCGATCTCAAGAGAGCAGTTGACGAGGCAACGCAAGCGCTGCTTGTGGTCAGATCTGAAAACCCAAATCAGAACGAAGCTGCACAGGCCCGTGCAGACATCGCGGCGATCGGTGAGATTGATGCGTGGCTCGATGAGGTCAACAACAGCTAACCGAGACCGTGGCCGTGGCTCTGTGTCTGAGACTGGCCCTGTTGCCGGTCCTGCACGCGTTGCATGAGCATCTCAAGGTGAGCGAGCTGCGCGGCCTGGTCGTCTTTGGCCATGCCTGCTTGGTGCGCTTCACGGTCGGGATCGTTGGCGATTTCTGGCGTCGGCCGCATCTCAAGCTCAGCGCCCGAATCCTTGACCTGCTGCGAGCCCATTCCTTCGGGCGGGCCGAGCCCGTCTTTCCCGGACCCCTGATCGAACGCCTGGCCCAAATCAGGGGCGTTGTTGAGCTGCGTCTGCTGTAGACCATCGGGGTCGTACTGCTTCGCGGCCGAGATGGATTGCTCTGGGTCCATGCACACATTCTATCGAGTGCGGCCGTCTCGATCTCGCTCATTGTCCTGTTCTTTGGCCCGTTCCTGGTCGTTCTGACGGCGTTTGTTGTACGAATCCAGCAAGCGTTCGAGCTCGGGCGAGGCCTTGGTGGTCTGCTTGCCCGATGGCTCCTGGTGCTGATCCGGCCCCTTGGAATTGCCATGGAAACGGTTCTTTCCAAACGCCTCTTCACGCTGCTGCCCACGGGTCCGCCATTGCGTGCGGTTGCCTGCTTGCTCAAGACCGTGACGCATGATCGTCGTCGCGCGCTCGGCTTTGAAGAGCGCGCGTTGCTCAGCGAGTTTCCTGCCGGTCTCGGCTTTGATCTTCGCGGCGGCATCGGTCTCGGCCGATCGCTGCTGCCGTTCGAGATCTCGATCGCGTCCGGCCTGTGATCGTCTGAATGCTTCCAATCTCCCGCCGGCAGAGCTGATGGCGTTGTATGCATCGAGCACCGCGGCCTTGCGGTCCTTGCCTGTGAACACGGCCCCGAAGTCGATCGAACGGAGCGCATTGCTCACACGGCCGAGGAGCTGATCCTCACGCTTCTCGAAGACCCGAAGATCCGCCTGGTGCTCGTGGAAACGCTGCTCCCACCGTGGGCGGTACTCAGCCCTGACGCGATCGCGGGCTTTGAGCTGGGCCCGCTTGCCGTCTTCCTGGATCTTCGTCCGTTTGGCCCGGTGATCGGCGACCAACTCGGCCGCCTTCTTCGCGTGACGCTGCTTGAGTTCACGGGTCTTTCGGGCGAGAGCCAGGTCGAGCTTCTTCTGCTCAGCCTTGATCTTCGCGGCGTCCGGCGTGTTGTCGTTCGCCGTTTCGAGCTCGTAGATATGACGGGGCTTGTTGGGCTCGCCGCGGGTGTATTCGTCACGGTCCCGAGCGGCGTTGTTGATGACCCGCTGTTCGCAGAGGACCTCGCCGCGTTCGGCCTCGTACTCCTGGGCCCAACGAGACAGATTGAGCTTCTCTTTCGAGCTCGGAAGCATCCGCCCATCGGTGGGGGAGACGCGATTGATGAGGATGTGAACATGGGGCTGAGGTTCGTCGTCGTGCGACACGAACAAAGCCTGGCGGTCCTCGGCTCCGAGCGCCCGGATTGCTCCACGTGCTGCTCGCATCATCTCGTCTTTGGTGAGCCCTTCGGCCTCATCTGGGTGCCATGAAAGCGACATGTGGAGCACCGAATCGACCGACTTGCGGCCGGTGTTTTTGATGCCGGCCTGCTGCTTCAATCGCTGCTGGCTCATTGCCGTCGCCGCCATCACCCGCCACGCCGCATGAGGGTTCTGGGTGGCGAGGTTCTTAGTCGATGTCCAAGTCACACGATCGTCCGTGGTCGCGTGGTCCTTGTCGTGCAAGAGGTAGTTCGCGGCACCGCTGAACGAGCAGCCCTTCTTGTGGACCTTGGGGATCATTGCTCGTCCGCCCCTTGGTTGAGCTCCTGCGTGACGACCCGTTCGAGGATCTGCGAAACTTCCTGGCCGATCTCCTGCCAATAGCGGACGAAATCACGCCCGGTGTGGGTGGCCAGAGCGAGCTGGTTGACGTTGACACCCACGCGGTTGAGCTCGGAGACCAGAGCTGGATCGGTGCGACGAGCGGAGCCGCCCGCCGGCACGGTGTAGCCCAGGGCACGACGCCGGAGGAACTCCGTCACGTCGAGACCCGCCGCATCCGCCTGCGTGCGGATGTGGTCGATCTCGGCAAGCGTGAAGCGGAGATTGTGTCTCTCCGTCCGCTTCTCGTGTTCTTCCAGCTTTGGCCGTGCCATTCGGTGTCTCTTTCTCCTATTGCCCCGTGTCGAGGGACGTTCCCTCGTCGGGTTGCACCGCCGAAACGGTGCGAGTGGTAGGGCGGCGAAACGCCCTTTGTCATCCAAGGGTCAACACCCTTGGTCGATGGTCCAGGAGAGCGAAGTCTCCCGGTCGTGATCCACCGACGAAGCGGTGGCGGCATCCAACCCGCGCAGGGTTGGTCGGTCCTTAATGGACCGAAACGCTCATGCACACACCCGCGGCCAAGCGGGTGAAAGTGCGTGAGCGGAGCCGTTGAATGCCCCCTCACTCCCAAGAGTGCAGGGGTGCAGATGCGGCTCATCGTTTCCAGGGGCGAAACCCTGGCCAGACCACCGTAGGTGGCCGCGGAGCGGTAGTTTTTGGGCACCAAAAACACATCTGGCTACTCTTTTATCGCAAATGATTACCATAAGCAACTCTGTGACGCAAATTTGGCTCATCCGCGCACCACAAGGCTCACGGAATCTGCCGCATTCGCTGTCGGTTGTCAGCTCTTCGGTGCTGGTGCTGCTGTCTTCTTGGAGCCGGGCTTCCGGCCGGACCGCTTCGGGGCATCCCTCGCGTCCAGACGCACGCCCAAGGGCCGGCACAGTTCGGTGATCGCCTCGGCCGCTTCCTTCATCCGCGCACGCTTGGCTTCACTCTCCGCCTCGTCGAGCGCTTTCATCGCTGTACGCAGACCGTCGGCCTTGAGCGCACCGTCGAGCTCGCCCATCTGCTGACGCATCCGGGCGATCTTCTCCGTCGTCTCCGACGGCCGGTCCAGCCAAGGCTGGAGTTCTTTGGTCATCTTCTCGACGATGGTGCGGAGGTCATTGTCCATGAGATCATCATAGAAAAGGGCCGGCCCCGGAGGGGGACCGGCCCGGAGCTTTAGTGCTCCGATGGGAGGTAAAGCGTCCAGTGTTTCCCGTCGAACGCCGCCCAGATGTCGGCGTATTCGAGTGGGAAGTCTGTGAACGGGATGCTTTGCTGGATCACGGCAGTCTCGCCCGCATCGGCGTTGCAGAGCACCTCGGCACCACCGGTTTCGTGGACTTCGAGCCGCCAGAACTGCATCTCACCGAGGCGTTGATCGGCCTCGATGGCCTTGGTCATCTCGGGCGAATCGAAGTAGCTCACGATCACGTCCAGGAGCCAGTAGGCCCCCGCCTGCTCGGCGAGGTACTGGACGCCGGGTGTGTAGATCACCCTCGGATTCAGCGGGTGCCGGAATCGCTCCAGGCTGCCCGTGAACTGCCGGAGATCGGCGTGGGAAAGGGGGCTCATTGAGCACCCCCTTCGTTCTCCTGGGATCGAAGCACCGCGGTCTCGTCGTAGGCCTTGCCGGCCAATCGAGCGACCCGCAGAATCTCGCTCCCGGAGAAGCTGTCGCTGTCGTGGTAGTTGCCCTGGTCGTCCGTGTAGGTCCGGGTGATGCGGACGCTGTAGAACGGTCCTTTCTCGCCCTGGTTCTTCCAGATCGTGGCCTTGAGGGCCCCGTCGCGGATGGTTTCAAGAGGTTTGCTGTTCGTTTTCTGTGTCATCGGTGACTCCTTTCGTTGTTGTTGACCGATGCCCCCGATGTGCGACCGGAAAGCCGCGGCGTCCAGGGGTTGGTGCGGGCAGGAGCGCAGCGACAACACGGCCCCTTGACGACCCGGCGACGGGTGCCAGGTTGGGCGTAGAAGGTCAAGCCACCAACGAATGCGCGATCCGAACGCAGACGGACAGCACCGGCAAAGTCGTTTTCATACGACACGCGGGAACATTGCACCTGGATTCATAGTTGTTGATGGGGTAGGTTCGTATGATGACCACCCAGTACACCATCGGAAAGCTCGCCGACGCCGCCGGCGTTCCCGTCTCGACGCTCCGCTACTACGAGCGCGAGGGTCTGGTCACACCGAGCCATCGAACAGCGAGCAACTACCGGGTCTACGGCGACGCCGATCTCGCTCGGCTCCGCTTCATCAAGGCAGCTCAGGCCACCGGATTCACCCTGGACGATGTCCGAGTGATGCTCGGCCTCGAGACCGGCGAGACCCTCCTCTGCGAAGACGTAGAGGAACTTCTCAATCAGCGTCTCAGGGATGTCACGAACCGGATGAAGGACCTGCGCCACGTCCAGGGCGTGCTCCGGGCGTCGCTCGACCTGTGCCGATCAGGCGACGAAAACGAGCGATGTCGTGTCATCGAGAAACTCACCGGAAACACCGCTTGACCTTGCATCTGGGTTCATGGTTTATACTGACCGATATGACTGATTTACACAACCAACACGCCTGCTGCTCCACCACGCCATCGACACCCGCCGGGAAGCGGCTTGTGATCCTCGGCGGCGGCTCGGCAGCCTTCGCCGCGGCGACGCGAGCCGTAGAGCTGGGTGCCGAGCAGGTCACGATCATCAATGACGGTCTCCCGATCGGCGGGACCTGCGTCAACGTCGGCTGTGTGCCCTCGAAGACACTCATCCGCGCCGCCGAGGCCGTCCACGCAAGCCAGAACAACCGTTTCGATGGCATCAAGACGACCGGGATCGTGAGTGATTTCGCGGCGGTCTCTGCGCAGCGGGCGGCGCTCGTCGCCGAGCTTCGGCAAGGTAAGTACCTAGATGTCGTCGCCGCCGTGCCCGAAATCCGCATCATCGACGGCCACGGCCGGTTTGTGGGACCGAAGAGCATCACGGTGAACGGCGAGACGATCGACGGCGATCGGGTGCTCATCGCAACCGGGACACGCCCGTACATCCCGTCGATTGACGGGTTGGAAGAAGCAGGCTTCCTCACGAACGACACGGCATTCGAGCTCACAGAACTCCCCGAATCACTCGTGGTTCTGGGTGGCCGCTACATCGCCCTGGAGTGCGCCCAGATGTTTGCTAGGTTCGGTAGCCGCGTCACAGTCTTGCAGCGCTCAGGCCGCATCCTGCCCACCGAATCCCCCAAGCTGACCGATGCCCTCACCGGATACCTCCGGGACGAGGGGATCGAAGTCGTGACCGGCGTTCACACCACGTCGATTCGTCGCGAGAACGGCGAGGTCCTCGTCGAAACCACTCTCAACGGCGAGCCGCGGCAGTTCCGGTCGAGCGATCTCCTTGTAGCCACGGGCAGGACCCCAAACACGAGGGACCTCGGCCTCGAGACGATCGGCGTAGAGCTGACAGCCGAGGGATACATCGCCACCGACGAAACGAACCAGACCAGTGTTCCGGGCGTCTACGCCGCCGGCGATGTCATCGGCTCGCCGGAGTTCGTGTACACGGCGGCGTACGAGGGTGCGCTCGCCGCCTCGAACGCCATGTCACCGACGAAACAGGAACGCGATTACACCGCATTGCCCTGGGTCATCTTCACCGACCCACAGGTTGCCGGGGTCGGTCTCGACCTTCAACAAGCCACCGAGATGGGCATCGACGCAGAGGCGACAACACTCCCGATGCACCACGTCCCAAGAGCCCTGGCCGCGAGAGACACACGCGGTTTCCTCACGCTCGTGCGCGACCGCGAGAGCGATCGTTTGCTCGGCGCCCGCGTCCTGGCTCCGGAGGGAAGCGAGCTCCTGCCGGAGATCTCCCTGGCCATCAAGCACGGCATCACGGCGACGCAGATCCGTGAGAGCTTCCACGCCTATCTGACGCTCGGCGAGGCGGTCAAACTCGCGGCGATCACATTTGGCAAGGACGTCGAAGCCCTGAGTTGCTGCGCAACGTGAACGAACAACAGAAAGACACCGCTATGACCAACAACCCAACCACACCCAAGGCTTCATCTGAACGCACCGGTTTGGCAGCAGCGGGGGGGTCGCTCGCCGCTGCCATCGCATCTTCGGCGTGCTGCTGGCTGCCGCTCCTGCTGATCGCTTTCGGGGCATCGGCCGGAGGTGTATCCGCGTGGTTCGAGCAGTACCGTCTCTACTTCCTGATCGGTGCGGGTGTGCTCCTGGCAATCGGCTTCTACCTCGTGTATCGCCCAATTCCGGCGTGCGAACCGGGGTCGGCCTGCGCCACGCCCAAGACTGGGCTCCGGCGCTTCAACCAGGTCACGCTCTGGATCGCCGCCGTTCTGGTTGTCGGCTTCGCCGCCTTCCCGAAGTACGCCGGCTCGCTCATCGCCGCGATCGACGACCCCGCTGAGCAACGCCTGGTGTCAAACGCCGGCCAGATTCTCACTCTGAGCATCGAAGGGATGACCTGCGAAGCCTGCGCGGTCGGGCTCAAGGACAAACTCGAGAA
>JAJDDE010000031.1 GCA_029260475.1 Phycisphaerales bacterium | reverse complement strand
CGATGCCCAGTGGTTCCTACTCGGTCACGGAGTTCGCCAGCGCGATGGGGCAGGACGCGTACGAGAACGCGGTGGCGCGCACCGTCGGATTGCTCCACGCGGGCGACCTCTTCCAGGCCAACATCGCCCACCGCATCACCTCCACGCTCAGCGGCGACGCGCGAGCGCTGAGCGCAGCGCTCTTCGAGCGCACACGCCCCGCCTTCGGCGCGCACCTCGAGCTGCCCGGGCACACGGTCATCAGCGCGAGCCCCGAGCTCTTCCTGCACTTTGATGCGGGCACCCGGCGCGTGACCACGCGCCCCATCAAGGGCACGCGCCCGCTCGAAACACACGCCGACGAGCTCGAGCGTTCCGAGAAGGACCGCGCCGAGCTCGCGATGATCACCGACCTCATGCGCAACGACCTCGGGCGCATCGCGGCCACCGCCTCGGTCCGCGTGGACACGCCGCGCACGATCGACGCCCACGCCGGCGACCTGGGCGTGCAGCACGCCAGCTCCACGGTCTCCTGCACGCTGAAGGACGGCCTCACCATCGCGGACCTCGTCGCACGCACCTTCCCGCCCGGCTCGGTGACCGGTGCCCCCAAGGTCCGCGCGATGCAGGTCATCGACGCCCTCGAACCCGTCCGCCGTCATTTCTACTGCGGCTGCCTCTTCCTCATCCGCCCCGACGGCTCCTTCACGTCGTCGGTCGCGATCCGCACGCTGACCATCGATCGCGAGACTGGCGTGATCGACCTCCCGGTGGGCGCGGGCATCGTCGCGGACTCGCAGCCGCGAGCGGAGTGGGACGAGACGCTGACGAAGGCGCGGGCGCTGGTGGAAGCGATCGTTGCGGGCGCGACCTCGCACCTCCCCGAAGGCGTACCCAACGCATGACCCCGCCCCACACCGACGACACACGCACCCCCGAGGGATACCGCCTCACGCCCACCGGCGGGCCGGCGCTCCGCGCCGATGTGGTGGACCTCTACGTCTTCCGCGCCGGTGTCCAAGGCGTCGAGCTCCTCCAGCTCGAGCGCAACAAGGCGCCGCTGCTCGGGACGTGGCAGCCGGTGATGGGGCACGTGGAGCCGGGCGAGCGTGCGCACGAGACCGCGGTGCGCGAGGCGCTCGAGGAGATCGCGCTCGACGTGCGCTCGGAGAACGCGCTTGGCTTCTGGGCCCTCGAGCAGGTGTACCCGTACTACCTGCCGGCGCTGGACTGCATCGTGATGTCGCCCCGCTTCGTCGTGGAGGTCGCTGGCGACTGGGAGCCGACGCTGAACGAGGAGCACACCGCGCACCGCTGGATCGGTGCGCCGATGCACGACGGGCGACCGGCCCAAGACCACTTCATGTGGCCCGGCCAGAAGAACGCCATCAGCGAGCTGCTCACGGAGATCGCCCCCGAAAGTGCCGTAGCTAGGGATCACCTGCGCATCGCGCTCTGAGGCGCCCTGTCGGTGAAACCGTGCAGGACATGTGCGGGCCAGCCCCCTCTTGTGCCGGGCGTATCCGGGGGTACATTGCCTCTATGACCACAACCACCGCACACGACGCCGTCATGGACCTCGAGCGCCAGATCATGGAGCTCAAGCAGCAGCGCACCAAGCTCCGTCAGGAACTCAAGCCCGAGCCCGTCAAGGACTACGAGCTCAAGCGCACCGACGGCTCGGTTGTGAAACTCAGCGAACTCTTCGGCGACAAGGACGAGATGATCCTCGTCCACAACATGGGCCAGTCCTGCGTGTACTGCACGCTCTGGGCCGACGGGCTCAACGGCCTGACGGACCACCTGACAGACAGGGCGGCGTTCGTGCTGACCTCGCCCGATGAGCCGCAGACGCTCAAGGCGTTCAGCGAAGGGCGCAAGTGGCGTTACCCCGTCGCGTCGATCGAGGGAACGACCCTTGCGCACGATCTTGGCTTCCACAGCGACTCGGGCGACCACGTCGGCTACATGCCCGGCGCGTCGGCCCTCAAGAAGACCGCCAGCGGCATCGTCCGCACCGGCTCGACCTTCTTCGGCCCGGGCGACGACTTCTGCGCCATCTGGCCCCTCAACGACCTGCTGCCCGCGAAGGAGTGGGCACCGAAGTACAGCTACAAGGCCGGGGGCTCCTGCGGCTCCGGGTGCGGCTGCAACTGAGGGCGGCGATCAGGTCTTCTTGAAGCCCAAGACCGCGCCGACGCTCGCGGCACCCACGCTGGGCAGGTACCCCGTGACGAAGGTGCGGAAGCTCTCGAACTGATCACCCGCCCAGGTGCCGAAGGTCTCGTACCGGTTACCGATCGCGTCCCACTTCACGTCCACGAACCCCGCGTACTGCAACGCGAAGAGCCCCAGGATCAGGAAGCCCGCGCCGATGAGCGTGGCCTTGAGCAGCGTGCGCAGGAAGTGTGCGACCGCGAGGCCCGCGAAGAAGCTGAAGCTGAAGCGGAGCACCCCCAGCGAGTAGACGTCCGCGGGCTCGGCCTGGTCGAGCTGTTCCGCGGCGGACGGCCCCTCTTCGACCTCTACCGGCGCGTTCGGGTCGTTGGGGTCCGCCGCAACGAGCGCGTTGGGCTGGAAGGCGCTGGTGGTCGCCCTACTGGCCTGGCGTGCGCTGGGCACGTCAGCGGGTCGGCTGTTGGTCGCGAAGATCTGGATGCCCAGCGAGAAGGCCATGATCACGCCCGCGAGGATCAGGGCGGTCTTCTTCCACGCCGGCATCGTGGTGACGGACTCGCGGAAGTTCTCCGGCTTTTTGGGCGCATCGCCCTTGGTGCCGGGTTTCTTCTTCTTGTCGTCGCCCATGAGGACTCCATCGACCCGCGCGGGCGGATCGGTTGAAAGGCGGGTGCCCCGCGTTGCGGGATCAGGCCTCGGGTGTCAGCGTCGCGACCAAGCGTGGCTCGAAGGGGAAATCGGCCCAGACGGACCGCAGGTCGTCGAGCGTGACCGCCTGGATCCGGGCGAGTTCCTCCTCGAGGGGCATGTATGCCCCGGGGTAGGAGTGGAGCATGCCCAGGCGCATCATCCGCCCCTTGGGGCGTTCGCCCTCGAGCGTGCTGCGTGTCGCGAAGGTGTTGCGGAGGCGCTCGAGGTCTTCTTCGCTCACGCTCTGGATCAGGGCACCGATCTCCGTCTCCATCTTGGCGCGGATGTCGCCCGCGCGGTCGGGGTCTCCCGAGGCGTAGACGAAGTAGTCGCCGCACCCGTCGCGTTCCCCGAAGTCGGCCATTGCCTCCTCGGCGATGCCCGTCTCGATGAGCGACCAGTGCAGGCGGCTGTTGCCCGGCTCGCCCAGGATGCGGGCGAGCATGGTGGAGGCGAAGCGTCTGTCGTCGTCCATCGCGGGGCCCGGCGCGATCATCAGGGTGTAGGCGCGGTCGAACTTGTCGGTGGTGAGGGCGAGCTCGCCGCCGTGAGGCGTGGGGGGCGTGGTGTCGCGGGTCGCGTCGGTGCGGCTCCAGTGGCCGCAGCGGTCGTTGGCGAGGGCGACGACGTGGTTGAAGTCCGCGTTGCCCGCGACCGCGAGCGTGGTGTTGTCCGCGGAGTAGCGGTCGCGGAAGTAGGCGTCCATGTCGTCGCGCTGGAGGGCCTTGATGGTGTCGTCGGTGCCCAGCACGCGGTGCCCCAGGGCGTGCCCCTCGTAGTACTTCTCCATCGCCTTCTCGTAGAGCACCCAGAAGGGCGAGTCCTTGTACATCGCGATCTCTTCGAGGATCACACCCTTCTCGGTGTCGAAGTCCTCGGTGCGCAGCGCCGGGCGGAGGATGTCGCTGAGCACGTCGAAGGCGCCGTCGAAGTGCTCGGGCAGCACGCTCGCGTAGAAGCAGGTGAGCTCGCTGGAGGTGTAGGCGTTGTGGTCGGCGCCGAGCTCGTCGAAGTGGCGGTTCACCTCGTCGGCGGTGCGCCGATCCGTGCCCTTGAACATCATGTGCTCGAGGAAGTGGCTGACGCCCATGAGGCGTGATTCCTCGTCGCGGGCGCCGGTGCGGACGAAGAAGCCGCAGGCGCTGCTGACGGCGTCCGGGTCGATCTCGCCGACGACGGTGAGTCCGTTGTCGAGCGTCGCGGTTTTGTAGGTGACGGGCACGGGGTGGCTCCGGGTGGTTCGTAGTGGATCCTGGTGGCACCGGTCAGAGGCCGGTGCGCGGAAAGCTCAGTCGTCGTCCGGTCGGGCCCGCGAGGAGTGTGGCGGGCGCTCGAACTCGGGACCGTCGTCGTCGATCGCGCCCGCGAGGCGGACGTCGCCAGAGCTGGCGAGCGTGGTCAGACGCCCCTCGAGGGCGTCGAGTCTGGCACCGAGCTTGGTCAGCCGCTCGAAGGCCTCGCGCACCTGCTCGTCGAGCTGATCGACGTGGTGCTCGGTGTAGCCCTGCGCCTGCTGCATGCGTTCGAGCTCGCGTTTCGTGTCGTCATCCATGCTGGGCTCGATTCGAGGGGGGCGGGTGGGGCGGGAGTGGGGCGGAGAGGAGAACGGGCGGCGTTCCGAATCTGGTATAGAACGGGTATGAACGCCCTCGCACACGGTATCACGGTAGGGGTCACGCTCGCGCTCGTCCCCGCGTCGCTCGCCCAAGAGGGTCAAGCCCCGGTTGAAACCAGCGCCCAGGAGGTCCGGCGCTTGGCCGAAGAGGCGAACCCGAGCGTCTTCGATGAGGCCTCGGTGTTCCGGCCCTACGCCCAAGAGGGCACGACCTACTGGGGCCTCACCCTCGACGGGGCCGTCTCTGGCGATGGCCAGACCGTCGGCCCGCGCCTCAGCGTGCACCACTTCCTCGCCGACGGCTTCGAGGTCCACGCCTCGATCGGGGTCTGGGGGCACTTCCAGGACGGCACCGACGCCGTCTCGGTCAATCCGTCGCTCGGCTTCCGCTACCACTTCGTCCGAGAAGAGACGCACACGATCTACGCCGACATCGGCATCGGCCTGCTGCTCTCCAACGAGGAGGTCCCCGACGACGGCACGCGGACGAACTTCACGCCCCGGGCCGGCATCGGCGCGACCTTCCCCCTTGGGCACGACGGCGCACGTCTGGACCTGGGCCTCCGCTGGCACCACGTCTCCAACGCCAGCACCAGCGGCACAGACGACAACCCCGATCGGGACAGCCTGGGCTTCTATGCGGGCGTGCTGTTCCCCTTCTGAGCACGCACCCAGCCCAGACGGTCCAGGCCCCACCGACCAGCCCTGCCGGCACGTTTATCAACCGTCAAAGCCTGCCGCCTGTGCGGGGGGGCGGGGCTGTTTGCGTCCCAAGTGCGCGCGCACGCCTGTGATGCGATCGCCGACGCGATACCCACGCACGGGCCGCCGATACACGGGTGACGACCCCGCTGGAGGAGCGAGTCGCAGAGAGAGCACGCCCGCAGGAGAGAGCGATGGCGTCTGGACGCTGGATGTTGACATTGGTCGCTCTCGCGATCGGGCTCGGCTCGTTCTATCGCCCCCCAACAGAGGCGATGGGCGAAACGCCCGAGGTCGAGAGCGGGTTCACGGTGCTCGTGGAGAACGCTCAGCGCGACGCGCGGGCCGGAGACCATGCGGCGGCCGCGAGCTCGCTGCGGCGCGTCCTGGCACGCGACCCCGCCAACACCCAGGTCGCCGCCCTTCTCCGCGATGTGTACAAGCAGGGGCGCCTCGAGCCCACCCCCGACGAATCGCAGGTCGAAACCCTCGTGGCGCAGCTCGGTGCCGACTTCCGTCGCACCGAGACCGACCGCTTCGTCATCCTGTCCAACGCGGCCACCGGGTGGACGCGGACCCGCGAGCGCCTGCTGGAGCGGACGTACCACGAGGTGATGAAGTTCGCGGAGCGCGTGGGGCTGCCCTGCGTGCCGCCGGAGCACAAACTGGTGGTGGTCCTCTTCGCGGAGCACGCCGCGTACCGGAGCTTCGCGATGGAGCACGACGGCGTCGAGGCCGGTTGGGTCGCGGGCTACTACGCGAGCGTGCCCAACCACGCGGTCTTCTACAACGACCGCACGAGCCCCGCCTTCGTCGATGCCCACGCGCAGCTGGACGCGGTGGAGCGCGAGGCCAGCGACGCGCGACGGGCCGCGACCGGGCGCAACCATCCCTCGCCCGAGGCGATGAGCGCCCGCGCCGATGCTCTGGACGAGCACGCCAAGACGCAGCGCGAGCGACTCGACGAGCAGGCCGACCGCGCCTCGCTCGCCAAAACGACGCACGAGGCGACCCACCTCATCGCCTTCAACACGAACATCCAGCTCCGCAGCCGCCACTACCCCTTCTGGATCACCGAGGGACTGGCGATCTGCTTCGAGACCGACGAGCCCAGCCGCCCCTTCGGCCCGCAGCAACGCGACCCGCAGCGCGAGGCGCAGCTCGACGATCTGGTGAGCGCTGGGCACCTGACGCCCCTGGGAGCGTTCGTCACGCGCACCGAGGCGCACGGGCACGACGCGAGCGACGTGCGCGAGGAGTACACCCAGGCCTGGGCGCTGTTCAAGGACGCATCGCGTTACCGCAAGGAGGAGCTCGTGGCGATGTTCAAGGACATCGCGCAGTCACCGGCGGGGCGCATGAGCCCCGAGACCCACGCGGGGCTCTTCGAGAAGCACTTCGGTGACCCGGATGCGCACGAACGCGCGTGGCTGCGCCGGCGATAGCCCGGGCTACTCGTCCGGCGTGACGACCGTCGCCTCGATCGTGATCACGAACGACTCGCCCTCGCCCTCCTCCGGCGTGAGCACCACGACCGCGCGTTCGCCCTCGGGCAGCACGATCGGGAGGCTGTACATCGTGGTCTGCACGATGGGTCGCCCCGCGGGCAGCGCGACGGTGTGGGTGCCCGAGGCGTTGGCCACGTCCATACGTCCGACGACACGGCGCAACGCGATGTCGAGCCGGTCGAATCGGACGCCGCCATGGTCGAGGGCGACGGGGTTCGTCTCGATGCTGAGCCCCTCGTAGTAGCGTTCGTCCTCGACGAGGCGCATCGTCTCGCCGTCCTCGTCAAGCTGGGCGTAGATCGCCTGCTCCCCGATCGCGATCTCCGCATCTTGCCCTGAGAGCACGAGGATCTTCGGCCGCGAGAGCGACTCGAGCTCGCGGTGCGGCTCGCCTTGCTCGGTTTCACGGTTCGTGAGCGCTATGTGCTCGCCGATGTACACCCGCGGGCCGGTGACGTAGCCCTGCGCCTTGACCGCCTCGCCATCGCGGTCACGGACCGTTCGCCCGTCGAACCAATCGGCGCTCGGCGCCCGCTGCACATGCACGCTCAGCATCACTTGCATCAGGGGGACATCCGCGATCATCGGCACCGGCTCGCGCAGCGGCTGCGCCGTCACCGACGTCGAAAGGGCCAGTACAGCGGTCGTCAGGATCATGGTTCAACTCCTTGAGAGGTGCGGAGCGTGCCCCAATCGGTGGAGACGCTCTCACGCGTGTGTGTGCGGGACGCGAAGACGGGTGTGTCGAAGAAGAGGCGTTTCGTGCGAGCGGGCGCTTCGGGATGCGCGATAAGCGACGGGTCAAGCCCGCTCGGTGTCTCCGCGCGACCGACAGCCAGACCACCGACAACGCCCACCCCGAGACCGAGCAGCAACATCGCGGCGAGCGCGAACCAACGACGCGGCGTGCGCGCACGCTCGCGGGCGATGCGGGCGCGGAGACGCGCGCTTACACCCTCGGGCATCTCGGGCCAGGCGTGCCCGTCGAGCATGGAATCGAGGTGCTCATCGGTCATACTTCGCTCTCCTCTCGGTTCATGAGCGCGGTGCGCAGGGATTCGATCGCGCGCCGGTGCTGACCCGCGACGGTCCCCAGCGGGCGGCCCGTCGCCAGGGCGATCTGTTCCAGCGTCAGGCCCCCGGCGTGCTTGAGCGTGATCACCTCGCGCTGGTCGTCGGTGAGTGAGGCCAGCGCGACATCGAATCCGCGGACGTCGGGAGTGGTGCAGCGCTCTGAGTGCGGCGCGAGCCTCGGCGCGTGGGCTCGGCGCGTCTTCTCACGCCGACCACGGCTGATGCGCGCGTTGCGCATCACGCGGTAGACGTACCCGGGTGCGACCTCATCGGGGAGGATGTTCCGCTCCAGGATGCTCGTCAGCGCGTCGTGCAAGAGGTCCTCCGCGTCGTCGGGGTCGTGACAGAGGTGCAGGGCGTAGGACCACCAGCCGCGGCGGTGCAGGCACAGGGCGGATTCCCACGCCAGAGTGAGCGGGTTGTGCTCGGATCGGCCCATCCGCACAGATTGACGCCTCCGGAGCGCCCGCGCATGCGCCATTTCCTCGGTTTCCCCTACATTCTGCCTCCGGGCCCGCCTTCAATGGGCGATGCCGAGGGGCGATCCACCGAGAGAGGAATCCAACGATGACCACCGCGACCACCACATCCACAGACCCCATCACCCAACTGAGCAAGATGCTCCGCGGCGTCGCGGTCCTCAGGTCGGTGGACGCCCTGCTGGACTGGGACCAGGAGACCTTCATGCCCGTAGGCGGCTCCGGGCTCCGGGCCGAGCACCTGCAGGAGCTCTCGGGCATCATCCACGACCGCCAGACCGACCCCGTCCTGGGCGAGCTCATCGGCCAGGCGCACGAAGAGGCCAAGGCCTCGGGCGACGCACGCCTCGAGGCGGACTTCCGCGAGGCCCGGCGGGACTTCGACAAGGCGACCAAGCTCCCCAAGTCCCTCGTCGAAGAGATGGCCCGATGCCGTGCGCTGGGCATGACCGCGTGGCGCGAAGCGCGCCAGAAGAACGACTTTCCGACCTTCCTGCCCTGGCTGAAGAAGACCGTCGAGCTCAACCGCCAGAAGGCCGAGTGTTTCGGCGTTCCCGAGGGGGGCGAGCACTACGACGCGCTCATGGACGACTTCGAGCCCGACATGACCGCCAAGCGCACCGAAGAGATCTTCACGCCGCTGCGGGCCTTCACCGTGGACCTGCTGGCGCGCATCAAGGATTCGGGCGTCGAGGTCGATCGCACCTTCGCGACGATGGAGATGCCCGTCGAGAAGCAGCGCGAGTTCTCGAAGAAGGTCTGCCAGGCCATCGGCTTCGATTTCGAGACCGGGCGCATGGACGACACGTCCCACCCCTTCTGCTCGGGTTTCGGGCCGGGCGACACGCGCATCACCAACCGCTACCGCCCCGACGCCTGGCTCGACGCGCTCTCCAGCGCGATGCACGAAGCAGGGCACGGCATGTACGAGCAGGGCCTCCCCAAGGCCGAGCTCTTCGGTCGCCCCTTGGGCGAGGCGGTCAGCCTGGGCATCCACGAGAGCCAGTCGCGCATGTGGGAGAACCAGGTCGGGCGCAGCCGTGACTTCTGGACATGGGGCATCGGCGTCGCCCGCGACGTCTTCGGCGAGGCGCTCACCGGCGTCACGCCCGAGCAGGTCTACCGCGCCTCCAACCTCATCGAGCCCAGCTTCATCCGCGTGGAGGCCGACGAGCTGACCTACAACCTGCACATCATGCTCCGCTTCGACCTCGAGCGCGCCATGATCAGAGGGGAGATGGCCTGCGAGGACCTGCCGGGCATCTGGAACGAGCGCATCAAGAGCGACTTCGGCCTCACCGTCCCGAGCGACGCCAAGGGCTGCCTGCAGGACATCCACTGGTCGATGGGCGCGATGGGCTACTTCCCGACGTACACCTTCGGCAACATCTACAGCGCGCAGCTCTGGGACGCGATGGGCACCGCGATCCCCGACCGCGCCTCGAAGATCGCATCGGGCGACTTCGCGCCGGTCCTCTCATGGGTCCGCGACCACGTCCACGCCCACGGGCGCGAGTTCAACGCCGAGACGCTCTGCGAGAAGGCTACCGGCTCGACGATGCGCCCCGAGCCGCTGATGGCCT
>JAJDDE010000030.1 GCA_029260475.1 Phycisphaerales bacterium | reverse complement strand
CGCTCGGGTACTCGATCGATGACAACACCGTCTTCGGCGAAGGCCTCTCCACGGACCATCTCATCGAGACCACCCTCCAGATCTCCGGCGCCGCGTGGGCCCAGGGCCTGCTCTACCTCCACGGCTCCGTGGACGGCGCCTTCGGCGGCCCGCGCGGCTCCGTGGGCGGCACGCCCAACCGCGAGTTCACGATCGTGATCGATCCCACGCGGACCGATGACAACGGCCGGGTCTACGTCGTCGCGGTCCTCCCCGCGAGCGAGACCGACATCAACCAGTTCGGCCTCGCCGGCGCGAACCTCGGTCCGCTCGCCGGATCGACCGCGCTCGCAAACCCCCAGGACGGCGCCTTCAGCGATAACGGCATCGATCCGCTCTTCGCGCAGCTCGCCTTCAGCACCGCCGCGGTGAACGGCGAAACGGCCCTCACGCAGATGTTCCGCTACGAGTTCCTGCGCTCGTCCATCGATCCCGACGCCTCGTCCTACTCCAACGCGTACGCCGGAATCCCCGGGGCGCTCGCGGAGCAGGCCGACACCACCGGCGGCATCGGGCGCACCAACTTCGCGCTCCGCGACCCGCTCCCCAACGCCCACGCCTCGAAGACCTTCGACGACATCGACCTCATCATCGGGGCCGCGATGCTCGCGAACGGTTTCGATCGGGGCAGCAGCGTTGACATCGAAATCACCTCGCGCCGGTTCGTCGGCAACGACACCGAGTCGATCCCCGAGATCGACACGCTGCCGCTCTTCGACTTCGGCAACCGAGGCGGGTACACCGTCGGCTCGACGGACGCCTTCCCCATCCCCTTCGGGGTCCCGAGCGGTCTGGGCGGTTCCGGCACCGGTTTCGACGGCTTCACGGACGCCCCGTACCAGCGGTACGCCCGCGTACTCATCGGCGGCCAAGACTTCTTCCGAGGCGAGGGCGGCGTCTTCGCGATCAACGACGTCTATCAGCTCGACCTTCAAGACCCCGAGGGTGGTGGCTGGTTCCTCGTCGGAGGCGTCCGCGAGGCGCTCCCTTCCGAGATCGGCGTGGACCGGTTCCTCACCGACTTCGGCGTCCCGCTCCTCACCGGCCTCGCCGCGTTCGAGGGCACCGATTACGCCTCGGCGCTGGACGGACGCGTGGTCGAACTCGACTACCAGGAGGTCTTCGGTGTGCCCCGGAGCGCGCCGAACATCGGCATTACGAGGACCTGGTACCTGGGCCTCGACCTCACCGAGGGCATCGCCTCGGCTGAGCAGCTCGGTGCGCTCTTCGTTTCGGGGCAGTTCCGTTTCAACGACGAGTTCGACGAACGAGGCATCGATGGCTTCGAACACTTCGACAGGTTATCCAACCGAAACCCACTCGCAGAGCTCTCCATCATCCAGTTCGACCCGCGCAGCGGCGCGATCACGAACACCTGGTGGGGCGCCGCGGGCGACTTCGCGGTCTCGCCCGTCACCACCGGCAACAACGGCGAACTCGCCGACGCCGGCATCGACGACAGCAGCGTTCGGATCGACGGCTCCGCCTACTTCGGCGGTGCGCTCGTGCTCGACGTGACCCGGCACAGTCGTGGCGAGGGCACTGAGGGCGTCTTCCTCTCGATCAACCCCGCCGCGACCGGAGACATCAACTCCTTCGGCGTGAACGGTGATCCCTACCTCTACCGCATCGACGAAGACTTCAACGGCGCCGAGAACCTGGGCCTCTCCAGCGGCGCCGACGACACCCCGGGTGCCGCGCCGGCCCCCGTGGTCCTCATGGCCCGAAACCAGGCGTTGCCCTTCGATGACACGACGATCAACGCCAGCTTCGCGAGCCTGGGCTACACGGACGCCGCGCTGCGTTCTGGCCTCCTCCAGGACATCTTCGCGACCGAGTTCGTGCGTCCGACGGATCAACCGGACTTCTGCCGCGTCGAGATCCTCGGCAGCGGACGCGTCCGCCAAGCGCTCGCGCAGTTCGAGGGCGTCGAAGGCGGCGTCGGTCTCGCGACCGCCGCCCTGCGTCAGCGGGTCGTGAACGAGGGCATCACCGACTGCAACATCAGCATCGGCGACGTCAACTAAGCGGTCACGCGATCGACGAGCAGAGGCAAGGCGAGGCCCGAGGGGGCGTGGATAGACGCGTCCGCGCGTGCCGTGAGGGGCGTCGGCTCGAGGTTGATCTCGAAGACCTTGGCCCCACGCGCACCGGCCGCTTCCCCGAAGCTCGACGCGGGCTGCACCACACCGCTCGTGCCGATGCTGATGAACACATCGCACGAGGCGATCGCGTCGTGCGCCCGCTCGATCGCCTCCTCGGGCAGCATCTCGCCGAACCACACCACGTTCGGCCGGAGGACGCCATCAGGACACCGCTCGCACCTCGGCGGGTACGCATCGAAGGGCCTTCCGCTGTGCGTGTATCCCGTAGAACACCTCGCGCACCTCCAGGTGCGGATCGTGCCGTGCAACTCCACCACCTCGCGTGACCCCGCGTCCTGATGGAAGCCGTCCACGTTCTGTGTGAGCAGCGTGAACCCCCGATCGCGTGCGGTCATCCACTCTTCCAGGCGTGCCAGCGCGTGGTGCCCGGGGTTCGGCGTGTGCTTCCCGCCCTCGCCCACGCGGAAGTCGTACCAACGCGTCACGAGGTCCGGATCGCGCTCGAACGCCTCGGGCGTCGCGAGGCTCATCGGGTCGTACTTTGCCCACATCCCCGTCAGCGCATCCCGGAACGTCCGCAGCCCCGACTCCGCGCTCACGCCCGCGCCCGTCAGCACGCACAGGTGCTCACTCGAGCGCAGCGATTCGACCATCGAATCCGGTATAGCGGGGAGCGAGCCCATCAGGCGTGCATCGACTTCGCGAGAGCCGCGCCGAGGCGGACGTTCGAGCGAACCAGCACGAGGTTCGCTTCCAGCGTCTTGCCCCCCGAGAGTTCGTGCAGACGGCCGAGCAGGAAGGGCGTCACGCCCCGCCCGCTCACCCCGGCGTCTTCGGCTTCGTCCTCTGCTTGTTCCAGCCACGCCCCGAACAATGCGGTGTCCAACTCGTCTTCTTCGGGTATCGGGTTGCACACCACCACGCCCCGCCCGGTCCGCTCCAACTCGGCGCGCAGGTATTTCGCCAGGGTCTCAGCGTCATCGAAGCGGGCATCGACGCTCTGCCCCGAGTCCCGCGTATAGAACGACGGGAAGGCGTCCGTCCGGTACCCGATCACCGGCACGCCCAGCGACTCCAGCGCCTCGCGTGTGGACGCGACATCCAGCAGCGACTTCACGCCCGACGCGACGACCGCGACCGGGAACCGCGTGAACGCGCCCAGGTCCGCCGAGACGTCCAGATGGCAACCGTACCCCTTGTGGACGCCCCCGAGCCCGCCCGTCGAGAAGACGCGCACGCCCGCCGCCGCCGCCAGTTCCATCGTCGCGCTCACCGTCGTCGCGGCGTGCGACCCCCAGTGACACAGCACACCCAGGTTCGCGCTGTTCGCCTTGGGCACGCTCGTGCCCTGCTCCAGCAGCAGCGCGAGTTCCCGCTCTGTCATCCCGACAGTGGGGGCCCCGCCCACGACACCAACCAGCGCCGGCTCGGCGCCCTCCGCACGGCAGATCGCGCGCAGCTCCGCATCCAGAGCCGGGGCGGTGGACGCGGGCACGCCGTGAACAAGGAGCGTGGTTTCGAGGGCGACAGCGCAGGGGCCTGCGCGGAAAACGTGAGTGGTCATCCGAACAGTCTAACCGTGCCCTCCGGACGATCCGGCGATATCAGCAGAGGCCCTGCACGAGCATCGCATCGGCGACCTGCGTAAACCCGGCGATGTTGGCACCCGCGTCGTAGCGGTTGGGGTCGCCAACGTACTTCGTCGCCGCCTCGCGCGAGGCCTTGTGGATGTTCGCCATGATGCCCTTCAGGCGGCGATCGACTTCCTCGGAGGACCAGTAGACGCGCTGGGAGTTCTGGGCCATCTCAAGGGCCGAGGTGGCGACGCCGCCCGCGTTGGCCGCCTTAGCGGGGCCGTAGAGGATCTTCGCCTTGTGGAAGACCTCGACGCCCTCGGGCGTCGTCGGCATGTTCGCGCCCTCGATGACGATTTTCACGCCGCCGTCGATGAGGTGCTTCGCGTCCTTGTCGCTGATCTCGTTCTGCGTGGCGCAGGGGAAGGCGCAGGTGGCCTCGTTCTTCCAGACCGAGCGCACGTCCGCGCCGCGCTTGTCCTCGGTGTAGGTCGCACCCTTGAACTTCTCGGCGTACTCGCTGATGCGACCGCGCCGGTTGTTCTTGAGATCCTTCACGAATTCGAGCTTCTCGCGGTCGATACCGTCCTTGTCGAAGATCGAGCCGCCCGAGTCGCTGAACGACAGGGGGGTGGCGCCGAGATCGAGCAGCTTCTCGCAGGTGTACTGCGCCACGTTGCCCGAACCGGAGATCAGGCAGCGCTTACCGTCGAACGTCTGGCCGTTGGCCTGCAGCATCTCCGCGGTGTAGTAGACGACGCCGTAACCCGTCGCTTCCGTGCGGATCAGAGAGCCGCCCGAGCCGACGGCCTTGCCCGTGAGGATGCCGGTCCACACGTTGGCCAGGCGCTTGTACTGCCCGAACAGGTAGCCGACCTCGCGCCCGCCCACGCCGATGTCGCCCGCGGGCACGTCGGTGTCGGCGGAGATGTGCCGGAAGAGCTCGCTCATGAAGCTCTGGCAGAAGCGCATCACTTCGTTGTCGCTCTTGCCCTTGGGATCAAAGTCGCTGCCGCCCTTGCCGCCGCCGATGGGCAGCCCCGTCAGCGCGTTCTTGAAGATCTGCTCGAAGCCGAGGAACTTGAGGATGGACTGGTTCACCGAGGGGTGGAATCGGAGCCCACCCTTGTACGGGCCCAGCGCCGAGTTGAACTGCACGCGGAAGCCGCGGTTGACGCGGGGGGTGCCCTCGTCATCGAACCAGGGCACGCGGAAGACCATCATGCGTTCGGGCTCGATGAGGCGCTCCAGCACCGCGCCCTTCTGGTACTCGGGGTGCTGCTCGAAGACGGGCTCGAGCGACTCGAGCACCTCATCCACCGCCTGCAGGAACTCGGGCTCGTGTCCGTTGCGGTTCTTGCACTGCGCCATCACATCGTTCACGTAGCTCGACATCTCGCCACTCCGTCACTTCTTGGGTGTGTACGCACCGGGACGGGCGATCCGTCCGGCGCGGGGCGTCAGGATAGCGGGGCCCGCGATCCTGCGCTTCCCCGGGCTCGACTACACTGACCCTCACCGGAGCGCGTAGCTCAGCGGCTAGAGCATTCGCCTTACACGCGACAGGTCCTCGGTTCGAATCCGAGCGCGCTCATTCCGGTCCACCGCCCACGCGAATACGTGGGCCACCGCGAGGTAAACCGTTTCACCGTGCGACCCCTCCTCCTCGATGCCCTCTACCTCCTCGTCGTCGTCGTCACCGCGCCGTGGTGGATGGCCAAGGCGCGAAGCGGCTGGCCCGAACGCTTCGGCAGGGGTCCAGTTCTCCCCGCGACACCCCCCGAACGCCCCCGGCTGCTGATCCACGCCGTCTCGCTCGGGGAGATCAACGCCTGCCGCCCGCTCATCGGGGCGCTCGGGGATGACCTGGACATCGTCGTCAGCGCCTCCACCGACACCGGCCTCGCGCGGGCCCAGGAGCTGTACGCCGACCGGTGCCACGTCGTCCGGTACCCGCTCGACGCCTCCTGGGCCGTCCGCCGATTCCTGAACCGCGTGCGCCCCAGCGCCGTCGCCCTCGTCGAGCTCGAGCTCTGGCCGACGTTCATCGGCGCGTGCGACAGGCGGTCCATCCCAGTGGGTGTGATCAACGGACGCCTCAGCGCCCGCTCCTTCAAGGGCTACCGCAAGCTCCGCTGGTTCCTCCGCCCCTCCTTCGCGTCACTCGCCTTCGCGGGCGTGCAGGACGAGGAGTACCGCGAGCGTTTCATCGCTATGGGCGTCGCTCCAGACCATTGCAGCGTGGTCGGCAACACGAAGTGGGATGTCCATACCGCCGACACGCGGGGCGCCGAGGCTCTCGCGCAGGAACTCGGCATCGATCCCGCCAAGGCGTTGGTGGTGGGGGGCTCCACCGCACCGGGCGAGGACGAGCTGCTCAGAGCCTCGATCCCCGACGGCACGCAACTCCTCTGCGCTCCGCGCCGCCCCGAGTGGCGTGACGAGGCCTTCGCGGCACTCGACCCCTGCGTGCGCCGTTCCCAACCCGATCAGGGCGATCCGGCGAACGGGCGTTTCCTCCTGGACACGATGGGCGAGCTCTCGATGGCCTACGCCCTTGCAGACATCGTCGTCGTCGGACGCTCCTTCGTCGATCTCCACGGATCTGACCCCATGGAGCCCGCCGCCCTGGGCAAACCCGTGCTCATCGGCCCCGCGCACGAGGACTTCAAACGCGCGGTCCACGCCCTCCACGCCAACGGCGCGATCGTGATCACCGACAAGGCACACCTCGCGGCCGATCTCAAGCGGCTCCTGAGCGACCCCGAGGAGCGTGACCGCATCGCCTGCGCCGCCCGAGAAACCGTCGCTCAGCACGCCGGTGCTTCTCGTCGATACGCAGCGTTGGTGCGCACAATGCTGGATCTCAACCACACGCAGGGAGAACGCGCAGGTGCCTGAGCGTGCGATCATTCAGAACGCCAAGATCATCGTCATCAAGCTCGGCACGAGCGTGCTCACCGGCGGCGCTGACGCGCTCGATGAGGCGTATGTCCACGACATGGCGCTCGAGATCGCGCGACTCGTGGACGCCGGGAAACGGATCGTCGTCGTCAGTTCCGGCGCCGTGGGTGTCGGCATGGGTGTGCTGGGACTCGATCGCAGGCCGACGGAGATGCGCCTGCTCCAGGCCGCCGCCGCCGCCGGGCAGCCCGAACTGCTGCGCCTCTGGAGCAACGCCTTCGCGGCGTGCAGCCAGCGCGTCGCCCAGGTGCTGGTCTGCCGCTCAGACTTCGACGAACGGAACCGGTTCCTGAACATCCGCAACTGCCTCACCTCGCTCCTCAGCGCGGGCGTCATCCCCATCGTCAACGAGAACGACGCGGTCGCGACCGAAGAGATCGCGCTGGGCGACAACGACGTGCTCTCCTCGAAAGTCGCCCATGCGATCGGCGCGGACGCGCTGCTCCTGCTCACGAGCGCGCAGGGCGTCTGCGACGCCTCGAACAATGTGATCCCCCGCGTCGAGCGGGCACGCGAGTTGGAGCAGCACATCCGCCCTGACGCCACCGCGCAGGGCACCGGGGGCATGCGCACGAAGATCGACGCCGCCGACGCCGCGACGCGCGCCGGCATCGTCACGCTCATCGGCCCAGGACGTCCCGCCGAGCGGCTGCGTCAGATTACCACTGGCGAGCCCGTAGGAACGCTCATCGCCCACAGGCAAGACCGCCCCCCGGCGCGCGACGCATGGCTCGGCCTCAGCGCCACGCCGCTGGGCACGATCGTCATCGACGAGGGCGCAGAGCGAGCCCTGCGCGAACGCGGCGCCTCCCTCCTGGCAAAGGGCGTCGTCAGCGTCAGCGGCGTGTTCGGAACGGGCGACGTCGTGCGCATCGAGTCGGTGCGCGGGCAGGCGATCGCCAACGGCCTCTCGAACCTCGCCCACTGGGAACTCCTGCGCGTGAAGGGGCTGCCCTCCGACGAACTCCCCGGAGTTCTCGGGCGCGAGGCGCAGGGCAGCGTTGTCCATCGCGACAACCTGACCCTGTACGAATAAACCGTCACTTGGCGAGGCGAGCGATCACGCGCCACAGGTCGTGCGCATCCAGAGTCAGGGCACACGCGGTGTTGAACCTGGCAAGCAGGTCATCGAACGAACGTGTGTGCGGCAGACGATCGCGCTTCCCCATCGTGCCGGCAGCCTCAACCACCATCGCCGCGAGCGTGCTCTCGTGCTCCGCGTCGATCTTCACGCGCCCCGCGCCCTTCATGCCCGATTTCGGGAGTTTTCCAGCCTTGCGCAGGCGTAGGAGTTCGTCCAGCACGCCCCGCTCATCGCCGGGTCGCCCGAGGCGTGCGCACAGATTGGTGAGTTCCTCGGTGTAGGGCAGGTCATCCAACGTCCGCCCAGCGCGCTCGTACTGCGTGATCAGCGCTACCTGCTGAGGCTGCGTCGTCCCCTCGTCCCCGAATAGCGTTTCGTTCACAGCCCGCCCCCGTCCGCGGAAGACCGCAGTTTCTTCATCAGCGCGATCGGCTGCTCGCGCGGGTCCAGGAACGCGTCGGCGATCTTCTCGAACATCGCGTGCCGCCGGAGATCGGCGATGTCCGTTGCTTCGGGCGACACGTGCCCGCGAGCCACGAGGAACCGCCACTTCTCGCCCGGAGAGGTCCCCAGCGCGTTGTAGATGGCCGCAGAGGTCGGCGCGGGCACCACCCCGTCGCGCTGCGCGAGCTTGAAGAGCGACGGCTTGTTCACGCGCCGCGCGTGGACCACCGCGTCGAAGAGCCCGAGACACGCCCGAGCGCGCTCCGCGCTTTCGACGTGCTCGCCGAGGTACCGCAGCACCTCACCCCCGCTCCCCGCGCTCGCCCCGACACGCACGCGCCACGCCCAATCGCCGAACGTCGGCAGCCCTATCGCCAGGCGTTGCACAGGGGCCGCGTCCCTCCCCACGCTCGCGGCGATCACCGCCAGCCCGCCCCCGAAGGACTCGCCGTGCAGCATGACCGGGAAATCGCGTCCGTAGCGGGCCCGCAGCGCGCGCACCGCGCTGAGCACGTCGGCAACGGCGCCCTGCACCGACCAGTCCCAAGGATCGCCCAGCCCGCGTGTGATGTACCCGCCCGCCCCCGACGTGAGGTCGCCTACGTCCAGCATCGACCCGGGGAAGCCCCGCACCCGCAGGTCGAGCACCGCCATGCCGCGCGACGTCCAGCCGCGCCCGATGCGGAGGGCGTCGTTCGGGTCCACGTGGTAGCCGTGCAGGGTGATCACGACGCCGGTGGGTGCCCCCTCGGGTTCCGTGAGCCGGGCGCCGACGCGGACACCGCCCGTCGAGCGCACGAGGTGCGTCACCCCCGACGCCCCGCTCGCGGCTTCCTCCTCGGGTGTCGGCTCGATGAGCGCGGGCACCACGCTCTCCAGACGCGCCACCCACGCCGACCAGAACTGGTTGAACCCGGGGGGCGGCGTCGGATCGCCGACGTGGGCCAGCGTAGCACCTGGATCGAGACCGAAGTCGTCAGCCACCATCCGCGCAGCGTACCGTGTCCCGCTCATGCGCGAAGGCGAACTCCTCCAACACATCTACGACCGCTCCGCGTCGTTGCCCCGCTCCGTGATCGTCGGGCCGGGCGATGACTGTGCCGTCGTGGACATCGGGGGCGCGCACATCCTCGTCGCGACGGACCAGCTCATCGGCGGTCGCCACTTCGCTGAATCTGAGACACCCACCGACCTCATCGCCCGCAAGGCGATCGCGCGGAACGTCTCGGACATCGCCGCGATGGCCGGCACGCCCACGCACACCCTGTGTGCAGCCAGCCTCCCCGAGGAGTACACCCACGCCGACGAGCTCTTCGACCGCGTACACGCCTGGGCGAACCACTTCGGCTGCCCGCTCGTCGGGGGCGACATCGCGATGACCGCGGGCCCGCTCGCCCTCGCCGTCACCATCATGGGCACGCCCCACGCCGACCGGGGGCCCGTCCTGCGTTCGGGCGCTCGCCCGGGCGATCACGTCTTCCTTTCGGGCCCCGTCGGCGCTTCGTACGAGTCCGGCTGGCACCTCGGATTCGAGCCGCGCATCGCGCTCGCGCAGCGCATCGCCTCGGACCTGCGCGATCGGCTCCGCGCGATGATCGACCTGTCCGACGGTTTGGGCATAGACGCCCACCGCGTCGCGACGGCCTCGGGCGTGCGCATCGAGATGGAGGCCCACGCCATCCCCCTGCGCGACGGCACGCCCTCGTGGCGCGAGGGCGTGCGCGACGGCGAGGACTACGAACTGCTCGTCTGCGCCCAAGCCGACGCGATCGACGGGCTCGTGCGCATCGGGCGCGTGGTCGAGGGAGACGGCTGTGTCGTCCGCGAGGGTGACGAGGTCATCGACGTGAGCGTTCAGGGGTGGGACCACGGATGACCACGCCGGTACTCACGCTGCACAGCGACTCGCCGAGCGTTACCCACGACATCGGCGCCGTGATCGGTGTGCACGCCAAGCCGGGCGACATCATCCGCCTCTCGGGCGAGCTCGGCGCGGGGAAGACCGCGCTGGTGCGCGGCATCGCCCGCGGCATGCGCCTCGACAACGCCAACGTGAACTCGCCCACCTACACCCTCGCCAACGAGTACCGCGCCGCCCACGCGCTCCTGCTGCACATCGACGCCTACCGCATCGATGAGGCCGAAGAGGCCCTCGACACCATCGGCCTCTCCGAGGCGCTGCACGGCGGTGCCGTCGCCTGCATCGAGTGGCCCGAGGTCTTGGGAGACGCCCTGCCCGACGCCGCACTCAGCGTGGAACTGATGCACACAGGCGAACACACAAGAGAAATCGCGATCAACGGGTCGATGCTGGCCCGAGAGGGGGAGAGGCTGATACGCTCCCTCAACGAGGCAGGAGGCACCCGATGACCGATCCGAAACAGCCCAGGCAGCACGAAGCCAAGCCCAAAGCCAAGCCCGATTCGGGGACAGATTCAGGCCCCGCGCCCGAGATCGTCGCCGCGGCGTGCCGTACCTGCGGCCAAACAACGACCTCCGAATGCGAGACCTTCCCCTTCTGCTCCGACCGCTGCCGCATGGCGGACCTCGGGAAGTGGTTCAACGAGGACTACCGCATCTCGCGTGCGATCAAGGACACGGATATCGAAGCGGGGGATTGAGGCGGACGCCGCTCGCCGACCTCCGCGTCTCGAACCTCCGCGAACGCCGCGGCGCAATGCATCTGACGGTCTTCGGCAAGGGCTCCAAAACACGCTTCGTGCCGGTGCACCCGGCGGCGCTCTCCACCATCCGGGAGTACCTCGAGCTGGCCGGGCACGGTGATGATCGGTCGGGCGCCCTCTTCCGTCCTGTCCGCAACAACCGGACGGGTGTGCTTGAGAAGGCGATCACCGGAGACGGGGTCTACAAGATGCTGCAGCGCTACGGCGTGAAGGCGGGGATCACCATGGACGGGCTGTGCCTGCACGCGCTTCGGGCGACGGCCGCTACCAACGCGCTCGAGCATCAGGCGGACATCGCGTACGTGCAGACGTGGCTGGGGCACGCGAATATCGGGACGACAAGGCTATACGACCGGAGAAGGTCGCGGCCGGAGGATTCGCCGATGCTCAAGGTGCAGTTTTATATCCGGCTTGAGTGCGTACGCGCCACTGGAATCCATCACCGTGGCGACACACGGCTCGTGATATCGCGCATTGTCGTCGAAGAACGACGGTTCGACGCCGCGTAGCGCCCCTGGAGAGGCGCACAAGCTCTTGGCCCCCTCGAGGGAGGCAATGCAGACGACAACGAGCACCTAAACGGCCGACAACCCGATTGAGAGCCTCGCGGAAACGGGATGCCGGCGGCGTTCACTTCTCAGGCTGTTCCGCTACTCGCGTCACTTTATCTACAAAATTTTAACTCAGAGCCTCCGCGCATAATCACGCTTTTAGCTCGTCCCGCTTTGTCGTATACAAATAAAAGCGGAAGGGCTGCGTGCTCAATGTCCTTCGCTCCAACCACTGGCAGGGGTCCGACTGCATCTAATATTGCATATATTGAAACATTCTTGAGACGATTGGGCACATACCATGCGGCCATGGTCTCCTCGATGGCTGTGGAATCAGGCGGGTATTGATGTACCACAAGGGCGTAGGGATCTATGAGGGATGCTTTGGCATCAAAATAGATCCGATCAATCATTAGGCTTTCAATCGGTGAGGCTGGATTTTCTTCCGAAGCCACACCGCGCCCTTGCCCGATAGCCAACAAGGCAATCGCCCCTGCAATAGCCGCGATTACATGTGAAACAACACGCTTTACCATTTTTCATCTTTCTGAAAGTCGGGTGCCCGGATGCTGCGGAGTAGAACCCGGATCAGGACGCCTTGGTCGGATGTCGCGCTGCCGTCTCACGCCGATGAGCCTACTCCAAGACGCGTAACACTCCAAGGGACATCCGGATGCCAACCGCCGAGCACCCGATCCGTCGTCACGACAGTGTGCCACCAATTCTTGACGTAGTCCGTCCGCTCTTCGAGCGTGCCGGTGATGTGGTGCAGGAAGAGACTCGCAGGGGCTTCGTTTCTGACTGGTCGGAGCCGGAATTCGGTTCCAAATCACCCCTCACGTGAGGCGTAGACGGGGTATGCCGCCGGGCTCGGGCGGTCGGCCTCGCGTCTCTCTGAGGCGTGCCCCGAGGGTTCTGCTCTGGAGCCAGCGTGCTATGTGAATCATGGTACAATCACCATAGGGGCATGGCCTTACGCATTCTGCAGCCGCTGTCCCGGCGGGGCCGATGTGTTAAGATTGCATGAACACGGCCTGACGTGTCCCATGCCGGGCCGCCTCAAGGCCCAGGATGACCCATTTGCTTCTCGCACTGCTCAATGCGCTCGGTGGCGTCGCGCTGATCATATTCGGTGTGCGGTTCTTGCGCAAAGGCCTCGGCAAGCTCGTCGGCTCCAAGCTGCCCCTCTGGATCAGCCGCCTCACCGGCGGGCCCATCCGCACCGCCCTGACCGGGGTGGGTGTCGGGGTCGTCGCGCCGAGCACCAGCACGCAGGGCCTCCTGGTCGTCTCGCTCGTCCGTGACGGCGTGCTGGGCCTCCGCAAGGCGGTGGTGCTGCTCAGCGGCGCGTACCTGGGCGCCACGCTGCTGCTGCACCTCGTCGCGCTCGACATCGCGTCCTACGCGCCCATCGGCGTGCTCTTCGGCGTCATGTTCTTCCTCGGGACCAGCTCGCGCACGCTCCGCGGCGCCGGGCAGCTCATCCTCTCGATCAGCTTCGTGCTGATGGGCGTTGATTTCGTTGGCGGACTCGCGACGGAGCTCGGCGAGTCGCAGGACCTGCAGGACATCGTCCGCATCATCGAGGGGTACCCGATCGTCGCGATCGTGTTCGCCGCCATCGTTGCTTCGCTCGTGCAGTCCTCGACCGCGACGCTCGCGATCTTCATCGGCTTCGCGCTGCGCGACGGCGCGATCGTCTCGGACCAACTCATCCTCGAGGTGGTGATCGGCGCGAACATCGGGATCACCACGCTCGCGCTCATCAGCGGTTGGTCCAGCCCGGAGGCCAAGCGGTTCTCCATCGGCGTGCTGGAGATCCGCCTGCTGTGCGCGGCGGTGGTGCTCGGGCTGCTCTCACCCATCGCGGGGCTCGTCGAGCGGCTCCCCGGCTCCGTTGCCCAGCACGGTGCGATCGCGCACACGCTCTTCAACCTCGCCTGCCTGCTCCTCGCGCTGGCGCTGGCGCGCCCCGTCGAGTGGTTGGTACACAAGATGCTCCCCACGCGCCCCGTCGCCGAGGACCTCCTGCGGCCGGCACCGATCGACGAGCGGTGGGCCGACAACCCGGGCATGGCCTTCACGCAGACCAAGCGCGAGATCGCGCTGGCGGTCCGCGTTACCACCTCGATGCTCACCGACGCCTGGGTCGCCCTCGAGCACCGCGACAGCGCGCTCATGCAGAAGGTGTACCAACGCGACGAGACGGTGGACCGCATCGAGCGGCACGTCCGCAGCTTCCTCACGCGGGCCCTGACCGACGACATCGATGACATCGACGTGCGCCGCCGTCTGCTCCAGCTCCGCTACATCTGCGATCTGGAGACGATCGCGGACGTCGTGAGCCTCCGCATCGGCGAGGCCATCGAGAAGATCAAACGGCGCGGGCTGTGGTTCGGCGACGAGGAGTGGCAGGAACTCCGGTCCGTCTTCGAGCTGGTCCGCGACACGCTCGAACTCTCTGGCGCCGCCTTCACCGAGGAAGACCGGGCTCTGGCGCACGAACTGCTCCGCATGAAGGGGCTCGTCCGCGATCAGGAGCTGTCCCTCCGCGACGGGCACTACGCGCGCCTGCAGCAGGGCAACCGCGCCTCGATCGAGACGACGGATCTGTACGTCGATCTGCTGGGCGAGTTGAAGCACATCGCCCACCTCGCCTCGGGCGTGGCGCACAGCGTGCTCGAGCTCAAGCCCGAGCGTGGCGAACGCGAGCCGACGGACAGCGTCAAGGCCCCGAAGCCACTCCCGGACCAGTGAGTGGGACACCGAGTAGTTGCGTGACGTTGGCCGGCGTCATCTTGTGACGTTGCCCCGAGCGCCAGCGTTCGAGGTACCCCGGGTCGTCCCCGTCATCGAACGTGAACGCGAGCAGCTTGCCTCGGTCGTCGAAGACGTACGCGGGTGGCCCCGAGGGAACACTCGGGAATGAGGCTCGGTGCCCGATCAGCTCTGTGTACGTCCGGCCGTTGATCGTCAGCACATAAGCGGCGGTCGGCGCTCCCATGTTCTGAGCGAACGAGGGGAGATCGATAACACCCGGTCCCGGCTCGATTCGATCTCTGTTCACGATCTCAGCGACGATCCAGGTAGCCGGGAATGCAAGCAGTACGAGAGCCAAAGCAACGGTGCGCATGACACGACGTGTACGACACTTTGGGCTCTCGGTGCATGTCATGCGTTCACTCCCCCGTCGCGTAGATCAGCAGCCGGTGCCCCTGGGCCTTGAGCCCCTTCTCGGCGCACACGCGGTCACGGATCGCCTCGAGCTCGGGGATGTTGATCATCGTGATCTCGCCCGTGTCCGCGTTCACCAGGAGGTCTCGCGGCGTCTTGCCGTAGGCCAGCACATAGTGCGACTGCTCGGCGTCCACGAGCACCTGCTGGATGATCCCTGCATCCTGCAGCAGCTTGATCGTGCGGTAGATCGTCGCCTTGCTGACGCGGTAGCCCGACTCGTGGAGCGTGGACTGGATCTGCTCGGCCTGGAAGACGTCGTCCACCTCGATGAGCGTGTCGAGGATCTTCGCCCGCTCGGGCGTGTACTTCTGGTTGAGCCCCTTGAGGTGCCGCCGGAAGACGGCGCAGAGCGGCTCGGTGATGTGGAACGCGGGAGCGGGCGTGGGGGGTGGGGGGGAGGTCATGGCGATTGATTCTAGGTCGGTGTGGCCTGAGGCGTGTCGTACTTGCGATCGGCTGTTAGTTTGTACGAAGGAGATTCCCATGCCTCGATTTGTCGTCACGATTAGTGAGCCAGACACACTGCAACAGGGCGTCGTCAGGGTAGAGGCCTCAAACGAGTTCGCCGCCCAGGCGCATGCGATGAAACAGAATCCAGGCTGGCGCGTTATGGGTTGTTCCGTCGAGGATGACGCTTGCCCGTCTCAAGAGCGGCACCATCGTCAATCAAGCACAACTCGGGTCAACGGCCCTTGGCTTGACGGTGTGTGTCGTGCCGCGAAGATCACGATGTTCGTCATTACGATCATCTCGATCATCGGTTTCCTATTCGGCGGTTATCTGTTTGTGAGCGGTGTTGGCGGGATGATAAACGACGATCCGGACAAGCTCATCCGCTCATTTGGGCAAGCGTTTGGCTTTGGCTTCACGCTATGGGGGTTGACCGTGATGGGAGTTTCGTTCCTCTTGCACTCAATCTGTTGGTATTTGTGCCAAACCACGATCGCGACCCGCCAAAGTGCCCAGTACCTGCGGGCAATGATGCAAAGAGACTGAGATTCAGCGCTTTGATGTCAGCCACGCGCCCAACTCCGCCTGCGACCACGCATTCACACACCTCTCCTTCGTCAGCCCGCCCCGTCGCGCCGTGAGGACGCCGTAACGGAGGAAGTCGTAGTGGTTGGGGCGGTGGACGTCGCAGTCGATGGCGATCATCGCGCCCTGCGCGAGCGCGGCCCGCACATGGCTGTCGCGCAGGTCCAGCCGCTTCGGATTCGCGTTCACCTCCAGCGCCACAGCATGCTCCTTGGCAGCGGCACCGAGCGTGTTGATGTCCAGCTCGAAGCCCTCGCGCGAGGCGATCAGGCGGCCCGAGGGATGGCCGATGATGTGGACGAGCGAGTGCTCGATCGCCCGGAGCAGACGCGCGTTCGCCTCCTTGGGTCCCTGCGTCAGCGCGGCGTGGGGAGAGGCGACGACGATATCGAGGGCCGCGAGCAGATCGTCGTCGTAGTCCAGCGAGCCGTCGGAGAGGATGTCCACCTCGCTGCCCGCGAGGATGGTGATGCCTTTCATGTTCTGGTTGGCCTCGCGCACCGCGTCGATGTGCGCGCGCAGGCGGTCCTCGTCGAGACCGTTGGCGATGGTCGAGGACTTGGAGTGGTCGGTGACGCAGATCGTGTGGAAGCCGCGGCCCTTGGCGCGCTGCGCGAGTTCTTCGATGGTCATCGAGCCGTCCGAGGCGCGGGTGTGCGCGTGGAGCTCGGCTTTGATGTCATCCAGCTCGATCAGGTCCGGCGCCTCCCAGCCCTCCTGCGTCTCGCCCAGGTCCTGGCGCAGTTCGGGGACCACGAAGGCACGATCGAGCGCCTCGAAGATGGACGATTCGGTCATCGACGCGACGGGGTGTACGCCTCGTGATTGGGGGGGTGTGTCGTGGGTGCCGTCGTCCTCGAAGAGGCCGTACTCGTTGAGCGTGAGGCCCTTCTTGATCGCGATCTCGCGGAGTCGGACGTTGTGGTCCTTGCTGCCCGTGAAGTACATGAGCGCCGCACCCCAGTGGTCCTCCTCGACGAGGCGCAGGTCCGCCTGGATGAGGCGACTGCCCTGCTCGATGCGCACGGAGCTCTTGGTCTCGCCCGACGCGAGGACTTCATTGACGCCGGGCATCGACGTGAACGCCTCGCGCGCCGACTCGCGGTCCTTCGCGACGCACAGGATGTCGATATCCCCGATCGTCTCCTGACCACGGCGCAAAGAGCCCGCGTAGGCGACCCGCTCGACACCCGTCACACCCCGCATCGCCTCGACCAGCCGTTCCGCCAACGGCATCGCCCTGCCGATGGGCGTGCGCCCCTGGTCCTTCGCCTGGAACTCGATGGCCCTCTCGATCTTCTCGACGCTCTTCTTGCCCAGCCCCTTGAGGTCGAGCAGCGCATCATCAGCGATCGCGCGCATCAGGCCCGCGATATCGGTGATGCCCTTCTCCTCCCACATCAGCTTGGCGGTCTTGGGGCCGACGCCCGGCAGTTCGAGGATCTCCAGCACGCCCTCGGGCACTTTCGAGGTGAGCTCGTCGTGCTCGTCGATGTCGCCGTTGGCGGCGAACTCGAGGATCTTGTCCGCGGTCCCGTCGCCGATGCCGTCGAGCTTCGTGAGCTCCTTCTTGTCGAGCGTGGTGACGTCGGTCGTCTGCTCACGGATCACGCGCGCCGCCTTCGCGTGGGCGTTCACGCGAAAACGGTTGGCCCCGGTGAGCTCCAGCATCTTCGCCATGCGGTCGAAGATCTCGGCAATTTCAGAGTTGGCGGACATGCATTCAGCCTAGGTTGAATAAACCAGTCGGTAGGATGGGCTTCCAGCCCGTCCCCCAGAGCGTCCACGAAGCAGGACGGGCTGGAAGCCCATCCCACCATGAGCGCATCACTCCACGGTCACGCTCTTGGCGAGGTTGCGGGGTTTGTCCACGTCGTGCCCGCGCGCGACCGCGGCGTAGTACGCCATCAGCTGCAGCGGCACCACCGTCAGCAGCGGGGAGAGCGGCTCCGGGCAATCGGGCACCCACAGCACCTCGTCGGCGACGCTCTCGATGTGGGTATCGCCCTCGGTCGCGACGGCGATGACGTGCCCGCCGCGGCTGCGCGTCTCGGCAATGTTGGAGAGCACCTTGTCGTACTGGCGGCCCCGGTTGGCGAGAAAGACGACGGGCATGCCGTCGTTGATCAGCGCGATGGGGCCGTGCTTCATCTCGGCGGCGGGCATGCCCTCCGCGTGGATGTAGCTGATCTCCTTGAGCTTCAGCGCGCCCTCCATCGCGACGGGGTAGTTGTACCCGCGCCCCAGGAAGAGCCAGTTTTCCTTGTGGATGTGCTGCTCGGTCACGCGCTTCACCGCCTCGGCGGTCTGCAGGATGCGCTCGATCTTGTCGGGGATCTGGTCGAGCTCGCGCAGCAGCGTCGCGCACTCGTCGGGCGACATGAACCGCCGGCGCCCGGTGTGGATCGCGATCATCGTGAGCACCGCGACCTGGCCCAAGAAGGCCTTGGTGGAGGCCACGCCGATCTCGGGGCCGACGCGCAGGTACACGCCCGCGTCCGTGTCGCGTGTGATGCTCGAGCCGACGACGTTCACCACGCCCAGCGAGGTGGCGCCGCGGTCGCGGGCCTCGTGCAGCGCGCTGAGCGTGTCGGCGGTCTCGCCGGACTGGCTGACCGCGATGACGATGGTGTTCTCTTCGATGATCGGGTTGCGGTAGCGGAACTCGCTGGCGTACTCGCACTCCGCGGGCACCTTGGCGAGGTCCTCGAGCAGGTACTCGCCGATCATCGCGCTGTGCAGGGCGGTGCCCTGCGCCGTGAGGATGAAACGGCGGGCCTTGACGAGTTCCTTCGAGATCTCCGTCAGACCGCCCAGGACGATGCGCCCTTCCTTGTGGTCCAGACGCCCGCGCAGCGTGTTCCGGATCACCCGCGGCTGCTCGAAGATCTCCTTCTGCATGTAGTGGTCGAAACCGCCGAGTTCGGTCTCTTCGAGCTCGAGCTCCAGTTCCATCACCTTGGGCGAGACCTCGTGGTTGTCGATCGTCGAGGTGCGGAAGCCCGTCTTGTCGATGCGGCAGACGTTGTAGTCGTCCAGCGCGAAGGCGCGGCTGGTGTGCGCGACGATCGCGGAGGGGTCCGACGCGACGACGAACTCGTCGGCGCCGATGCCGACCATCAGCGGCGAGCCCTTGCGGGCCGCGACGAGTACGCCCGGCTCGTCGGCGCAGCAGCAGACGATGGCGTACGCGCCGGTGACCTCGCGAGCGGCGGCCTGCACCGCCTTCTCGAGGTCGCCCTCGTAGAGCTCGGCGATGAGCGTGACCAGCACCTCGGTGTCCGTCTCGGTCTCAAAGACGCGCCCGCGCTCTTCGAGGACCTTCTTGAGCGTGGAGTAGTTCTCGATGATGCCGTTGTGGACGAGCACGAAGCGGTGCTGGTCGTCCGAGTGGGGGTGGGCGTTGAGCTCGGTAACGCTGCCGTGGGTCGCCCAGCGGGTGTGGGCGATGCCGACGGTGCCGCAGAGGTCGGGCGTCTGCTTGAGCTTCTCCTCGAGCACGGAGACGCGCCCGACGGACTTCACGACCTTGAGCCCGCCGTTGAGCAGGGCGACGCCCGCGGAGTCGTAGCCGCGGTATTCGAGTCGCTTGAGCCCCTCGATGAGAATGGGCAAGGCGGGCTGTTCGCCCAGATACGCCACGATCCCGCACATAGGCCTACCCTCCTTGGTGGACGCGTCTGGCGTCTGCGTGTGCGTACGACGCCGACGGTCGGAGCGTTCGCTGGAGCGAGGGTACGCCCGTCGCCAGCACGAACACACCATCGGTCCGATCACCCGCCCGATGCACCCCGGATGACCCTTTCACCCCCGAAAGAGGGCTCGTGAACGACCTCTGGTCAGGAGAACGACGCGCCAGGCGAGAGGCGGCCCAGCCGCTGGCGGTCCGCGTCCGTCCGCGCAGCTTCGCGGAGTTCGTGGGGCAGGCCCACATCGTGGGCCCGTCCGAGGACGGTCGCCCGACCATGCTCAGGCGGATGATCGACGCGGGGCGCATCACCTCCATCCTCCTTCACGGCCCGCCCGGCACCGGCAAGACGACCCTCGCCCAGCTCATCGCGACCGAGGCGGGGATGACCAGCGTGCGCGAGAACGCCGCGAGCGTGGGGGTGAAGCGCGTGCGCGAGATTGTCGAGGGCGCTACCCGCCGGCTGGAGGACACCGGGCAGCGGACGGTGCTGATCCTCGACGAGATCCACCGTTTCAGCAAGAGCCAACAGGACGTGCTGCTGGAGGACGTGGAGCAGGGCGTGGTGATCCTCGTGGGCGTGACGACGGAGAACCCGCTCTTCGCGGTCAACAGCGCGCTCGTGAGCCGCTCGACACTGTTCCGCCTGGAGCCGCTGACGCACGAGGACGTGGTCCGTGCGCTCCAACGCGCGACATCCGACGAGCGTGCGTTCCCTGGCATGGACATCGCGGTGGACGACGACGCCTACGCGCACTGGGCGACCATGGCGGACGGCGACGCCCGGCGTGCGCTCAACGCGCTCGAACTCGCGGTGCTGTCCGCCCCGAAGGACGCACCCGTGCGCATCGCGATGGTGGACGCCGAGCAGTCCATCCAGCAGAAGGCGGTGCTGTACGACCGCGACGGGGACCAGCACTACGACCACGCGAGCGCGCTCATCAAGAGCGTGCGAGGCAGCGACCCGGACGCCGCGATCTATTGGCTTGGCTTGATGCTGGAGGCGGGCGAGGACCCGCGCTTCATCGCACGCCGGCTGGCGATCCTCGCGTCCGAAGACATCGGGAACGCCGACCCGCGTGCGATCATGGTCGCGGCCAGTGCCTGGGAGCTGTGCGAGCGCCTGGGGATGCCCGAGTGCCGCATCACGCTGGGCCAGTGCGCGATCTATCTCGCGCTGGCGCCCAAGAGCAACCGGAGCTACGTCGCGATCAATCGGGCGATGAAGGACGTGCGCGAGGGCAACACCTCGCGGATACCGCTCTATCTGCGCGACACGACCAAGGCCCAGAGCGAGGGCTACGCCTACGCGCACGACAGCGAGCGCATGAGCTCGATCGGGCCTGTCTCGGACCAGCGCCTGATCGAAGAGGGGCGCGTGTACTACGAGCCGACGGAGACCGGCTTCGAGGCGGAGCTGAAGCGCCGGCTCGAAGAGGTCAAGCGCCTGCGCTCGGGCGGGTGAACAACGGTGCTCAGAGGTTCAGGTCGTCGCGCACGTCGTCGGTGATGTCGTGGTTCTCGGGGAACTTGAGCATCGGACGTCGCGAGAGCTGGCCCAGCAGGGCGGCGGAGTCCGTCTTGTTCAGGTCCTCGTCGGGCGAGCCCGACGCGATCACGAAGTCGTACCCCAGCTCCTCGCCGATCGCGACGGCGCTCGCGCGCGCAAGCTCGTAGCTCTCTGCGAGGTGCCGCGCTTGCAGGGCGGTGGAATCCGTCTCGAACTCGCTGCGAAGGCGGAAGAGCTCCTGCCGGATCTCGTTGAACTCCTGACCCATCGCGGGGAGGGCCGGGTCGTCGGGCTCCATGCCCTGGGCCTGCTCGGAGATCTGCTCGAGACGCTCCTCGAGGTCCTTGCGCTGGTCCTCGAAGTCGTCGGCCAGGTCCTCGCGCGCTTCGGCGAAGCGTTCGGAGGCCATCAGCTCGTTGACGATCGTCGGCACGGCGCAGACCGCGAGGTTGAAGGTCTCGTCCTCGCCCGTCGCGACGGCGGCGGGGACCGCCGGGCGGAGGGCCAGGGTGACGACGCCCAGCGTCAGGGCCACGATCATCACGCGTTCGGTGCGCATAGGAACACTCCTCGTTTCGAGTGGTGGGGAAGGGGGCCAGCCGCCGGGGCGGGGGTGCTTATTCGGCGTCCAGATTCAGGTCGTCGCGCACGTCGGCGGTGATGTCTACGCCGTCGGGGAACGATACGTAGGTGCGGCTGAGCACCTCGGTCAGCAGGTCCGCGAAGGACTCGTCCTCGAACTCAGCCGTGGGGGGGCTGCTCGCGGCGACGTAGCTGTACCCGAGGTCCTCGCCGATCGCCTGGGCGGACTCGACGATCTGGTTGTACGCGTCCTTGAACTGCTCGGCGATGAACTGCTGGAGCTGCTGCTGGAAGTCTTGCTGCGCTTGCTGCGCCTGCTGCTGGAGCTGCATGAACTGGCCCTGGAGCGCCTGCATCTTCGCCTGATCGTCCGCGGCTTGGGCGGCGGTGAAGTCGGCTTCGAGCTGCTTGGCGAGGTTCTCGAGCGGGAGGAGCAGTTCCGTCTGCAAGTCCTCGCGCTTCTGCTCGCGTTGGGGCAGGTAGCGGTCGGAGTCCATCATGTCCTCGGAGAGGGTCGCGACGTCGCAGATCGCGATGTCGCCCTCGGCGACCATCGGGCGTGCGGTCGCGGGGGTGCCGCTGAGGAGTTGGAAGCCGAGGAGCGTGACGACGCTCGACGCGATGGCGGCGAGGAAGATCGGGGCGGTGCGCATGGGAAGGGTGTCCTTCGAGGAGTGTGAGGCGGATTCGGTCGGGGACGCCGGGCGGCGCTCGCGCGATCGGGTAGCGTAGACGGACCGGCCCTTCGGCACAGGTCCGCTTCAGAGCGTCCTACCGATCGCCCTCTCTCACGCTGCAACCGCTTCCTCTGAAAGGACCTACGCCCATGCGCGACCAACGACTCGAACGCCTGGCCGACGTGCTCGTCGCCTACTCCACCAAGGTCAAGCCGGGCGAGAAGGTGCTCATCGAGGGCGACCTCATCGGGCGTCCGCTCGCCAGGGCCATTTTCGATCGCGTGCTGGCGGCGGGAGGGCACCCCTTCTGGTACGCCAAGGACAGCGGCATGGACGACGCGATGCTCGCCAAGGGTTCGGAAGAGCAGCTCGCGCACCTCCCGCCCTACGTCATGAGCTTCATCAACGAGTGCGACGTGCGGATCGCCTATTGGGCGGAGCGGAACACGCGCAGCGGCTCGGGCGTGGAGGCATCGAGAGCCGCGGCGTTCAGCAAGCGCCGGGCGCCGTTCATGAAGCGATTCATGGAGCGTGAGGGCGAAGGCACGCTGCGATGGGTCGGCACGCAGTTCCCGACCGAGGCGAGCGCACAGGACGCGGAGATGAGCCTCGACGCGTACGAGGAGTTCGTCTTCAAAGCGGGCCTGCTCGATCATGCGGACCCGGCTGCGAGCTGGACACAGATCATGCATCGCCAGCAGAAGGTCTGCGATTGGCTGAACACGAAGCAGGAAGTCCGTTTCCGGCGCCCCGCCTGCGATCGTTTCGGCGAGACAGACCTCACGGTGAGCGTGGACGGCGCGAATTGGATCAACTGCGCGGGCGACGCCAACTTCCCGGATGGGGAGGTCTTCGCGGGGCCTCAGGGCGTGGAGGGCGTTGTCTGCTACACGTTCCCCGCGGTCCACAACGGGCGCGAGGTGGAGGGTGTTCGACTGAAGTTCGAGGGCGGGCGCGTCGTCGAGGCGAGCGCGACGAAGAACGAGGCGTTCCTGATCGCGATGCTGGACCAGGACGCCGGCGCGCGCACACTGGGCGAGATCGCCATCGGCACGAATTACGCCATCACCGATTACTCGAAGAACACCCTCTTCGACGAGAAGATCGGCGGGACGTTCCACGCCGCGGTCGGCGCGGGGTACCCGGAGAGCGGGAGCAGCAACGAGTCGGCCCTGCACTGGGACATGGTCTGCGACCTCCGGGGCGGCGAGCGTGGGCCGGGCGGCAGCATCGAGGCCGACGGCGAGGTCTTCCACAAGGACGGGCGCTTCCTGCCCGAGGGGTGGCCCAACCCGGGGGTGTGACGTCCTTGGATTGACCGGTTTGCCGCCCCTCGGGGGGGTGTCTACCATCGTCCCCTCACCCGGGCGTGTACCCAAGTGGACAAAGGGGGCAGACTGTAAATCTGCTGGCGTACGCCTTCAGAGGTTCGAATCCTCTCACGCCCACTTCACGACCGACGCCGAGCGTTCATCGCTCGGCGTTGTTCGTTTTGGGGTGCGTCGATGGGGGGAGCGGGTGGAGGCCCAGGAGCATCGCGATCTCCTCGCGCGTGATCTCCACACGGGCGACGCTCTCGCGGTGCGAGGCTTCGCGTCTGGTGCCCGGCCGGCGCTCCGTTGAGCGCAGCGCGCGTGGGCGCCTGGTGTGTACTGACTGCCGGGCCATAAAGGCCACCCGTCGGATGCTCCGCCGGCGGGTGGCGAGTGCAAGACGCCGCGAACGGCGTGAGACGCACCGGGACAACGCGGCGCGCGGGCGAGTTCGTCAGCCCGCAAGCAACAAGTTCGTGCGCGTTGCACACGTCCTGATTGTTATCGATGGCACGCGCAGTTGGTGCGCTGTCGGTTGGCGTCGGTAACGATGTGGACAAAGTGTTGTAGCGTCGTGACAACATGTGAAAAAGATGACAGAACCGGGTGAGAAACCCTATGGCGTACGCGCGCATCCCGACTATCTTGCGTACTCGTCGGTCGGCAGGGCCGGGTGGTGTGAGGGGCGTTGTGGTGGCGCCCCACTGATACATGGCCACCGATCGACGCAGGAGATGATGGATATGTCTCGTGCCCTATTGGTGGAAGGACTCGCCGATCGGTATTACGCGCGTGTGCTGGCCTTCGCGCGCCAGCTCACGGATCAGGCGACCGCAGAAGACGTGACACAGGAAGTGTTCGCGCGTCTGATGTGCGTGGAAGCGCTCGAGGACCGCACGATCAGCGTGAGCTACCTGCTCAAGGCGGCGCACAACCTTGTGCGTGGTCTGCACCGCAAAGAGGTCCGCGCGACGCGTTCGCGTGATCTTCTGGTGGAGCGCATGCGTGAGGCGCAGGCCCGCGTGGCGCGGTCGTCCGAAGCGCCGCAGGACATCGCGCTCAAGCGGTGCCTCGACGCGCTGCCGGACCACGAACGTGACGCGGTGCGGCTCACCGTCTGCGCCGAGCTCTCGCTCAAGGACGCCTCGACCGCTCTGGGCGTGCGCGTGACCACGCTCACCAACTGGAAGTACCGTGGCCTCCGCAAGATCGGGGAGCACGTACACCGGAACGAGAGCGAGAGCGTGAACGCGGCTTGATACAGTGGGAGGCGTGAGCGACGCACCGACCACCCCGCCCCAAGACGCCTCCGGCGCGACGCTCATCGAGTGCGCGTGGGAGGTCTGCAACAAGGTCGGCGGGATCTATCAGGTCATCCGCTCCAAGGCGCCCCGCATGGTCGAGCGGTGGGGGAGCCGGTACTGCCTGCTCGGGCCCTGCCCGCCGGGCGGGCCGCCCCTGGAGTTCGAGCCCAAGCGGCCAGCGGGTCGGATGGCGACGGCCCTCAAGGCGCTCGCGGATCGGGGGATCGTGGTGCATCACGGCGAGTGGCTCGTGTCGGGGGCCCCGAGGGTGCTGCTGGTCGAGCACCGGATGTCGCCGGAGGACCTGGCCGCCGCGAAGTACAGCGTCTGGGACCGTTACGCGATCGAACTGCCCGGGGCCGACCCGTTGATGGACAGCGTGATCTCTTTTTCGCAGCGCGCGTTCGAGGTGATCCGCGAGATCTCCCGCGTGGAGGGCGGCGCGAAGAAGCCGCGCCGTGTCCTTGCGCACTTCCACGAGTGGATGTCGGGGCTGGCGATCCCCATGCTGAGGCGTGACGCGGAGGAGGTCCGCACGGTTTTTACCACGCACGCGACGCTGCTCGGGCGGTACATGGCGAGCAACGACGAGCACTTCTATGACCACCTGGCGACGGCGGACGAGAGCATTGAGGCGGCCCGGTACAACGTGAAGGCGCAGCACGCGATCGAGCGTGCCAGCGCGCACGGCGCGCACGTCTTCACGACGGTCTCGCCGATCACTGGCGAGGAGTGCGCTCGCCTGCTCGGGCGGGCGCCGGACACGATCGTGCCCAACGGCCTGAACATGGAGCGCTTCGACGTCGGGCACGAGTTCCAGACGATGCACGCGACGTACAAGGAAGCGATCCATCGTTTCGTGATGGGCTACTTCTTCCCCAGCTACGAGATGGACCTGGATCGCACGCTCTACTTCTTCACGAGCGGCCGCTTCGAGCCCAAGAACAAGGGGTTCGACATGTGTCTCGAGGCGATGGCCCGTCTCAATGCGCAGCTCAAGGAGTTCGAGTTCCCAACGAACGTGGTCTTCTTCATCGTTACCGACCGCCCGACGCTCACCATCAACCCCGATGCGCTGCACCACCGGGCGATCCTCTCCGAGCTCGGTTCGGTGTGCGAGGAGATGATGGACGAGGTGAAGAGCGAGCTCTTCCGGAGGGGGGCCTCGGGCGATCGGGTGAACCTCGACGATCTGGTGAGCCAGTACTGGTCGCTGCGGTTCCGTCGCACGCAGCAGGCGCTGCGCCGCGAGGGGCTGCCTCCCGTGATCACGCACATCCTGGAGGACGAGCAGCACGACCCAGTGCTGAACCACATCCGGCAGCTCGGCCTCTACAACCGCGCAGAGGACCCCGTGAAGGTGGTGTACCACCCGCGGTTCATCAGCACCGTGAACCCGCTGTGGGGCATCGAGTACGAGCAGTTCGTCCGCGGCTGCCATCTGGGCGTCTTCCCGAGCGCGTACGAGCCCTGGGGCTACACGCCCCTGGAGTGCATCGCGTCGGGCGTGCCGGCGATCACGAGCGATCTCGCTGGCTTCGGGCGGTATGCGGCGGAGCACCTCGCGGACCACGATAAATGGGGCCTCACGGTGCTCACGCGGCGCGGGCGATCGTTCGAGGAGGCCTCGGCGGACCTCGCCCGCCGGCTGTTGGCGTTCTGCCGCCTCGAGCGGCGCGGGCGCGTGTCCCTGCGCAACGAGGTGGAGTCTCGGGCGGAGGCCTTCGACTGGTCGCGTCTCGGGCGGTATTACGACGAGGCGCACGATCGTGCGCTCGCGATCGCCTGAACCGATCAGGCTTGGGTGAAGCCGTGACGGATGGCGTAGCGCGTGAGCTCGACACGGTTGTGGATGCGCAGCTTGGACATGAGGGCCCCGGTGTGGTTCTCGATGGTCTTGACCGAGAGGTGCATGGTGCTCGCCATGTCCTTCTTGGACATGCCGCGGGCGACGTACGCAAGGACCTCGCGTTCGCGCAGGGTGAGCTCGACCTGCGGCTCCTGAGCGCTCTGTCTCAGGCGCACACCGTCGGGCCCGATCTCGAGTCGTTCGAGCACGCGGACTGAGTAGTACGGCTTGCCGTCCACGACGCTTCGTATCGCGGTCGTGAGCCGGTCTGTCTCCTCCTCTTTCGTGACGATGCCGGACGCGTTGACTTGGATGGCGTCGGCGATCGCGCTGCTGCTCGCAAAGGCGGTGATAAAGATCACGCGCAGACCGGGCGCGAGGTCACGCATCTCCTGGACCGCCCCGAATATGGAACGCCCGGGCATCTCCATATCCAGAATCGCTACGCTCGGTTTGTGCTCGATCACGGCCTGCACGGCGCTCTCGGCGTCGTGCGCCTCGGCGAGGACGTGGATGGACGGCTCGGCGTTGAGGCGGAACGCGAGGCCCGAGCGCACGAGATACTGGTCGTCCGCGATGACCACTCCAACGGGGGTGGCGCTCACGAGATGTACACCTGGGTCGTGCGAACGATGCCTGTGCTCGGAGGGCGCTCGCGTGAGCGACGCTCACTCGGGATCACGAGCCGGCTTAGATGGCGAGGTGATACGTGCATGCAACACCGCCTTTAGTTCGAGTGTACGGCTTCCGTGCGGAATCAAAAGAGAAATCTGAGACACGCGACGCCCGTCCCTCCTCGCATTACTCTGTGCGCGCATGGGCACACCCGCCGTCCAACTCGACTCCCTGGTCAGGTGCTTTGGCACCTTCCGTGCCGTGGACGGGGTTTCGTTCTCCGTGGAGAGGGGCGAGGTCATCGGTTTTCTGGGGCCGAACGGGGCTGGGAAGAGCACGACGATGAAGATGCTCACCGGTTATTTGCAGCCATCTGAGGGACGAGCCCTAGTCGAAGGCAACGACGCATGGCGCGCACCGACGCGCGCGAAGGCCCTGGTCGGCTACCTCCCCGAGGGCGCGCCCGCGTACGCCGAGATGACTCCCGTCGCCTTTCTCCGGTTCTGCGCCCGAGCCCGCGGGGTTGCGCGGCGTGACGTGGTGCGCCTCGTCGAACACGCTGCGGAGCGTGCGGGGCTGCGTCACATGATGCGCCAACCGATCGAGACGCTGAGCAAGGGGTACAAACGGCGCGTCGGCCTGGCGCAGGCGATCCTGCACGACCCGCCGGTGCTGGTGCTGGACGAGCCGACGGACGGGCTCGATCCCAACCAGAAGGCCGAGGTGCGCCGGCTCATCAACGAGATGGCGCCGGAGAAGGCCGTCATCCTTTCGACGCACATCCTGGAAGAGGTCGAGGCGATCTGCACGCGCGTCGTCTTGATCGCGCAGGGCACGGTGCTCGCGGACGAGACGCCTGGTGTGCTCCGGGCGCGCGACCCCGGTCACCAACGCGTCACGCTCCGCTGCTCGGGTGCGAACGCCGAGGTACGCACGGCGCTCGCTGCGATCGGGGGAGTCGAGCGGGTCGAAGAGGGTCCGGGCGGTGGCTCCGATGCGGCGCTCGTGGTCTACGCCTCGGGTGGTGCGCCGATCGCGGGTGATGTCGCTGGGGTCTGCCACGATCGAGGCTGGGCGGTCTTCTCGCTTGAGGTCCACTCCGGCAGCCTGGACCGCGTCTTCCGTGATCTCACGACGCGCTCACCAGAGGGCGCAGCATGAGGGCGTTGCGGACGGTCTACGCACGGGAGTTGGTTGCGTACGCGGTGTCGCCCGTGGCGCCGATCTTCATCGTCATCTTCCTGGTGCTCATCGGTGTGATGACGCTCAACGTCGCTGGGCTCTATGAGCGGGGCCTCGCGGACCTCACGCCGTTCTTCAACTACCTGCCCTGGCTCTGCATGTTCCTCGTGCCGGCGCTCGCGATGCGTCTGTGGTCCGAGGAGCGTCGCACGGGCACGGGCGAGCTGCTGCTCACGCTGCCGCTGGGTATCTGGCCCGTCGTGGTCGGGAAGTTCCTCGCGGCGTGGACGATCGCGGTCCTCGCGATCGGGCTGACGTTCCCGCTCTGGATCACGGTCAGCGTGCTGGGTGATCCCGATCACGGGGTCATCCTGAGCGGCTACCTCTCGATCATCATGGTCGCCGGGGCGTTCATGGCGGTGGGCGCATCGATCAGCGCCTCCACGAGCAGCCAGGTCGTTGCCTTCGTGCTCACGCTCCTGGTCTGTCTATTGCTCTCGCTCGCGGGCTTCCGCCCCGTGGTGTCGTTTATCGACGGGCGCGTCCCGCCGGGCGTGGTGGAGGCGCTCTTGGACCTGAGCGTGCTGCCCCGGTACCGCGCGATGAGCGCCAGCGACTTCTCGCTGGACGACGCGGTGTACTTCCTTTCGCTGATCGGCTGCGCGCTCGGGCTGAACGTCGCGTTCGTCAACGCGGGGAGGGCCGGCTGATGCCGACGTTCTTGCGCACGCTGCTCGCGGTCGTGGCGTTCACGGTGCTGTTCGTGGGGGTCACGCTCCTCTCCACCCGCACGCTGAGCGGCGTGCGGGCGGACCTGACGCAGACGCGGGCCCACACGCTCTCAGGAGGTGCTCTGGGCATCGTGCAGGGTCTCGATCGCCCGGTGCGGCTCACGCTCTTCTACTCCTCCGAGTCCGGCTCGAACCTGCCCGAAGTGGTGGCCCACGTCGAGCGCGTTCGCCGGCTCCTGCGCGGGCTGGAGCGGGCCGCTCCGCCCGGCCTGCTCATCGTCGAGGAGGTGGACCCGGCGCCCTTCTCCGAAGAGGAAGAGCGCGCGGTGAACGCCGGCATCACGCAGGTGAGACAGCGGGGCGGCGCCACGCTGTACTTCGGCCTGGCGGGTTCGAACGACGTAGACACGGTCCAGGGCATCGGCTATCTCGACCCCGCCCTCGCGTCGCGCCTCGAGTACGACATCGCTCGCGTGGTGTACCTGCTCTCGCAATCCACAAAGCCCCGGGTGGGCGTGCTGACGACGCTCCCCTTAGACGGCGCGGAGATCGCCGGGCGCATCCGCGCACGCCCGTGGGCGGTGCGCACCGAGCTTGCGCGCGTCTTCGAGCTGGTCACGATCGAGCAGGACGCCTCGGGGTTACCGCCGGGTTTGGAAGCGCTCGTGGTGCTCCATCCGAAGGACACGCCCGACACGCTGCGGTACGCGATCGATCAGGCGGTGCTGAACGGGCTGCCGGTGGTGGTGATCGTGGACCCGAACTGCGAGATCGACGTGCCGCCCGAGGCGCAGCAGAACCCGCGTCTGCTCGCGAGCAACGTGATCGCGTCGGACCTTCCCGATCTTCTCGCGGCGTGGGGGGTCTCGTACAGCAGGTCTGAAGTAGTCCTCGATCGGATCCACGCGACCAACGTCTCGGTGCGCCGGGGGTCCGAAACGGTTGAGTTACCTTATGTGGCGTATCTCCGGCTCGGCAAGGATGCGCTCGCGCAGGGCGTGCGGGCCCTGGAGCGGCTCGAGTCGCTGAACATCGCGTCGGCGGGGCGTGTCGAAGCGATCGACGGCGCGACGACCGCGTTCACGCCCCTCGTTCGGACGAGCGAGGAGGCCGATCTCATCGAGTCGTCCGCGATCCGGTTCTCACCCGATCCGCAGGCGCTGCTGCGGGCGTACTCGCCCGACGGGCGTGCGTACGCGCTGGCGGCGTCGGTGACGGGCCCCGCGAAGTCCGCGTTTCCGCGCAGGGATCAGCACCACAGGGCGGACGGGACGATCAGGGCAACGGTGATCGCCGACGCGGACATGTTCGCCGACCGGTTCTGGGTACGCCCGCAGCGGGTGGGGGGTGACGTGGTCGGTGCGGTGCGTATCGCGGACAACGCGGAACTGCTCATCGGCGTGCTCGCGGAGTACGTCGCGAGTGATGCGCTGCTCTCGATCGCGCCGCGCGAGAGGCAGGTCCGGGTCTTCGAGCGCGTACAGGCGATGCGGCGCGAGGCACAGCAGCGATCCGCAGCGGAAGAGCTCCGCCTCCGCGAGATGGTCGAGACCGCCGACCGGCGGCTGGGCGAGCTTGGCGCTGCGCGGGAAGGGGCCGGTTCGTTCCTGCTCGCCGAGCAGCGCGCCGAACAGGAGCGGGTCCGCACGATGCGGGCCGATGCCCAGCGGCGCCTGCGGGATGTGCAGTACGAGCTGGGGCGCGAGATCGAGGCGCTCGGCGATCGCGTGACGCTGATCAACCTCGTCGCGGCACCGTCGGTGGTGATTCTTCTGGCGATTTCCATCGCGCTGGTGCGCCGTGCGGGGCGCAACGCCGAGCGGCGACAGCAGAGAGGGGGTGCGGCATGACCGTGCGCCTGACCTTCGTGGCCCTGTTCGTCGGCGTTGTGTGCCTCTGCGTGTTCCTGCTGCTCCCGGCGCGGGGGTTTAGTGGCGTGGCGGTGTCGCAGCGCCTTGTCGAGCCGTTCGACGCATCGGAGGTGATGCGCATCGAACTGAGTGCCGGGGCCGGTACGCTCGCGATCATGCGCACCGAGTCGGGCTGGGGCCTGGCCAACGGGGGCGGCTATCCGGTGTACGCCGACCGCGCCGAGCGGCTGTTGCTCGATCTCTCGGAGACCACCGTCCTCGAGCAGCGGACGGACGATCCATCGTTCCACGATCGTCTGGGCGTGGGAGACAGCGGGCTGCACATCAGGCTGATCGCTGCGGACGGGCGCACCGTCGCGGATGTCGTCGCGGGGCGGTTCGTCGAGGCGAGGGGGATCTTCGGGCGTCTGGTGCGCAAGGCCGGCGAGGATCGCGTGAAATGGATCGAGCAGTCGCTCCCCGGTTCGACGGCCCTCGGCGAGTGGGCGGACCTGACCCTGCTCGACATCGAGCCGTCGCGCATCGACGCCATCCGCATCACGCACCCGGACGGTGGCACGGTCGCGCTGAGTGCCGCGGACACGGAGCGGGCCGGCGAGATACCCATGATCATCGAGGCACCGCTCGGCCCTGCGAAGGACCACCCGGCGCTGCTGCGGTTGCCCCTCGCGCTCGCACGCCTGAGCTTTGGCGACGTCAACAGGGTCGATGCCTTCGAGTTCACGGAGGAACAGACGGTGACCACCGAGTTCGAGACGACCGACGGGCTTGTGATTGAGGTGCAGACGGTGCCCGTGACCCCTGAGACGGCGGCGGCGCGGTTCCGGTGCTACTCGATCGACGACGAGCGGGCGGACGAAGCGGAGGCGTTGGATCGGCGGCTCTCGCCCTGGGTCTTCCGGATCGCTGCGGCGAGGGCGATCGACATGCGTCTGCGCCCTGAAGAACTCAGAGGCCCGTCGCTCGAAGACCTGCTGGGGCCTGCGCTCCCGGGGCGGTGAATCCGAAGCGCCCGGGCCGGTTCGCGTAGAATGGCGTCGTTCCGCGATCGACCCTCAACGCCACCCACCGACGCGTTCGGAGAGATGATGAGCAGTTACAACACCGCGTCCATGGTCGGATCGGCCGAGGAGCCGGAGGAGACGGGCTTCGCCGCATCTCCTCCCGACCTGCTCACGCAGATCACGGGCGCCGAACCGATCGACATCAGCGAGTACCCGGGACGGCTGATCTGCCTGGAGGGCACGGATGGTGTTGGGCGATCAACGCACATGGCGCTGCTGCGTGAGTGGCTGGAGAAGCACGGGTACGGCGTCGCCCACTCCGCGATCAAGACGAGCCAGCTCGCCGGCGCCGGCCTCGCCAAGGCGCAGGAGGGTCACACGCTCGGGCGCCGGACGATGGATCTGTTCTACGCGACGGACTTCGCCGATCGATTAGAGCGTCAGATCCTCCCCGCGTTGAAGGCGGGCTTCGTGGTGCTCATGGACCGGTACATCTACGCGATGATCGCACGCTCGAACGTGCGCGGCTCGGACCCCGCGTGGATCGAGGATGTCTACCGGTTTGCGCCCGAGCCCCACGCGGTTTTTTATCTGGATGTGGACGTGGAGCGGCTCACGCCTCGGGTGGTGTCTTCGGGCGGGTTTGACTACTGGGAGTCCGGCATGGACTTCCAGGAAGAGGATGATGTCCACGCGTCGTTCCTCCGGTACCAGCGGCGACTCCTCAGCGCGTTCACGAAACTGAGCGAGCGCCACGGCTTCCACACGGTGGACGCGCGCCGCCCGGTGGAGGAGGTCTTCGCGGACATCCGCGCGAAGGTGGAGGATGTTGTCGGGCAGATGGAGGGTGCCCGCGCGTGAGCAGCTCCGGCGTTGAGAACACGATGCGGCCCGGCGCGATCCTCACAGAGCGTGCGCACGCTTTCGTGCAGTGGGCCCATGAGGCGAACGCGGAGGTTCCAGCGAAGCGCGCGATCAAGAGGCTGCGCACCAGCGCCCGGCGGGTCGAGGCGGGCGTTTGCGGCTTGCGCTCGGTCCTCCGCAACGGCGAGAGCAAGCGGCTGCTGCTGCCGGTGAGGGAGCTGCGCCGGATCGCCGGTGGCGTTCGGGACGCCGACGTGATCTCCGGGCGGATCGGCGCCCGGTTGAAGAGCGTGAACGACCCGAAGCGTGCGGCCGCCGGCGGGTACCTGCTCGCGCACCTCGGTGCGCAGCGTGAGCGGGGATCGGCGGAACTCGCCGACGCGCTGGCGTCGCGTATCGACGCGCTGACGGAACTGCCGGGCCGTCTTGCTGATTGCGTGAAGCCCACCGAGCAGACGCAGAGCGCGATGGCGGGCGAGACGCTCCGCGATCGGGCGCTGCTGTTCGCGGGTGCCTCCGAGCAGAACATCACGGACCTCACGCTCCTGCACGAGCTGCGAAAGGACGGCAAGCGGCTGCGCTACACCGTGGAGCTCTTCGAGCCGATGCTGCCGCCGATGCTCGCGCGGGAGGTGCTGGCGCGTCTGGCGGACTTCCAGCAGCGTCTGGGGACGATCAACGACGCGCACGCGCAGGCGGAGCTGATCTCGCGCGTGCTCGAACGCGAGGACAGCGCGCCGGTCCGCGACGGGCTCGTCCTGCTCCGCGGAGAGCTGCGTGCGGGCCTCGATCGCGAGCACTGCGCGTTCGTCAGGTGGTGGTGGGACGTCGGGGCGGCCCAGCAGCTCCTGGGGTGTGCGCACGAGCTCTCGGTGATGCGACAGGAGGCACGGGTTGCCTGATCCGAGCGACGAGAGTGAACGCGCCGCGGAGCGGGGCGTCGCGCACGTCGAGGGGCGTATCGCGGCGATCGACGGGGGTTCGAACAGCATCCGAC
>JAJDDE010000029.1 GCA_029260475.1 Phycisphaerales bacterium | reverse complement strand
GTCGAATCGTCGATGGTGCGGAAGCCCGGGAGCTTGCCGCGCTGGGACAACCGTTGCAGGCGTTGCAGACCAACCCCCACATCCAGTGGGGTTCTGCAGTTATCACGGGTCTCTGGGTTGCTCACGCTTGGCGCTCTCGTATAGCGGCGTACAGTTGAACGGACGCCCACGGAGGGGCGTGCGCCGGGCCCGCACAACGCGGGGCCCGGAGTCTATCGGCGCCCCGCGAACGGACACGCGAGGCGATCCGAGCGAGCGCCCGAACTCCGTGACCACCGAAGCCTTCCAATCCCGACTCCGCCTCGTGCGTCCGCCTCTGTCGCCCCTCGTGCGTGAGGAGGCCGATGTGCAGCGTGTGCCGCGAGCCCGGACCCGGGCGGTCGCCGAGGCGAACCGGCTCGCCTCGGCGATGACGGTGGACCAGACGCGCGACGTCTTCGCCTCCCGCGTCGCCGAGTCGCTCGAAGGAGGACGGAGCGCCATCCTCCGTCCGGAACGCCGATCAACGCTGGTAGACCTCGCGACGCGTATGGGCATTCGCGCGTTCGATGCCCACCTGGTGATCGCGTTGACACAGGACGCCGCCCGGCGGGGCGAGGTCAGCACGGGACGCGCAGGGTGCGAATCGGAGCGTGCCGACGCGCAGGATCGGCGCAGCGGGCAGGTGTGGGTCATCGCTGCATCGCTGGTCATGGGCGTGAGCGGGGCGATGTTCGGCATCGCGTGGCTCATCGGGGGATAATTCTCCCCATTTCGCCCAATCTGATGTACAACCTGTGGACGTATTGACGTTGAACTGGTGTGATGAATTCCACCCCCGGTTCGAGGTCGTGTCCTTGAACATCCGGACTCCTGGCCCCCGCGAGATGATGTATGCCCCTGATCGAGCCCGGCAAGAAGGCCCCCGCCTTCACGCTCCGCGACCAGCACAACGAGAAACACGCGCTCAAGGACTACGCGGGCGCGCCACTCGTGGTGTACTTCTATCCCAAGGACGCCACCTCCGGCTGCACCAAGCAGGCGACCCAACTGCGTGACGCGATGTCGGCGTTTCAGAAGCTCGGTTGCGCCGTGCTCGGCGTGTCGCCTCAGGACGTGGCTTCCAAGGCCAAGTTCGCGGAGCAGGAGTCGATCAACTTCCCGATCCTCGCGGATGACGACGCCACGGTCTGCGACAAGTACGGCGTGTGGCAGGAGAAATCCATGTACGGGAACACCTACATGGGCGTCGTGCGCACGACCTACATCATCGATGCCGAGGGACGGGTCGTCGAGCGATGGGACAAGGTGCGCGTCCCCGACCACGCGAAGAGGCTCCTCGCTGCTCTGGAGGCGTTGAAGTGAAACGGTTTACCAGCGGCGTGATGATCCTGGGCGTCTGCACGCTGACGCCCGTCGCGGCCGCGCAGGGCGAGCAGCGCGTCTTCGATATGGGCGTCGCCAACGACACGCTCGTCGAGTGGATCGAGGTCTCATGGCGGATGCGCACCGACGGTGACGGCCCGGGCTACGCCGTCGCGCTCTGCGACGCCAAGCGGTACGCCGAGGCCCTGCCCGCCATCGAAGACTGGAGCGAGCCCAACGCACCGGGCGTGCTGGCGGTCGCCTTCGACACCGACAACCCCGCGCCGACCGCAGAGGCGAAGCAGCCGCGCGACGACCGCCCCCCGATGGCGTGGTTCGACGAGCGCGGCAACTACTACGACCGTCCGCAACGCGAGGTCTCGGTCCACGCCGACGGGCGCGAGCGGATCAACACGCTGTGCCGGGTGGACTACACCACCGGCGAGTGGATCGACGCGACGATGCGCGTGCGCTACGAGGCTGGCGCGGGGTTCGTCACGCTGATCCTCGATGGCGAGATCGCGCTCCGCGATGAGATCCTCCCCGGGCTCACGCCCGGCACCACGCGCCTGCTCTTCGGCGGCCCCGCCGAGTTCATGACCGACAGCATCGACCTCGGTGACGAGCCCGTGCGCACGGGCGCTGTGATCGGTGCCTTCCCGGACCCGGTGCGTGTCACGGTCTTCGACGACCAATTCCTGCACGCGGGCGATCAGCGACCCGTCGTGACCGCGAACTTCAAGGCCATCCCCGAGCGCACGGCGCGCGTCGTCGCGACGCTCACACTCGACGAGCCCGAGTGCGGGTACGACCACTGGGACAAGAAGGGCCTCATCGCGCTGCGCCTCCCCGATGGCGAGGGCGGCGTGGAGAAGCACGAGGTGTTCCGCTACATCACGCCCTTCCGCAGGGGCTGGACCTGGTACGCGGACGTCACCGACCTGCTGCCGCTCTTCGAGGGCGATCGCGAATTCGAGAACTGGATCGAGACGTATATGAAGGGCTGGCTCGTCTCCTTCACGCTCGACTTCTACCCGGGCGAGCCCGAACTCGAACCGCTCTCCGTCGTGGGCTTGTGGGACGGCACGCCCGAGATCGGCAACCCGGAGAAGCCGTCGAGCGATTTCTTCGTCGATCGAACGGTGCCGGTGCCCGAGGGCTCGACTCACGCCTTCGTGCGCGTGACCGCGACGGGGCACGGCATGTCCCCCAACACCGGCAACGCCGGCGAATTCATGGCGCTCGGGCGGACGCTGACGGTCACCTCGGATACGGGCGGCACGATCACCTCGACCGACCCGCTGTGGAAGACGGACGTGTACCTCAACCCGTGCCGCCCGCAGGGGGGGACGTGGAAGTTCGACCGCGCGGGCTGGGCGCCTGGCGACGTGGTGCTGCCCTGGCGTGTTGATGTGAGCACGCTCGTCGAGCCGGGCGGGGCGCTGACCATCGGCTACGCGCTGGACGCGTATCTCAACGAAGGGCGCGGGCAGACCTGGGCACCGCACCACTGGACGTCGGCGCACGTCGTCTTTATGCGGGCGCAGTAGCCGTTGCGAGGCGCGCGATGGCGCTCACCAGCCGCTCCATCGCGGGCGGGTGCTGGATCAGGAACAGAGAGGGCTCGAGCAGCTCGAACTCGCTGACGCGCAGCGTGCCGTCGGCGTCACGGATCACGTCCAGACGCGCGTAGAGCGGCCACTCGGTGAGCATCGCCAGCGAGCGGTCGAGCATGACGCGCTCGTCGTCGGTGACGTCGAGCGCGTCCGAGACGGATTCCTCGTCGTCGGCGAAGCGCGGTGACTTCTCGACGCAATGCGTCGCTTCCCCGTCGATCCAGACGAGCGCCCGCTCGCCACCCGCCTCGATGGCCTTCATGTAGGGCTGCACCATCATGTCGCGCTGCGTGACGAGTTCGTTGAGGAAGCCGTCGCCCTCGTCGATGTGATCGGCGTCAAATCGTCGCGTGTTCGCGCTGCCCGCGCTGATCGCGGGCTTCACCACCACGTCATCCCAGCCCTCTTCGCGCATCAGCGTGCCGAGGTCGGCGGGCGCGCCCCGGTCGAGGAACCGAGAGGGCACGATGGGGATGCCGGCGCTCTCCATCTCCTTGAGGTACCGCTTGTGCAGGTTCCACCGCATGACGGGCAACGGGTTGCTCAGGCGCGTCGCGTCGGCGGCGGTGCGCATCCACTGCCCGAACTTCGCGGGGTCCTCGTGGTAGTTCCAGGCGGAGCGGACGACGCAGAGGTCGAAGCTCGCGGGGCCCAGCGAGTGGTCGTCCCACGCGACCATGCGCGCGTCCAGCCCGCTCGCGCGCAGCGCCTCGAGCAGCGGGCGCTCGTCCGGGTCCGGCTCGGGGAGCTCCATGCACGTCACGATGCCCACCCTCGCGCCTTGCCCGCTCACCCCGGCTCCTCCGCGCGGCTCATCCACTCGAACTCCAGCGGCTCGAGCTCCGCGACCAGCCTCGCTCGCTCGTCGCCCAGCTTCGCGCACTTGCGGGCGTCCGACCACACGTTCGGGTCGCCCATCGAGGCGTCGATCTCGCGGATGCGCGTCTCGTACTCCTCGATCCGCTTCTCGATCTGATCCGTCTTCAGGCGCGAGAGCGCGTTCGCGCTCGGGCCCTTCTGCTTACGGCTCTGCTCGCGTGCCTCGTGCTCGCGCTGGCGCTGCTTCTTGACCTCGCGCCCCTCGCGATCGCGCACCGCCGCATCGCGCTGCGCACTCTCGCGCTGGCGCAGCGTGTGGGCGCGGTGCCACTCGGTGTAGTTGCCGTCGAAGATCTCCGTGCCGCCCTCGCCGTCGAAGACGATCAGGTGATCGCAGCAGGCGTCGATGAGCGCACGGTCGTGGCTGATGAGGAGCAGCGTGCCGTCGAAGGGCCCGCCCGCCTTGCCGGGCGACTCGCTCGTCGCGGGCACCGGGAGCGCGAGAGATTCTTCGAGCCGCTCGGCGGAGGGGATGTCCAGGTGGTTCGTTGGTTCGTCGAGCACCAGGAGGTTCTTGCCCGACGCCAGGAGCCCCGCCATGACCGCCCGGGCCCGCTCGCCGCCCGAGAGGTCGCCAAGCTGCTTCTCCTGCTCACGCCCGCTGAAGAGGAAGGCGCCCGCGAGGTTCCGCGCTTGCTGCTCGCTCATCGGGGCGTCGGGGCGTTCGCTCTGGATCACCTTCTGCAGGTAGCGGTAGACGTTGAGCTCGGGATCGAGACCCTCGTGGCTCTGCCGGAAGTAGCCGATGACGAGGTTCGCGCCCAGGCGCACCTCGCCCGCGTCTCTCTCCTGCTCGCCCAGCAGGCAGCGCACGAACGTGGATTTGCCGGCACCGTTGGGCCCGATGACGCCCCAGCGCTCGCCTCGCGCGATCGAGATATCCACGTTCTCGAAGAGCCGCTTGGCGTCGTAACCCTTGGTGAGCCCGCGCGCATTAGCGACGATGTCGCCCGAGCGCTCGGCCTTGGGGATCTCCAGGCGGAGCGTGGACATCTCCATCGGGCGCTCGAGCGCCTGCTGGTCGCGTTCGCGATCGAGCCGGCTCTCGCGTCCGCGTGCCTGTTTGGCGCGTTGGCCCGCCTTGTACTTGCGGATGAAGGCCTCTTCGCTCTTCCACTTGGTCTGCTGCTTCTCGTACGCGCGGAGTTGCGAGAGGCGACGCTCGGCGCGGATGTCGCGGAAGGCGTGGTAGTTGCCCGGGTAGTCGATGGTCCTGCCGTGCTCGACCTCGCAGATGCGCGTGACTACGTTGTCCAAGAGGTAGCGGTCGTGGCTGATCATCACGACGGCGCCGCGGAACTCGTCCTTCAGGAACTCCTCGAGCCAGATGCGCCCGTCGAGGTCGAGGTGGTTGGTCGGCTCGTCGAGCAGCAGCACCTCGGGGCCCTCGAGAAGTAGCTTGCCCAGCGCGAGGCGCGCCTTCTGCCCGCCCGAGAGATCGCGGACCTTCACGCCGAACTGCGCATCGGTGAACCCCAGGCCGTGGAGCACCGCGTCGATCTGGTGGTCCACCGCGTATCCGCCGGCCGCCTCGATCCGGTTCTCGAGCCGCTCTTGCTCCTTGAGCAGCTTCTCGAGCGCGTCGCCCTCGGCCTCCGCCATGTGCTCGAAGACGCCCTCGAGTTCGGTGTGCAGGCGCCCGAGCAGCTCGAACGCGCGGGCGGCACCTTCGCGCAGCGTGTCGTCGTCGTTCAGGTCGTGGTCCTGGTGCAGGTAGCCCAGGCGGGCACCCCGCTGGAGCTCGATGGTGCCCGAATCCGGCGTCAGCAGCCCGCCCATCGACTTGATGAGCGTGGACTTGCCCGCGCCGTTGCGTCCGACGACGCCGATCCGTTCGCCCTCCTCGACAGACAGCGAGCAGCCACGCAGGATGACGCGGTCGCCGTAGGCGTGGTGCAGGTTGGTGGCGGCGATGACGGGCATGGCCCCGAGTCTAGGGGCCGCGCCGCCTCAGGACAGCGGCTCAGCGACGCGGGTTGTCGGTCCCGCGGCTGCCTTCGAGCTGGCGACCGTGGACGCCGGAGTCCGTCCGCTCCACGAAATCGCAGAGCCGCATGACGCTCGGCGGGCGGGTCGCGCGTGAGCGGAGCTCATCGATCGCCTCACGCACGCTCAGATCGCCCGTGCGGTAGAGCATGCGGAAGGCCTCGCGGAGCGCCTCGATCTCTGAGTCGCACCAGCGACGGCGCATGAGCGCTGTGGTATTGATCTTCTTCGCCTCAGAGCGAGTGCCCTCCACGACGCAGTAGGGGGGCACGTCCTTCGCGACGCGGCTCATGCCGCCGATAAAGCTCAGCGTGCCGACGCATGTGAAGTGATGAACACCCACGCCGCCACCGATCG
>JAJDDE010000028.1 GCA_029260475.1 Phycisphaerales bacterium | reverse complement strand
CACCGATCGCGGCCCCGTGCTCAACGAGGCAGTGCCCGCCCAGCATGGTGTTGTTCGCGATCACGACCTCGTCCTCGACGGTGCAGTCGTGGGCGATATGAACGCCGACCATGATGAGGCAGTCCGAGCCGACGCGTGTGCAGCCGCCGCCCAGTTCGGTGCCTCGATGGATCGTGGCATGCTCGCGGATCTTGTTGCGGTCGCCGATCTCGACGCGGGTGGGCAGGCCGGCGTACTTGAGGTCCTGAGGCTCGGCGCCGATCACCGCGAAGGGGAAGACGTTGTTCTCCCGCCCGATGGTGACGCTCTCCTGGATGGTGACGTGGTTCTGGAGCACCGTGCCCTCGCCGATGCGAGCGCCGGGGCCGATCACGCAGTAGGGGCCCACAACGACACCGGTGCCGAGTTCGGCGCTCGGATCGACAATGGCTGTGGGATGGACCTTCACGCTCAAGGCGTCAACACTCCTCATGGCCCGGTCCACGCTGACATGCGCGACGAGGGGCGAGCCGTCACAGTACGTCCGGTCTTCGTTCGACGCACTGGGCCGGATGTTCTCCTATCGGATACTCCGACTGATTGTCTGTCAACATCGCATTCACCCCTTATCCACAAGGCGGTGGGACACGTCAGCCCGCTCGTTCCGCTAGGAGATCACGTCATCTCGGGTATTGTGGGGCGCTCTCGCGACGTAACCGTGGTGCGTTGCGGGTGTTGCAGGACCCGTGAGATGGAGTGGAATCCCCTTGTCAGCATTCGCACTGATGGTGTTAGCGGTATCACTCGGCGGATCGGAAATCCCTGCGAACAATGAACTTGCGTCGATCGTGGACCCCTACGCGAAGCTCGCGGAGCGCGTCCCGTTCCCGAAAGACCTCGATCTCACCCCGCCGGCGTTCGGACATCGTTTGGTCGTGAAGTTCGTTGACAGCGCTCGCGTTCGGCTCTCCGAGGGCGAGATTTTGTCCCATGCTGGGGCGGACCTCGCACGGGTCAAGGGCGTCGCGATCGAGAAGAATATCGATATCGCGTACCGGCCCGTCGTCCAACTGCCCGAGGCATCGATCGACGCGGTCGAGCGCGAGGCCGCATCGCGGACGGGCGTTCGCCCGATCGATCTCCGGGGGATGTACGTCGTGGAGGCCCCGCTCCGCGAGCTGGAGTCGATCGGCGAGGCGCTCGCGCGTCTGGACATCGTCGAGTGGGTCGAGTTCGAGATGCTCAACCCGGAGCCGCCCGCGTGCTCGGACGCGGCGCCCTTCAGCACCGACCTCTCCGGTGAGCAGGACTACACCGCGATCTACGACGGCTTCAACATCGACAACGCGCGAGCGAGCTTCCCCTTCTCCCGCGGAGCGGGCGTGAAGATCGCGGACGTGGAATACGGCACCAACGGCGCGCACGAAGACCTCTGCAACATCGTCTTCGAGCCGGGGCAGACCATCCCGTCATTCGTCTTTAGCAACGGCTGGGACTCGCACGGCACCGCGGTCATGGGCATCATGATGGCGGGCGACAACGGTTACGGCGTCACCGGCATCGCGCCCCAGGCCCAGCCCTATTTCTTCCCGGAGAACTCCAACCAGCAGGGCGGCCGGCGCGCCACCGCGATCACCAACGCCGCAGCGACTCTGGACGCCGGCGACATCATCGTCCTCGAGATGCAGACGATCGCCTTCGGGACCAACTACGGCCCCGCGGAACTGAACTCTTCGGTGTGGTCGGCCGTCAAGAACGCCACCGACGCGGGACGCATCGTGATCGCCGCCGCGGGCAACGGGGATCAGAACCTCGACAGCGCGACGTACACCACGTATCGCGCCCGGGGTGACTCCGGGGCGATCATCGTCGGCGCCGGGCTGAACGGCGGTTCGCCCGACAAGCTCAGCTTCTCGACCTACGGCTCGCGCGTGAACGTGCAGGGCTGGGGGCAGGGCGTCGCGTCCACCGGTTACGGCGGTCTAGCCACTTTCGGCGGCGACAAAAACCAGCGATACACCTCGAGCTTCAACGGGACGTCGTCCGCGACACCGTGCGTCGCGGGCGTCGCCGCGATCGTCCAGGGGTACGCGCGTGAGACCTACGAAAAAGTGTTCACGAGCCAGCAGATGCGCGATCTCCTCATGAACACGGGCGTGCCTCAAGGCGGCGGCGGCAACATCGGCCCGCGCGTCGATGCCGAGGCGTCGTTGCACGGGGTGGATGAGATGCTCGACCTGTACTGCCTGGCCGATTTCACGCAGGATGGTGTCGTGAATCTCGGTGATTTCGGCATCTTCGGAGCAGCGTTCAACTCAACTCCAGCGGATTCAAACTGGAATCCGGACTGCGACTTCGATAGCAACGGTGCCGTCGATCTGGGCGATTTCGGTGTCTTTGGCTCTCAATTCGGGCGGACGACTACGCAGTGCACCGGGGGGTGAACTACGCCCCGCCCAAGAGCACGCGCGCGAGTTCGTGATTGAGATGGTGACCAGAGCGGGTGCCGATGAACCGGCCACGCAGCGTTTTCCCGGCCAGCGAGAGGTCGCCGATCATGTCGATCACTTTGTGCCGTGCCGGCTCGTCGGGACGGTGCAGCGCATTGTCGATGGGCCCGTCCGGGCCGATGACGAGCATGTCCTTCGGTTCGAGGTGCGTGAACAGGCCCATGGACCGGGCGGCGCTCACCTCCTGCGCCGTTGAGAAGGTGCGGGCGAAGGCGAGGTCGCGCAGGAACGACTCGGGCGTGAGCGCGACCGACGCGCTGTGCGCGGGGATCGGTGCGCCGGGCCCGTAATCGAGCTCGTAGGTGTATTCGGAGGGCGCATCCGGATCGTCGAGCGGCAGCGCTCGGAGTTCGGCACCGGTCTCAGGATCGGTCACGGTCACGGGTTCGTGAACGACAAGAACGCGGCAGGGCTCGGAGATTTCAACGGTGCCAACGCGCTGGATCGGCTCGGTGAACAGTGCGCACGACCCGTCCCCGATGGGCAGCTCGGGGCCGTCGATCTCGATCACCGCGTTGTCGATGCCCAGCCCAGCCAGAGCCGCGAGGCAGTGCTCTACGGTCTCGATGCGGACACGGTCGATGCCGATGGCGGTGCGGTGTTCCGCCGGCGCGAGGTGCGCGATGTTGGCGACGATCCGGGTCGGAGGATCGGTGTCGGTGCGGATGAAGACCACACCCGTCGAGGGCTCAGCGGGGCGGATTCGGACCGTGACGGGCTGCGCGGTGAAGAGGCCGACACCCTCGATACGCACCGCTCGAGCGAGCGTGCGCTGCCTGGATCCGGATGCGCCCGTTTCTCTCACGCGTCACGCCCTCCGCTCCGGAGCATCTCACGCAACGGCCCGATCGAGTCCGCGAGCCATTCCAGGGACGCCTGCTTGCGGAGATGCCGGCGCAAGGGGCGTGCGGGGCTCCCGCCCCATACCTCGCCCGCTGGCACGCTCCCCACCACGCCCGACGCGGCGCTGATACGGCATCCGGCCCCGAGCGTGATGTTGTCGGCGACACCAACGTGCCCACCGATCAAGACGCCCGCTCCGAGGGTGGTCGAGCCGCCCATCGCGCAGCAGCCGCAGATGATCGAGCCGGGACCGATGTCGCAGTTATGCCCAATCTGGCACAGGTTGTCGATCTTCACACCGTCGCGGATGCGCGTGACGCCGTAGGTGGCGCGATCGACACACGAATTCGCGCCGATCTCCACATGGTGACCGATCTCCACATGCCCGATGTGCGGCACCTTCACCGGGAAGGGCCCGGTCCCGAACTCGGGCGCGGGCTGGCGGAACCCGAAGCCGTCGGCCCCGATCACCACTCCCGGGTGCAGGATGCCGTCGTCGCCGATCGAACAGCGATCGCCGAGGCAGACGCGCTCGCCGACCCGTGTGCGCTCCCCGATGCTCGCGCCGTCGCCGACCGTCGCGTGCGCACGGATCACCGCGTCCGCGCCGATACGCGCGTGCGCACCGATCGAGACGTGCGGACCGATCGAAGCCGTCTCGTGAACCGAGGCGCTCGGGTCCACGCTCGCCGACTCATGAACACCTCGGGCGGGGTCTCCCGAGGGCATCGCTCCCTTGACGTAGCCGAGCAGGGCGATCAGCGCAAAGTCCGCGTCCGGCACCGCGATCACGGCGCGATCGGTCGCCTGTTCCAGTGCCTTGCCGCACTCGGATTGCAAGAGCGACTCGGTCACGAGCGTGACGCCCGCGTGCGACGACGCCCATTCCTCAAGGAAGCGGTCGCTCCGCACGAACGAGAGGTCGTCCG
>JAJDDE010000027.1 GCA_029260475.1 Phycisphaerales bacterium | reverse complement strand
GCCCGGGCCCGTCTCGCCCTGGCGGCGCGGGATAGGCGGGCGATCGAGCTGCTCAAGGAGAAGCGCGAGGAGGAGTGGAAACGCGAGGCACAGCGCAAGGAGCGCGTCGATCAGGACGAACTGGTCTCGAGCCGCGCCGCGCGCACCGATGAGGACTTCACGCCGCCACGCAGGAGGACGCCCGCATGATCCGTTCGCTCTGGACAATCCTTGTAACGCTCGCGATCGCGAACCTGCTCGGGTTCGTGATCTTCGCGTCGTGGCTCATGGGCACCGACCGCCTGAGCGAGGGACGCATCGCGGCGCTGCGCGAACTCTTCTCGGAGACGGTCGCGATGCAGCGGATCGCCGACGATCAGGCCGAAAAGGCCGCCAACGCGGAGGCGGAGCTGTCGGCCCAGCAGTCGAACGTCGGCACCCCGCCCATCACCGCCGCGGGGCGGAACACCTACGCGCAAGAGATCGCGCGGAGCGTGGAGGGCCAGTCGGCCCGCACCTCTCGCGAGGCACGCGACCGCCAGGAGACGCTCTTCCAGTGGCAGCGCGACCTCGAGAAGCGTGAGGATGCGCTCAAAGAGACCATGGACGAATTCGAACGCCTGCGCGACGAGATCAAGGAGCGTGAGGGCTCCGAGCAGTTCAAGAAGGCGCTCAAGGTGTACGAGGGGCTGCCGCCCGATGAGGTGGCAGCGCTCTTCACGCAGCTCGTCCGATCCGGGGATGAGGATGAGGTCGTCTCCTACCTCAACGCGATGAAACCGAGAATTGCGGCGGACGTCATGAGCAGCGTTCAGGGCGATGACATCGTGTTGGCAGCCAGGTTGCTGGAGCGTCTTCGGGAGCACGGTGTCGAGACCGACGCCGCTCCCGAGGAGCCCGGATGATCCTGCCAACAACGCCGATCACACCCATCACGCCGCCGACGAACGCGCAGAACGCGCCGGTAGAGCGTGCGCATTCGCGCCCCGAGGGCGCGGCCCTTGCGCCCCAGAGCTTCGAACAACGCCTGCGCGAACGGACCGAACCGAAACCAGAGCGCACGTCCGAAGAACCCGCGCCCGCGCCCCAGAACACGCCCGAGGAAACCGCGGGCTCGGAAGAGGTGCCAACCATTGCGTCCGAGGATGCCGCGGAGGGTGGCGAGCCGGTGCTTCAACCCGGCGCGACTGATCTCTCAAGTGAGTTGCCGGTGCCGTCGTTCGAGGCCGTGCCCTCGCTCCCCAACGGGGAGAAGATCGGGCAGGCCATCGCTCAGAACCCGCCCCCGGAAGCGACGTCGTCCCCATCGATCTCGGTCGCCGGGCCCGAGTTGCCCGCGTTGCCTAGCGAACCGCAACGCCCCGCCCAGCCGAGCGGCGTGAACGAGGTCTCCAGACACGCCTCCCCGTCCACTGATACTGAAGGCCCCGCGCCGGTAGATGCCGAGGCACCGAAGGAGTCGGCTCCGGCGTCAACCAAGCCGGTGCGCACGGATCAGCCCGCTAGCACCGATTCCACCACGACACATCCCGCTCCCGAGGCACCCGTAGTGGTGGAGCCGCGGGTTGCGAGCCCCGAACCCGCGAACAACGAGCAGGCACGGACAGCCGCGCAGTCCGAATCCGTCGGCCTGTCTCGCCCATCAGGCGCGGAAACCGAGGGTGATGCCTCTGCGTCCGACGAGCGGCGGAGCCCTTCGGACCAGCGCCACGCACCAGAAAAAGCTGACAAGCCTGCGCCGGTCTCGCACCCCTCGAGACCAGCACCCGAGCGAGCCGAGGTGCGATCGGCGGATCCGCAGCCGCAGGCGGCGCAGACCGTCTCCCCCGAGCGGGTCGGTGACGCGAAGCTCGCTGAATCGCCCGCGCCCGTGCGCACGATCGCGACACCCACGCCCAGCGCGAACTCATCGGCACAACCCTCCGATCCTCAGATCTCCGTGGAGGCCCAGGTCTCGCGTGGTGTGGGCGCTGCCCTGAGCCAGCGGGGGGGTTCGATCACCCTCAAGCTATCGCCCGAGAATCTCGGCAGCGTGAAGGTGTCGTTGCAGATCGATCAGGGCGCCGTATCGCTGGACGTGGAAGCCACCACGGAGCGAGCACACCAGGCGCTTACGAAAGAACTCGGAGCGTTGCGTGCGTCGCTTGAGTCGCGCGGCATGCGCATCGAGCGTGCGAACGTCCACCTCGCGCCGTCGCCCATCCAGACCACAGGACCCGCCGACGGGTCGCAGCGCGGCTCGACGCAGGAGCACACCGGCGACGAGGCGCGCGATGACCAGCCTCAGCATGAGCGAGACGGGCGGCGCGATCGAAACGATCAGCGCGATCAGAGTGACCGGGCCTTCGAGCGGTACGCCGCTCGCTGGGGACACGAGGGGTTCGCACTCGGCCTGAGCGCCGAGGCGTGAGCAGCTTTACAGGAGTCGGACCATGAGCGCACTTCCATCACAGCTTCCCGACCCGTTCGCCGCGGCAGAAGCGGTGCAGTCGGGCGAATCGGCATCGGGCTTCGACAGCGTGAGTTCGCAGGACTTCCTCGCGATCATTCTGTCGGAGCTGCAGAACCAGGACCCGCTGTCGCCGAATGACACGCAGGCGCTGCTCGATCAGATCGGCACGATCCGCCAGATCGAGTCGGACCTCGAACTCTCACAGAGCCTCAAGGACATCGCAGCACGCGGCGAAATTTCCTCTGCGGGCTCCCTCGTCGGAACGTTCGTCGCGGGGCGCACGGACAACGGCCAGGAAGTGGTCGGGTACGTCGATTCCGTATCGATCACACGTGACGGTCTGCGTCTCAACCTCGGCACAGGGTTCAGCGTTCCGCTGAAGAACCTCGACGAGATCGTGGACCCGCAGCTGCTCGAGCCGCCCGAGAACGCGGCGCCGACCGCGGAACGCGACATCGAGGACGTCACCGTCGTCGCGGGTGATGAGCTGAGCTTCGACTTCCGCACCGACACCTTCGCCGACGCGGACCCGAGCGACCTGCTCACCTACACCGCCGCGAACGCCGACGGCACGGACCTGCCCGACTGGGTGGAGTTCGACCCCGCGACGCGCACGTTCACGCTGAACCCGGACACCGAGGACATCGGCTCGCACACGTTCCGCGTCACCGCGACGGACACCTTCGGCAACGAGGTCTCGACGACGTTCCGCATCTTTGTGCAGGAGTTCGTCGAAGAGCCGGAAACGCCCTGATGGAGTCGTCGGCGCGCACCATGCTGCGCCGGCTCGGCTCGGGCGTTCGCCCGGGCGCGGGCACGCCCCGCGCCACGGGCACTCCGTTGGAGGGTGTCGGGTTCGACGAACTCATCGTGCTCGCTCGTCGGGGCGAGATCCACAGCGGTCAGGGCCTGGACATCGCCAAGGGCGTGGGTCCGGTGGACCCGCGGACGATGGAACTGCTCAGCGCAGTCGCCGATGCGGCGCAGGCCGCTGGCTTCGCGCGTGTCGGTGCGCTCGTGGAGGGCGTGCCCGAAGATGAGCGCGACCCGGTGCCGGTGCGCTCCGTGACGCTCGACGTCGCCGGGCGGCTCGTCGAATCGATAGAAAACGACAGCGCGGGGCGGCTGATCACGGGCGTGGACGCCTTCGTGCGCGTGCCGGACGTGGACGGGCAGGCCTTGCGCGAGATGCTGAGCGAGGACGCGGGGCGTGCGCGTCGGGTGGTGGGAAACACACCCCTGCTCGGGGCCCGCCCGCTGGAGAATGCTTCGCTGGCGCGTGTGCTGACCGATCTGAACAGCGCTGGCACGCCGCTCGCGTAGGCCCGTTACACCAACGCGTCCGCAGTACGGACGCACCCAGGAGGTTTTGCGGCATGTCGTCACCCAGCACACTGTTCACCGGACTCTCCGGCCTCAACGCCAACAACCGTCGCCTCGAGGTGATCGGCAACAACATCGCGAACGTGAACACGGTCGCGTTCAAGAGCAACCGGATCCTCTTCGCACCGAACCTGTCGCGCAACTTCAGCCTCGGCTCATCGCCCAACGCCGCGAACGGCGGCACGAACCCGGCCCAGATCGGTTCGGGCGTCCGTGTCTCGGCGACGCAGCGCAATTTCAGCGGCGGAGCCACCACGCCCACCGGCATCCCCACCGACCTCGCGATCGAGGGCGACGGCTTCTTCGTGGTGGACCGAGGGGGCAGCCGCTTCTTCACGAGAGACGGCGCCTTCCAACTCAACGCGAACAACGAGCTGGTCACACCGTCGGGCGCCCGAGTGCAGGGGTTCACGGTTGACGACCAGTACAACCTCATCGAGGGCAACCTCGACGGGCTGACCATCCCGCTGGGTGTCGCGACGATCGCGGAGGCCACGGCCAACGTGAACTTCTCGGGCAACCTCAACGCCGCGGGCGATCTTGCGACGCAGGGCTCGATCCACACCATGCCCGCGCTGCTTTCGGGCGCCGTCCCCGCAACCGGCGCGACGCTGCTGACCGCGCTCGACTCACCGGTCCTCGCCATCGGTGACGAATTCACGATCTCCGGCGCCGAGATCGGCAACAAGACCATCCCGGACGCGACACTGACGATCACCGCGACCACCGATGTTGACGAGCTCATGACCTTCATCGGCGACGCGCTGGGCATCGTTGACGGCGCGGTGGCTGGCGGTGTCGGCGGCGTGACCATCGATGCGGCGGGCGTCATCTCCATCGGGGGCAACCTGGGCTCTCAGAACGATCTCACGTTCGAGACGGGTGAACTCGGCTTCACCGATGGGACCACGGGCCTCGCCGTCACGGACGGAACGCTCATCACCAGCCGTACCCAGTCGGCCGACGGCGAATCCGTACGCTCCACGTTCGTGGTGTACGACACGCTGGGATCACCGGTGAACGTGGACATCACCGCGGTGCTCGAGCAGAAGGGCGACACGGGCACCGGGTGGCGCCTGTATATCCGCTCGCCGGACGACTCAGACGTCGCGTACAACCTCGACCTCGGCGGCACGGACTCTGCGCCACTGATCAACTTCGACAACTTCGGGCAGCTGGCCGACGATGCGCCCGTGGGCATCCAGGTGGACCGCGACGGTACCGGCGCTGTGGACCCGATCAACTTCGCGCTCAACTTCAACTCCACCGGCGATAACGTGACGGCCCTCTCCAGCCCGCTCGGCGCCTCGGGCCTGAGCTCGCTCGCAGCGACCTTCCAGGACGGCTCGCCGCTGGGCACGCTCACCACCTACGCGGTCGGCATCGACGGAACGATCGTCGGCGGCTTCACGAACGGGCTCACGCGCACCATCGGGCGCGTCGCGGTCGGCAAGTTCACCAACCCCGAGGGTCTTATCGATGTCGGTGAGAACCTCTTCGCGGTCGGCCCCAACTCCGGCACCGCGCTGGTCACCGGCCCGACGGAGTTCGGCACGGGGCGCATCATCGGCGGTGCCTTGGAGCTCGCGAACGTGGACCTGCCGCAGGAGTTCATCAACATGATCCTGACGAGCACGGGCTACTCGGCGGCGAGCCGCGTGATCACCACGTCCGACGAGTTGTTACAGCAGCTCATCGCGACCGCCGGCTGATTCGGCTCAAGGGGCGGAGTTCGCCCGCCGATAACCGGAGTGCCATGATCGTACTGACCAAGCTCAACGGCAGCGGCTTCGTTCTGAACGCGGAACTGATCCGCACAGTGGAGTCGACGCCCGACACCACGATCCGACTCACCGGAGGCGATGCGCTGATGGTGCTCGAGACGCCCGAGGAAGTGGTGCGCCGCTCGATCGAGTACGGCCGCCTGATCCGGGGATTCGAACCGGCGGCGTGATTCTGCTCCGCGGGTGCAGAGTCTGAGAGTCCCGTGAAGTGGACACCCTTCTCTGACGATGACTCCGAAGCGGGCACCTCGCTCGCGCACCTACGGAGCGATCAGCAGAGATGGACCTCAATACGATCATCGGTGTAGTTCTCGGCTTCGCGCTGATCCTCATGGCGATCTTCATGGGCGGTTCGCCCGGCGCGTACATCGACATCCCCTCGGTGATGATCGTGATCGGCGGCTCGATCGCCGCGACGCTGACCGCGTTCCCGGTGGCGAAAGTGCTGCAATTGCCGGGAGTCTTCAAGAAGACGCTCCAGGGCGGTTCCGGTGACCCTGGCGCGCTCGTGAAGCAGATGGTGCAGTTCGCCGAAGTCGCCCGTCGTGACGGCATCCTCGCCCTCGAGGGCTTGACCGAGGAGATGGAGGACCAGCTCCTCATCCTCGGGATCAAGATGGCGGTTGACGGCACGGACCCCGAGCTCATCGAAGACATCATGGAGGCGGACATCGAGAACACGACCGCCCGTCACGGGTACGGCAAGGGTCTGTTCGACACGATGGGCCGCTTCGCGCCCGCCTTCGGCATGATCGGCACGCTGATCGGTCTCGTCGCGATGCTCGCGAACATGTCCGACCCATCGGCGATCGGTGCCGGCATGGCCGCGGCCCTGCTCACCACGATGTACGGCGCCATCATGGCGAACTGTCTGTTCCTGCCCCTGGCCGACAAGCTGAAGGTGAAGGACGCGGACGAGATGCTCATCAAGACAATCATCGTGAGGGGCGTGATGTCCATCCAGTCGGGCGACAACCCGCGTGTGGTGGAGCAGAAACTCATGACCTTCCTCCCGCCGTCGCAACGCTTCGGCGAGGGCGAAGACGAAATGGCGCAGGCCGCCTGATCGAAGAGACGCCACCCGATGCCCAAAAAGTGCAAGTGCAAAAAAGAAGAGGGCGGCGGGGACATCCCCGAGTGGGTCGTCACCTTCGGCGACATGATGTCACTGCTGCTGTGCTTCTTCATCCTACTCGCGGCCTTCAGCGAGCTCAAGAAGGAAGACGAGTACCAACGCGTCATCACCGCGGTGCAGGAGGCCTTCGGCTACTCGGGCGGCGTGGGCGTGATGCCCACGGACGACCCACCGATGCGCTCGATGGTCGAACTGCTCGAGAACGTTGCCGCCCAGATGTCTAAAGAATCCAAGGTCTCGCAGGCCAAGGACCGGGGCATCAGCGGCAAGCAGACCAAGGTCACGCGTGTCCACGACGGGCTCATGTTCACGATCGGCGGTAGCCTCACGTTCGAGCCGGGGTCTACTGAGCTCAAGTCGGACGCGAAGGACGAATTGCTGAAGATCGCCAACCTCGTGCGCGGTCGGAACAATAAAATCGGTGTCCGCGGTCACGCGGCGCGGAAAATCCTCCCCAAGGACTCGCCCTACCGCGACCTCATGGACCTGTCGTACTACCGGGCGAAGGCGATCGCCGAGTTCCTGATCACGGAGGGCGGGCTGCGCCCGGAGCGACTGATCCTCGACGCGCGGGGCGACACGGAACCCGTCGCGGTGCGCCGTTATTCGGACGAGGGGCAGTCGGAAAATCGGCGAGTGGAGGTCATCATGCTCGAGGTGATGATGAACGAACTGCACGCGGACCCGAACGGAACCAGCGAGGCGCTTAGCCGTGAGGGCTAACCGGCCGATAGATCGCGAAGCACCAAGGAGCCAGCGATGAGCGACGAAGCACCCGCAGCCGAATCCACAACCGAAGCCAAGAAGGGTCTCCCGATCAAGACGATCGTCGTGATCCTTGCGCTGCTGGTGATGGAGGGCGGCGCGATCGTCTTCCTGATGACCATGATGGGCAAGCCGTCGGAGGTCAGCGCCATGGACGTGCTGAAGGACCCGGAGCAGGAGCTCCGCGAGGTCCGCGAGCTGCCCGTGCTCCAGGACAAGTTCTCGAACGCCAAGCAGGGGCGCCTGTGGATCTGGGACATGGAGATCGTCGTCGCGGTGGAAGCCCGCAACGAGATCGAGGTCCAGGAGGTGCTCGATCGGCGCGGGAGCCTGATCCGTTCGGGGATCGGGCGGATCGTCGCGTCGGCGCAGCACACCTACTTCCAGGAACCGGGCTACGACACCATCCGTCGTCAGATCATCGACTTCCTGGCCTCCGACGAGCTCGTCGGCACCGATCCCGATGGCGAGCCGCTCGTGCTGGATGTGCTCGTTCCGAGCTGTATCGGATTCCCGGCTGACTACTAAGCCGACCGGGGGCGTTGTCGTCCTCGACAGAGCGGGGGATCGGCAGGGACTGCGCACCGCGCACGATCTGCCGAGCAATTGTGACCCCCTCCAGACGCGGTCGCCGATACGACTCCCTCGGCGGCGCGGAGCCCGCCCTTGATCCCCACGCGCACTCCACACAGCGCAGAGGCATGGATGCCCGAGCAAGACCCCAACCAAAATCCCGAAGAGCCCATCCAGGACGCCGCCGCGGAATCCACCGAGGCACCGGCCCAGGCCCCCAAGGACACCGCCGACGCGAGCAGCATGGCCGAAGAGGCCCTCGAAGCCGCGAACGACGCGCTCTCGAGCTTCGAGCCCAACGCCCCGACCGGCGAGGACCCCGTCACGCCGACAGCGGACGCGGACCCAAGCGGGGCCTCCACCGCAGACAACGGCACCGCCGGACAGGTCGGCGGCTTCGCCCCCACCGCCTTCGACGGGATGGGCACGCCCCGCGCGCTGCCCGACGGCTTGGACCTGCTCGCGGACGTTAACCTGAACGTGAAGATCGAACTCGGGCGCACGCGCATGTTCGTCGAGGACGTGCTCCGCCTGAACTCCGGGTCCGTCGTCGAGTTGGACAAGCTCGCGGGCGACCCGGTGGACATCTACGTCAACGACCGCCCCGTCGCTCGCGGGGAGGTGCTCGTGCTCAACGACAATTTCTGCGTCCGCATCAGCGAAATCATCTCTCAGATCCACGAGGGGGACGTGACCGACGCCGACGACAGCGGCGCGGCGGCCTGACGAAAAGGCCTCGCCAGCGGGCGGGGCACAGCGAGTGATCACCCGGGCGTCGGAGCACGCTCGGCAAGCAGCCAGGATGGCGATATGCGGATGACCACGATCGCGCCCAGCCTCACCATGGCGGCGCTCCTCACTCTTAGCGGCACACTCTTCGCCCAGGCCAGCGCCAACCCGGTGCCGGTCATGCTGCCCCCGGACGGCTTCGACAGCCTGCTCATGAGCGTCGAGCGGGACGCGCCAGAGCCGCCCGTCGAGGCGACCGCGGAGCTCGACGCGGTAGTTGATGATGCCGGTGCCGCGTCGATAGATCCGCCGGTCTCAGAAACCGAGTCGCTGCCGCTCCCGCCGATCGAACGCCGCACCCTCGGCGCCACGCCGGAGAACGTGACCACCGCATCGGACGTCACGGACGTCGAGGGCTGGCTCCGTACCGGGCTCGCGCTGGCGGGCGTCATCGGGCTGCTGATCGTCTTCCGCTTCGTCCTCGTACGTGCCGGGAGACGCCGCGGCCTGGGTGGTGCGCTCGGCGCGGGCGGACGCGCGCCCTCTGGCGTGCTCAGCGTGCTCGGGCGGTACCCGATCGCGCGGGGGCGATCGCTCGTGCTCCTCCAGCTCGACACGCGGGTGCTGCTGCTCGACCAGTCGTCCGACGGCTTCAAGACACTCAGCGAGATCACAGACGAGCGTGAGGTCGCCTCGATTCTCATGAAGACGCGCGACGAGGAGGGTGCCAGCCAGGTCGCCCGCTTCAACGGCATGCTCCGCGAGATGGAGTCCGACCCGCGCACCCTCGACGACCAGTACACGACCGACGAACTCTCCGAGCGCGTGCGCCGGATGCGGGGGCTGGGCGTATGAAGCGAGTCATCGCGATCATCTCGATGCTGTTGATCACGGGCATCGCGAGCGCGCAGAGCGTGACGCAGCCTCAGAACGCCGCGATGAACCCGGTGTCGGTGATGGAAGAGGCGGCGAACTCGATCCCGGGCTTCGAGGGCGGCCTCAGCGGCACGCTGAACATCATCGTGCTGCTCACGGTGCTCGCGCTCGTGCCGTCGATCATGGTGATGTGTACCTGCTTCGTGCGGTTCATCATCGTGCTGGGCCTCCTGAAGCAGGCGCTGGGCACGCAGGGGCTCCCGCCCAGCCAGGTGATCACGGGCCTCGCGCTCTTCATGACCGCGATGGTCATGGCCCCGACGATGGACCGGATCTACAACGAGGCGATCGTGCCGTACCAGAACGGCGAGATCATCGATCAGACGGTGATGTGGGACCAGGCCAAGCAGCCGCTGCGCGACTTCATGTTCGCGCAGATCGAGTCCACCGGGAACTGGTCGAGCCTGTACATGATCATGAATTACAAGGGGATGGACACCTCCAACCCCGAGGAGATGCAGCGCAAGGACGTGGACACGATGACGCTCATCCCCGCCTACATGCTCAGCGAGCTGAAGGCGGGCTTCACGATGGGTTTCCGCGTGTACCTGCCGTTCCTGGTGATCGACATGGTGATCGCGAGCATGCTGATCTCGATGAGCATGATGATGCTGCCCCCGGTGCTCATCTCGCTGCCCTTCAAGATGCTGCTGTTCGTGCTGGTCGATGGCTGGAACCTCGTGGTCGGTTCGCTCATGTACAGCGTGCAGACGGTCACGTAGGGAGGGTCCGCCGATGCTCATCGAAGACACGCTCCTGCAGCTGGTGCGCAACGCGCTGTTCGTGGTCCTCAAGATCGCGACGCCCATCCTGGGCGCGGGCATCGTGATCGGCCTCGCGATCAGCATCTTCCAGTCGGTGACCTCCATCCAGGAGCAGACGCTCGCGCTGGTCCCCAAGATTTTCATCATGACCATCGTCACGATCCTGCTGCTCCCCTGGATCCTGCAGATGCTCGCGATGTTCTCCATCGAGATGTTCACGCTCGCCTGAGCCGAAAGGACCGCGGTTGCCGATCGGCTTCGAGTCACTCCTGGTCCACGCGATCCCGTTCCTGGTGGTGCTGTCGCGCATCGCGGGGTTGCTACTCACCGCGCCCTTGCTCTCGAGCAACATCATCCCCCGTCGCGTGAAGGTGCTCATGCTGCTGAGCCTGGGCATCTGCGTCTACCCCGCGATCCCGATCGATACCACCGCCATCCCGCTCGCCAACGACGTCTACACCCTCGCGCCCCTCGTCATCGCGGAGCTCGCGATCGGCGCCGTCATCGGCCTCATGGCGAGCCTGCCTCTGCACGCGATCCAGCTCGGCGGGCTCATGATGGGCCAGCAGATGGGGCTCGGCATCGCCTCGGTCGTGAACCCGGGGTCCGACATCGACGGCGACGTCCTGGGCCAGATCTTCTACCTCATGGCGATGGTCAGCTTCGTCCTGGTGGGGGGGCTCGAGCTGATCGTCGGCGCGACGATCGAGACGTTCGGGCGCGTACCGCTGGGCGGATACCGCATGGACATCACCGTCATCGAGCTGCTCGGCAGCCTGATGCAAGCGAGCATCATCGTCGGGCTGCGCGTCTCGATGCCCATCGTGGTCATCATCTTCCTCGAGAACATCGTTGTCGGCTTCCTGATGCGCACGATCCCGGGCCTCAACATCCTCAACTTCGGCTTCCCGCTGCGCATCCTGCTGGGCATCGGCGCCGTCATCGGTGCGCTCGCCTTCATCCGCACCGTGACGACCGCGGACATGGACCACACCGCCGACGCGATCGTGGGCTGGGTGCAGTCGCTGGGCCCGCCCCTGATCGGGCCGTCGCTGATCGGGGGGACGCCCGATGGCTGAGCAGCTCGGCGAGAAAACCGAAGACCCGACCTCCAAGAAGATCTCCGATGCGCGTGAGCGGGGCCAGATCGCCAAGTCCGCGGACCTCGCGGCCTTCGTCGTCATGGCCGGCGCGACCGTCGGCGCGCTCATGCTCGGCGGCATGATCTTCCGCGAGATGACGCTCGTCACCCGGTTCGTCCTCTCGCCCGAGGTCATGGGCTCGGACCTCAGCGCGGGGCGCGTGCTCGCGGACCTCCAGGGCGTCGGCGAGCGGCTAGGCCTCTCCGTCGGCCTCTTCATGCTCATCATGGCATTCGTCGGTGCGCTCGGTCAGGTCACGCAGGTCGGCTTCGTCTACGCCCCCAAGGCGATCGGCTTCAAGCCCGAGAAGCTCGACCCGATCAAGGGGTTCGCGCGGCTCTTCAGCAAGAAGTCCGCGGTCAAGGCGGTGCTCGACATCGGCAAGCTGATCGTGCTCGGAACGATCGCGGCTGCCGTGATGCACAACCGCTGGGACGTGCTGATGTCGATGGGCGTGCTCGGGCTCATGGAGGGGTTGGCACTCGCCGTCCGCCTGATGATCGAGCTCAGCTCTTGGGTGCTGCTGGCGATGCTCTTCCTCGGGATGGTGGACCTCATCTACCAGCGTTGGCAGAACAAAGACGACCTCAAGATGACCAAACAGGAGGTCAAAGAGGAGCGCAAGAGCAGCGACGGCGACATGGAGATGAAGCAGCGCCGCTTGCGCATGGCGCGGGAGATCGCGCTGCAGCGGCTGGGCTCGGACGTGCCGCAGGCGGACGTGGTCGTGACGAACCCAACACACTACGCGGTGGCGCTGAAGTACGAGCAGGGCGCGATGCACGCGCCGCGCGTGATCGCCAAGGGCGCCGATTATCTTGCGCTGCGCATCCGCCAGATCGCGACGACGAGCGGCGTGCCCATCGTGGAACGCCCGCCCCTGGCGCGGGCGCTGTACGCCAACGTGCCCGTCGGCGCGGAGATCCACACGGATGACTACGAGGCGGTCGCCGAGGTGCTCGCCTACGTCTACAAGCTCGATCGCAGCACCAAGGCCCAAGAGTTCATGGCGGGGGCGTCGTCATGAGGGGTGGTGACCCATGGGGATGAAGAGCCTCAGCACACCCAACCCCGGTTGGGTGAACTCGATCGCACGCCACCGTGCGCTGCTTGCGCCGCTCGGCTTCATGCTGCTGCTCGCGGTGATCCTCGTCCCGCTGCCCCCGATGGTGATGGACGTGCTCATCGCGTTCAACATCTGCGTCGCGGTCGTCGTGCTGCTGACGACGATGTACACCGATGAGCCGCTGCAGTTCAGCGTCTTCCCCTCGCTGCTGCTCGCGACCACGCTGCTGCGTCTGGTCCTCAACATCGCTTCGACGCGACTGATCCTCTCGGCCGACGCCACCTCGCCCCAGCAGGCCCAGGACATGGCTGGGGAGGTGATCTCGACGTTCGGCTCGTTCGTCGCCGGCGGTTCGATGATCGTGGGCGTGATCATCTTCGTGATCCTCGTCGTCGTGCAGTTCGTCGTGATCACCAAGGGTGCGACGCGCATAAGCGAGGTCGCCGCCCGCTTCACGCTCGACGCGATGCCCGGCAAGCAGATGGCGATCGACGCGGACCTCAACGCGGGGGTCATCGACGAGGTCGAGGCACGCCGCCGTCGCGACAAGATCTCCCACGAGGCGGACTTCTTCGGCGCGATGGACGGCGCCTCCAAGTTCGTCCGGGGCGACGCCATCGCCGGCATCATCATCACGATCGTGAACATCATCGGCGGCTTCGCGATCGGCGCTATCGAGAAGGGTTGGGCGATCGGCGAGACCGCTAAGATCTTCACCACGCTCACCATCGGCGACGGCATCGCCTCGCAGCTGCCCAGCTTCATCGTCGCGATCGCCAGTGCGCTCATCATCACGCGGTCCAACGACAAGAACTCGCTGGGCGACCAGCTCACCAACCAGCTCGGCGCCCGCCCAATCGCGCTCTTCATCACCGCGATCTTCATGCTCGCCCTCGCGTTCACGCCTCTGCCCGCGGTGCCGCTGTTCGCGCTCGCGATCCTCTTCGGCGGCATCGGCGTCACGCTGCTCAAGCAGGATCGCGCCGGAGCGATCGAAGAGCAGCGCGTCACCGACGAGCGAGCCCAGCAGACCGCCCAGGCCACCGAGGCCCCAGAGGTCGAGACCCTCCTCAAGGTGGACACGCTCGAGCTCGAGGTCGGTTACGGCCTGGTTTCTCTCGTCGATACCCAGCAGGGCGGCGAGCTCCTCGACCGCATCAGCGCCACGCGCCGCCAGCTCGCCGCGGAGATCGGACTGGTCATGCCCCCGGTCCGCATCCGCGACAACATGACGCTCACCCCGACCAGCTACCGCGTCCGCGTGCGCGGCGCCACGGTCGCCGAGGGCGAGACGAGGCCCGAGATGCTCCTCGCGATGGACTCGGGCTTCACCACCGGCGAGATCCAGGGCGATCCGACGACCGAGCCCGCTTTCGGCATCAAGGCGTGGTGGATCGTCCCGAGCCTCAAGACCAAGGCCGAGAGCCTCAACTACACCGTCGTCGATCCGACCAGCGTGCTCACCACGCACCTCACGGAGATCGTGCGCCGGCACGCCGACGAGCTGCTCACGCGCGAGGAGGTCGGCAACCTGCTGACCCAGCTCAAGAGCCACGCGCCCAAGCTCGTGGAGGACGCGGTGCCCGACGTCGTGTCGCCCGCCGCCCTGCAGAAGGTGCTGCAGACGCTGCTCCGCGAGCGCGTGCCGGTGCGTGATCTCGAGACGATCCTCGAGACCCTCGCGGACTGGGCCCCCAAGACAAAGGACGTGGACGTACTCAGCGAGTACGCACGCAACGCGCTGCGACGCTCCATCAGCCAGCAACACGCGGTCCCCAACGACAGCGCGGGCGAGGGGCCCGGCGCCGCACGCCTCAAGATCATCTGCGTCACACTGGACCCCGCTTTCGAGGACGTCGTGGGCGGCTACATCGATCGCACCGGCGGCGCGACGACCATGTCCATGCCCGCGGGCGTCGCCTCTCGCCTCGCACAACGCGTCCGCGACGGTCTTCGTGGCGTGGTCGGCGCCGGGCACGAGCCCGTGGTCATCGCCTCGCCCCAGGTCCGCGCCCAGGTGCGTCAGCTCCTCGAACCGTACATCGAGGGCGTCGTCGTGCTCGGGTACAACGAGATCGTGCAGGGCGTCGAGGTGGAGTCGATGGGCCTCATCACCGTGCCCGAAGAAGATGGCGCGGTCCGCCAGGCGGTCTGAGCAAACCGGCGGATCGGGGCGTTGTCCACCCACCGGCTGTCCACAATTTGCGCCCAGGGCGCTTGGGGACATTTCACCATCCGATTACCCCTTGCAAGAGTGGGGGGTTCTAGGGATGATCCGACCACGCGCACGCGCCACGTGCGCACACGTTCGGCAGGACGCTGAGCAGCCAGCAGCCACGGAGGGCGATCATGGCGATCAAGACATACCGCGCCAAATCCCCCAGCGAGGCACTCGTCCTCGTGAAGAAGGACATCGGTCCCGAAGCGGTCATCCTGCACACACGCACGTTCAAGCAGGGCGGCGTGATGGGCCTTGGTGCTAAGACCATCACGGAGATCACCGCCACAAACGCGGCCACCGCGGGCTCCTCCCCCGCGCCGCGTCTGAAGCGAGAAAAACCGGCACCAGAGCGTTCCCAGCCCGCGGCGCAGCAGCGTGATTTTGCGGATCGACCATTCGCCGAGCGCGCCGAGATGCTCCGGGACGCGGTGGAGCTGTCCGCATCGGCCCGCACCCGTGCGCGTGAACACACGCCGACCCCGCAGCCACAGACCTCGTCCGGTCAAGCCGCGCTGAGCAAGGTCGAGACCATCGTCCTCGAGCCCGATCACGCGAAGCAGACCCAGCGTCGCCCCGAGACCCGAGCCAGCGCTGACCACTCCTCGCGTCTCGACGCGCTCTATATGGAAGACCCGCGCGGCATGCTGGCCCCCGAATCGCGGGTCATCGAGCCCAAGCCCGCCTTCGAGCCGCCCTCCACACCGCCTCGGCGCGATCCGGGCCCCGAGCCCGAGGGTGTCTCTGCGGAGCTCGCGGAGCTCAAACGTATGATGGGACAGGTGTTACGCACTTCGCGCTCGCACAGCCCCGTCGCGTTGCCCCCCGCGCTCGAGGCGATCAGCGAGGCGCTCGAAGAGTCCGAACTTGATCAGGCCCTGACCGATCGCGTCATCGCTGGTGTGCTCGAAGAGCTGCGACCAGAGGAACTGCAGGACGAAAGCGTGGTCCGCCAGGTCGCCCTCCGTCGTGTCGCAGGTTTGGTGCCCGTGGACCAATCGCTCTCACGGGCGACGAAGCCCGCTTCGGGCGGGCCTCTGGTCATCGCCCTCGTCGGTCCCACCGGTGTCGGAAAGACGACAACCGTCGCGAAGCTCGCGGCGACCTACAAGCTCCGTCACGGGGCATCCGTCGGGCTCGTCACCTCGGACACCTACCGCATCGCCGCGGTCGATCAGCTCCGTACCTACGCGAACATCATCGGTCTGCCGATCAAGGTGACGCTCACGCCCGCGGAGATGGCCCAGGCGGTCCGCTCGTTCGACGATCGGGACGTGATCATCCTGGACACCGCCGGTCGGTCGCAGAACGACAGCGCCCGCATCGATGAGCTCCGCGGCTTCCTCAACGCCGCCCGCCCGCACCACACGCAGCTCGTGCTGAGCTCGACGTCCAGCGGACGGGTGATCAAGAAGATCGCCGAGGTCTTCGGGGCCCTGGAGCCCACGCACACGATCGCCACCAAGCTCGACGAGTCCGTCGCTCTGGGGCCTATTGTGGACGCGGTTCGCGGCCTGAACGCGCCGCTGAGCTTCGTGACCACGGGTCAGGAAGTGCCTGACCAGATCGAGACCGCCTGTGCCGAACGCCTCGCGCGACGGCTCTTGGCGAGCCCCGGGGGTGATGCGTGAGCGACGAGCAGCGAGGGACACAGACCATCAGCAAAGCGCCCGAGCGTGAGCACCGCGACGACCAGGCCTCACGCCTGCGCGCCATGATGCGCGACGTTGTTCACCCCGCCAACCATGAGCAGACGGGCACGACGCCGATCGAACGCGCAGAAGCCGTCATCGAGCCCAAGCCCCGGAAACGCCCGCGCATCGTGACCATCGCTTCGGGCAAGGGCGGCGTGGGCAAGACCAGCATCTCAGTCGGCATCGCCGCCGCGATGGCGCAGCGCGGCGGGCGCATCGCCCTGCTCGACGGGGACCTCGGGCTCGCCAACGCCGATGTCCTCTGCGGTGTCAACGCCTCGGTCCACATCGGGCACGCCCTCGACCACGGGCGCTCCCTCGCGGACATCGCGGTCCGTGCGCCGGGCGGATTCAGCCTCATCCCGGGCGGCTCCGGCGTCGCGCGCCTCGCTTCTATGAACGACGAACAGCGTGAACGCCTCATTATGGGCATCGCCGACCTCGAGGAGGCCGTCGAGCTCACGCTCATAGACTGCGGGGCGGGTGTGGGGCAGGGCGTGCTCGAGTTCGTCCACGCCGCCGACCTCGCGTTGGTGGTCACGACCCCCGAGCCGACCGCGATCGCCGACGCCTACGCCCTTATCAAGCTGCTCATCACGCGTCCGCGTGAGGGCGTTGGTGAGGGGGGGAACGGGCGCTTCGCGCTCGTTGTCAACAACGCGAAGGACGAGCGCGAAGCCCGCGCCGTCCACCAGCGGATCGAGGGCGTTACCAGACGGTTCCTCGACGCCACGGTGCCCTTCGCGGGCTGGGTGCCGACGGACAAGGCGGTGCAACAGGCCGTCCGCGAGCGTTCGCCCTTTGTGATCGGTCACCCGAAGTCCCCCGCGAGCCGGGGGGTCGGGAGGCTCGCGGGATACGTGGGTGAGCGATTTGGCCTGAATCCGACGCAAGATCGGCGCGGCGGGCGCGGATTGGTGCGGGCTTTGCGGATCATGACCGGGCGGAGCGATCGGAATTCTCACGATCCGACCGACTTTGGCTCAAGCGCATCAAGAGGGCACGCGCACTGATCGATAGCGATACCGCGGGGTCGTCGTTATGCGGCCCTCGTGAGGCAGAGAGGGTCCCTGTATGAGACGACCATTCCCGATCGCGCCCATGGCGAGCTGCTTTGCGCTCGCTGGCTTCGCGATCGCGATCGTCTCCGGGCTCTCTGGCGGCGCCGAGGCGATCGGGGTGCTCCAGGGCGCGATCCTCGCGATGGTCATCTGCTACATCGTCGCGATGGTGCTCGGCAAAGGCTGCGCGACGATCGTCCGCGAGCACCTCGAACGGTACTCCGAAGAACGCCCGCTCGGCGCGCCACCACTCGAGACCGCAGACGCCCTCCCATTCGATACATCCCCGCCGACCATCGAAGAAAGCGCACCGAGTGCGCCCGAAGCGGAGGCGGCGTGAGAAACTTCGCATCTATTGCGCGTTGTCGTGCCCGTACGCACTTGACGCGCGTCATCATTCAGGTTCATATGTTCTCGGACTCGCCAAGGATCGGCGAGCCGAACCGGTTCACACCGGAACAAAAGGTCTAAGGAGCGGACCATCATGCCCAGCACCCGTGCAGCACACGCCGCGTCTTCCGAGACGCGCGCAGCAGAACACGACCGTCATCTCGAAGCGTACCGCGTGCGTCTGGAGATCCGGGACAGCCTCGACGCTCTCGATACCGAGCCGCTCTGGAAGCTCTTCCAGGCCGACCCGTGCGAGGACAAACGCAACTACCTGATCGAGAAGTACTACCCGCTGGTGCGCTACAACGCCGAGCGTGTGTACTCGCGCCTGCCCGATGAGGTGGATATCGAAGACCTCGTCTCCGCGGGGCTCTTCGGGCTGATGGACGCGATCCACGCCTTCGACCTCGATCGGGGTGTCAAGTTCGAGACCTACTGCGCGCAGCGCATCCGCGGCGCCATCCTCGACGAGCTCCGCTCGATGGACTGGGTGCCCCGCCTCGTGCGTCACCGCACGTCCAAGGTCGAGCAGGCGCGCGAGCGTCTCAAGATGTCCCTCGGGCGCAAGCCCACCGAGATCGAGATCTCCAACGAGCTCGGCGTGGACGAAGAGGAGGTCAAGAAGATCCTCCGCGACGGCTCGGCCGTCAGCACGACAAGCCTCAACCGCCAGCGCTACCAGTCCGACGGCAACCGCGAGGTTTGTGAGATCGATGTCCTGCAGGACGGCAGCCAGATGGACCCGCTCTCGGAGATCCAGCGCCGCGACCTGAAGGGCCTGCTCACCAAGGGCCTCTCCCGCGCCGAGCGTCTGATCGTGATCCTGTACTACTACGAGCAGATGACGATGAAAGAGATCGGCGCAACGCTGGACCTCTCCGAATCGCGCGTCAGCCAGATGCACTCCTCCATCCTCGCCCGCCTCAAGGCCCAGCTCCAGCACCGCGAGCGCGAGTTCGAGCCCACGGAGTAGCCCTCCCGCATATCAGCACATCCGAGCACCCCCTCGCACCCCCGCAGTCCGACGACGCGGGGGTGTTTCGTTACCCTCGCGCCGTGGAAACCCGACCCGCCCATTCTGACGCTGCATGCGCTCACATCGCCCTGGGCTCGAACGTGGGTGATCGGGCCGCTCATCTGCACGCCGCGATCGGTGCCCTGCGATCGTGCGAGGGCATCGAGGTGATCGCGGTCTCCGGCTGGATCGAGACCGAGCCTGTCGGGCAGGCGGGGCAGGGGCTCTACCTCAACGGCGCGTGTGCGGTTGGGACGACCCTCGCGCCCCGCGAACTGCTCGACACCCTGCTGGGCATCGAGCGCACAGTGGGGCGGGACCGGCGTGAGGAAACGGTCCGCTGGGGGCCCCGCATCCTGGACCTCGACCTGCTGCTCTACGAGGACACGATCCTCGATGAACCGGGCCTCACACTCCCTCATCCCATGATGCACACGCGGGCCTTCGTCCTCGAACCGCTCGCGGCGATCGCCCCGGACGCACGTCACCCCGTCCTGGGCGTCACGGTGTCAGAACTGCTCGCCCGGCTGGGGCGTAAGGTGGACTGATGCGATTGTTCTTCCTGACCCTCACGCTCCTCACCCTGCTGGCCCCCGCCGCGCCCGCGCAGGACGCCGATCAGCAGGTCAAGGCCGCCGCGGACTTCTGGCTCGCGCGACTGCGCCAGCACTACCGCTCCGAGCCGGTGCGCGAGCGGCTCACCATCACCGTGGACGCCGGGAGAGAGCGCGGGCGCGAGTTCGTGCTCTACGCCAGCCAGCCCCTCGACGGGTTTCGCGAGCCCGAGGTCATGCTCGACCTGGGCGAGATCGAAGTCTGGACCAGGCCACCCGGTGACGAAGAAGAAGGCCCCGGCGCCGTCCGCGTCGCGCACGAACTCGATTTCCGTTCGTACTACGAGGCGCCCGCGACCGACGCGACGACGCTCGAGACCATGCGCTCGCACCTGCCGCCGCTGGTGGTGCCGCAGCTCGCGCTCACGCTGGGCGGCCCGCTCTTCCCCTCCTTCCCCGACATCGAGTGGACGCACGCCAGCGAGGACCGGCCCGTCGGACAGACGCCCTCGGTCACGTTCAAAGGGCACTCGGGCGACGCGGAGATCCGCCTCGTGATCGAGGCCGACGACACCCCGCGGCTGCTGGAAGCGACGCTCGAGACGAAACCCGGCCCCGTCAGCATCACGGTGACCAGTGAGTCACTCGAGGCGAGCGGGGATCGGCTGGGGTACGACGTCTCTCGGCGGAACCGCGTCGAGACCTTGGCGGAGATCGGCGAGCGTTCGGGCGACCTCCGCGCCGGTGACCCGCTGCCGGACATGCCGCTGATCATCTTCTCGCTCGACGGCGCATCACCCACCGAGGCGTACACGCACCGCCTGCTGCTCTTCTTCGACGGCGAGAAGGCGGTCAAGCAGCTCCCGGTCGGGCCGGGTGTTGCCTTCGACGCGCTCCGCAAGGCGGCCCAAGAGATCGGCCCCACCACGCGCATCGACCCCGTCGGCGTGATCGACACGCTCCGAGGCGAGAGGGCCATCCAGATCGTCGAGCTCGACATGCAGGAGGCCGTCGCCCCCGAGCTCCTGCTGTACACCTACAGCGACCGGCGGACGATCCGCCGCTTCAGCGCCGAGGGCGACAGCGCCGTCGTCGTCGCGAGCAAGGACGGCACCATCGCGGGGGTCATCGATCTCGCCGACGTCCCCGAACGCGTGGAACGCGACGGGCGCGAGACGGTCGTTAACGCCCTTGCGCGCAGGGTCGTCGAGCTGTGCCGCCTCATCGACCGGCGCGAGCGGCGACCCGACTGACCGCGCTCGCCGCGCCCGCTCCTGAGAGATCAGTTCACGTTCAGGTTCGACAGGTACACGCGCCGCTCCTCCCGGAGATCGCGCACCTCGATGGTCACCGCCTCGAGCTCGGTGTTGAGCGCCTCGATGCGGTCCTCCTGATCGGTGAGTTTCTCGACGTAGCGGCTGTACAGGTCCGAGCCCTCGCGGACGGTCTTGATGTTGTCGCGCAGGCGCCGCTGATCGCGATCGATCTCCTGGAGCGCCGCGTTGATGTCGCTCATGCGCTTCTCGCCCGAGGCGATGCGCTGCGAGAAATTGCCCGCCTTGCGGAAGGCGTCGAGGACCGCCTGAGAAGCGACGCCCTGCCGGATGTACAGGCGGAGCTGCGCCTCGTCGTAGCTCACCAATTCGTAGCGGTTGAGGAAGACGTACTCCTCCTTCACCTCGAGCTCCTTGGTCTGGCCCGTGTCGAGCTCCATCTCGAAGCGGTAGGCGTTGGAGAGCTCCTCGGGCTCGCCGCCCGAAACGAGCGTCCAGCCCTGGTTGCGCGGGTGCTCGATCAGCAGCGTGCGACCCTTGCGGTCGTCGCCGTTCTCGATGGTGTACGTGGTGGTGCGCACGTTCTTGTTGCGCTGCTCGAGCAGACCGTTGTTGACCCGGATGCTCACCACGTTGGAGTCCACGTCCGCGTCGGTCTTGCAGCGGACGGGCAGGTCCACGCTGTAGGAGAGCAGGCGCGTCTGGTTGCGTGAGGTGTGGGGGATCTGGGCATCGCCCGCGTAGGCGCCCGCGTCATAGACAGCGATCGGACCCGGCATGAGGTGCAGCCCCGAATCGTTCGTGATCTCGACGCCCCGCATGGGGTTCGCGGGGTTCACGCTGGGCGAGTAGATGGAGACGCGCCGCCCGTCGATCGTCGAGGAGAGGATCGGCAGCATCGCCGAGCGCTGACGCTCGATGGTGACGGGGCCGTCCACCGTGTACATGAACTGCTCGCCCGCGAAGCCGGCAGAGGCCTGCGCAGACGGGAGGTATTCGGACAATCTGTCGAGTGTCTGGAAGCTCGCGACGACTTCCCCTTCAAATCCGCCCAAGTACGCATCATCATTAGCGGCCTCGGATGCAGGTGCCCTGCCGTTGCTGACACCGCCCGACGCTCGGGACGGCGCCCGATTGAACGCCGATTCGTACAGCCGCGGCGCTACGCCCGCGAGGAAGGGCACCGGGACGTTCGGCCTCGTCGCAAACAGCGGCTGGTACAGGTCCATCGTGAAGCTCACAGGGCGTCCCGAAGCGAGCGAGAGCGTCACGCTGTCCCAGTCGTGGTCCGTGGTGTTCTCCACGATCGCGTAGCCGAAGACGGTCGGGTCGTCCTCGCCCTCGTCGAGCACGAGGCGGTAGCTCGTCTTCCAGACGGGCATCTCCGTGACGTACGCGACGACGATCCGACGCCCGCGCCCCGGCTCGCCCTCGAAGCGCAGCTCGACGGACTTGGTCCGGTCCGCGCGGCTCTCGCCCAATGCCATCAGCGCCCGCGTCAGTTCTTCCTGCAGCACCTCGTCGCGCAGACGGAAGGAGCGCACGTCGCTCATCCGCGTGGAGACGATGCTCCCCGCGTCCGTCATCACCGTCACGAACTCTTCTGTGCCGGCATCGGCCCCCGCATCGTCCTTCACGCGCCGTTCTTCGGTCGAGAGCACGACGCCGTTGACGGCCTTGTCGGTCGTCTCGATCGTGACCGAGGCGCCCCGGAGCTGACGCAGCAGGCTCACGACCGACGGGTTGCCAGAGAGGTCGATCGCGAACGACGCCAGGCGGCGTTCCAGCGGTTCCTGCGAGCCGTACCCGACCGCGGAGACGCGCCCGCCGTCGAGGTCCAGCAGCACCATGCTCTTGAGGATGTCGTTGATCTGGTCCGTCTCGAAGCGCAGGGCGACGTCCTTCGAACCCTCCACGAGGCCCTGGCGCTCGAAGGCGCCGACGCCCGAGCGGTAGAGCGTGACCTTTTTGACGGGCAGCAGCGTTTCGCCGTTCATGGGGTCTTCGCCCTGTTGGGCGTAGGCAACGGTCGCGGTCATGCCGCTGGCGAGGGCCAGGACGAGGGTCGAAGAGAGTCGTGAAGCGGTGCGGCGTGGCATATCGGCTCCTTCCCGCAGATCGCGGGGCTTGGTGCAAGGGGAAGCGGGTTGGTGTGCGAATCGAGCGCAGCGGGCGGGGCTGGGGTTCATATGGATCCCCGCAAAGACGGTACCCCGCCGGGCCACGCGGGGTGCGATAACCGGTACGGTCTGGCGGACAGCAGAAAGGCCGGTCCTATGACAACCAGCAGCGTGCTCCTCGCGGGCATCCCCGGGAAAAACCTCTCGCTCTACCGCACCATCCGGTTCGACGTCCACGACCCCGTCGCGTTCATCTCGACCGGTGGGTCCTCGACCCTGATCCTCCGCGATATCGAATTGGCACGCGCCAAGCAGCACGCCCGCACCGAACGCTGCGCCGCGCCAGCAGAGTTCGCCCCCGAGGGCGGGCTCTCGGGGGACCGCGAGATCGCCACCGCCCAGGCCGCCGCCGAGTGCCTGCGTCGCGCGGGCGCGACAACCGTGCGCACGGACCGCGCCCTACCGATGCTCTTCGCGCACCTGTGCAGCGAAGCGGGCATCGAGGTGGTGTGCGATCCGATGATGGGGGTCCTCGAACGGCGTGCGAAGGACGAGCAAGAGATCGAGCACCTGCGCGAGGCGCAGCGCGTGACGGAGCGGGCGATCGAGCTGGACTGCCGCATGATCGCGGGCGCGGCTGCCGACAAACAGGGCGTGCTCCAGCACGAGGGCGAGCCGCTGACCAGCGAACGCGTCCGTGCCCTCATCGACACCGCGCTCATCGCCTGCGCCTTCGACAACTCGCAGGGCTCCATCGTCGCCAGCGGCCCCGCCTCCCACGACTGCCACTTCCAGGGCGCGGGCGTCATCCGGACCGGTGAGCCGGTGATCATCGACGTCTTCCCGAAGGACAAATCCTCGCTCTACAACGGCGACTGCACCCGCTGCGTCGTTCACGGCGACATCCCAGACGCCGTGGCGCGCATGCACGAGGCGATCGTGGAGGCCAAGGCCGCCGCGATCGACGCCTGCCGGGTGGGCGCCACCGGGGAGGACGTCCACAAGGTCACCTCAAAGCACATCGAGGCGCACGGCTACAAGATGGGTATGCACGAGCCGAACGAATCCGGGGCGAAGATGGTCCATGGCACCGGGCACGGCATCGGCCTCGAGGTCCACGAGCCGCCCCTGCTGGACCACGGCGCGCCACCACTCGTGAAGGGCGATGCGCTCACCGTCGAACCGGGTCTCTACGACCCGGCGGTGGGGGGGCTGCGCATCGAGGACATGGTGATCGTGACCGACAGCGATCCGATCAACCTGAACACGCTGCACGAGGGGCTGTCGTGGGCGTGAAACTCCGGGCGGTACTGATCGCGTGCCTCGGGGCGGCAAGTTTCAGCGGCTGCGCGCCCAGCGCGTCACCCGAGCAACTGCGCGACGCGGGGATCAGCCGCGTGTCCCGGGAGGTCGAGCTCGCAAGCGGCGATGTGATACGCGTCTCGGCGCTGGTGCGCGAGGGCGTGGGCACACCACTCGTCTACGTCCACGGCACACCCAGCGACGCCGCGGCCTTCTTCGCGTATCTGGAACACCCGGTCTCGCAGTCTCCCGCCGTCTCGATCGACCGCCCTGGCTTCGGTGACTCCGAGCCGAATCGGGTGGTGACGTCCTACGAGGAGCAGGCTCGGGCGGTGCTGGCGTGGTGCGACGAACCCGCGGTGTTGGTCGGGCACTCGCTGGGCGGGCCGATCATCGCGCGGGCCGCCGCCGACGCCCCGGATCGGGTCGCGGCCCTCGTCATCCTCGCCGGATCGTTGGACCCGGACCTCGAGGCGCCCCGTTGGTTCAACCACCTCGCGGATGGCCCTTTGGGCGGGCTGCTCTCGCGATCGATGAGGAACAGCAACGACGAGATCATGGGTGCCCCGGAGGAGGCCAAGCTCCTGGCGGGCCTGTTGGGCCGCGTGACCTGCCCTGTGGTGATCGTCCACGGCGTTCGCGACACGCTCGTGCCCTTTGCGAACGTCGCGTTCATGGAGCGGGCGTTCTCGGGCGCTCAGCACGTTGAGACCGTGGTGCTGCCTAGGGCGCGTCACATGATCGTCTGGACGCACGAAGAAGAATGCCGAGCCGCAATCGAGCGAGCGATAGAACTCGCGTCCGAGGCCTCTGGGGCAAGGGTGACCGACGGGACTTGAACCCGCGACCCCCGGGATCACAACCCGGTGCTCTAACCAACTGAGCTACGGCCACCATCCGGCGTCCACGAGGCGGACGCGCAGGGAGGCCCGAACGGTAGCCGTGGACACAAACCGCGTCAATGAAAAGGCCAAATCCGAGGCGGGGAACCCGGATATTGATAGAATGGATGCCCGTCCGAGCGGTCGAGCGTCACCCGATTCGGCGCTGCCATACGGATGCCTGCGAATCTGAGGAGACCACGCTATGACCAGCCTCGCCAACGTCACCGTTGATATCACCAGCGACCGCTACCACCGCAACGACGCCCCGGCGCGTCTCATCGAACTCGCCGTCGCGCGGGGCGAGGGCAACCTCGCCGCCAACGGCACGCTCGTCGTCTCCACCGGTGACCGCACCGGGCGCAGCCCGAAGGACAAGTACCTCGAGGACACCCCCGAGATCCACGACAAGATCTGGTGGGGCGCAATCAACCAGCCCATCGCCCCCGACAAGTTCGACATGCTCGAGAAGCTGGCCGCCGAGTACCACGAGACGCTCGACGACATCTACGTCTTCGACGGCTACGTCGGCGCCGACCCGAAGCACCGCCTGAAGGTCCGAGCCTGTACCGAGTTCGCGTGGCACTCGCTCTTCGCCCAGACGCTCTTCATCACGCCCGGGCTCGACGAGCTCGACGGTTTCGAGCCGGACTGGACGATCATCAACTGCTCGAACCGCAAGATCACCAAGGAAGAAGCCGACGCGCTGGGCATCAACCACACCGGCATCTGCGTCGCCCAGTCGCTCACCCGCAAGAGAGTCCTCATCTTCGGCACGCAGTACGCCGGCGAGATGAAGAAGGGCCTCTTCTACGCGATGAACTACGACATGCCGGACGTCGGCGTCTTCCCCATGCACTGCTCGGCGAACGTATCGAACACCGACAGCAAGAACGTCGCCCTCTTCTTCGGGCTCTCGGGCACCGGCAAAACCACCCTCTCGGCGGACCCAGAGCGCGACCTGATCGGCGACGACGAGCACGGCTGGTCCGACACCGGCGTCTTCAACTTCGAGGGCGGCTGCTACGCCAAGTGCATCAAGCTGCGGCGCGAGACCGAGCCGCAGATCTGGGACGCCATCAAATTCGGCTCCGTGCTCGAGAACGTCGTCATGGACGACGAGACCCGTGAGATCGACTACGACGACGGATCGATCACCGAGAACACCCGCGTCACCTACCCCGTGGAGTTCATCCCCCACGCCGTCATCCCCTCCATGGGACAGCACCCCAAGAACGTCGTCTTCCTCACCGCGGACGCCTACGGCGTCCTGCCTCCCATCAGCAAGCTCAACCCCGAGCAGGCGATGTACTACTTCATCAACGGCTATACCTCGAAACTCGCGGGCACCGAGGCGGGCATCACCGAGCCCGTTCCCAACTTCAGCCCCTGCTTCGGCGGCGCCTTCCTCCCGCGCGAGCCCATGGTCTACGCCAAGCAACTCGCAGAACGCATCAAGAAGCACAAAGCCGACGTCTGGCTCCTCAACACCGGCTGGGCCGGCGGGCCCTACGGTGTCGGCAAACGCTTCAGCCTCCCCTACACCCGCGCGATGGTCAGCGCCATCCTCGACGGCTCACTCTCTCACGTCCACGAGACCGAGGTCCCCGTCTTCGGCCTCATGGTCCCCGACCACATCCCGGGCGGCCTCGTCCCCGAACGCGTCCTGCACCCGCGCAACACATGGGCCGACCCCGCGGCGTACGACGCGAAGGCCAAGGAACTCGCCAAACAGTTCCGCGACAACGACGCGAAGTTCGAGATGTCACCCGAGGTGCGCGCTGCGGGCCCCAAGGGCTGAGCGAAGAGGTCGCGGCAACAACCGACGTGTCGCCGCTTTGCCGAAGTGCGGTGGACCCTTCTAGCGCAGCGGCTTCGAGGCGGTGGTCTTGCCGATCCAGATCACCGCGTCGTGCCACTCCCGCAGCGCCAGGTTGAAGTACTGGTTCTCCGTTGCGATCGCCCCGATCGCGCGCCAGGGCGTCGCCTCGTGGAACCAACCGGAGCCGGGGCTGCCCTTCTCTGCTTCGCGAAGGTCGAGCAAAAACAGATCGTGCCCGACTTCCGCGAAGGCCTCGTCGTAGCTGCCCACAGGCGGCTCCATGAGCGGGTGCTCACCGATGCCCTCACCGCTCTTCGCCGCGGTGTATGTCCCGCCGCCCGTCGCGAAGGCGACGCTGATGTAGTCCTCCCCCAACGCTTCGTGCAGCGTGTTCCCCATCCGACCATCGCCTTTCGCGTTGTGCCCGCTGTGCGCCCACAGCACGATGCGCGCCTCCGGATTGCGTTCCAGCATCCAGAGCACATTCTCCGCCATCGAGCGGTCGCGGACGGTGTAGGTTGAGTCGGCGCGCGAGGCCATGCACATGCGCACGACCTCCGCATCGCGAAGCATCCGTTCGCACGCCTCAGCACCAGCGGCCTCTGCAAGAGACCCGCGTTGCTTTCGCAGTCGCTCTGAAACTTCGGCGCAGGCGTCCCTCGCCTGCACCGCGGTCATCGAGCCATCGGCGAGCGGCATGTGATGCACGAACAGGGATTTCTCGCCGACCGCCGATTCGTTGTCGGTCACGCTCAGTTCGTACGTGCGCAGCGTTGGCAGCGTGAAGACGCCCGGGCCAGTCTCGAACGACGGCTCCCAGCCCTCGGGCTCGTAGGCCGTCATGCCGACGCGGATCGAGAGATCATCGAACCAGGCATCGCCCCGCCCCGTGACGATCAAGCCCACCACAACCCCAACGGCCTCCTCCGGCACATCGAGCGCGATCTCGTAACTCGTCCATTCGGTATCGCCGCGCGGGCCGGTCGTGTTCATGTTCTCGAAGCCCAGTGAGGGGCCATCGGGTCCGTCGATGCGCATCCACAGCCCCGCGTGCCCGCCTACGAGCACACTCGTCTTGATCTGCCCGCTGTAGGTCACGCGGTGGCCCCTAACATCGTCAACCGGCAGCGCGTTTGCCGTCGCGGCGTATTCCTTTGACTTGCCACCGGCACTCAACGCACGCTCGTAGGTTGCACGCACCCGGGCGTGTTCCTCCGTGTCGTGTGCTTCGAGGAACGCGAGCACGTTCCGCATCGCGAAATCGGGAACCTGCATATCCATGCCCGTAAAGTCGATCGATCGCTCGGTCCCGCGCGTCTTTTCTTCGGCGTTGAACATGCGCATCCACTCGACCATGTCGCGGACCGATTCCGTTGACCACGTCCAGAAGTACATCTGGCGAATAAGCTCGACAACGTTCCCTGCTGCACCGTGGACATAGTCATTGATCGGGCGGCACTCGGGCATGTTCGCCTCGATGGAGAAGATGGTGAACCCCTGCTCCTTCGCCAGATACTCCACGAGCCGGTGCTTCATCTGAAACACCTCGCGGCTGCCGTGCGTGCACTCGCCCAAGGCGACCACGCGTGCGTCACCGACGAGCGTGCCGAAGGCCTCAAGGTCGTCAAAGGCAGCGCCCGCCTCGAACCCCGCGAGCGGGGCCGCGTGTTGACGGAGCCACTGGGCCTGCTCGTCGCTCGCCCAGCTCGACGCGCACGCGCCAGTCAGCGCGATCGCGCACGCGACAAATGAATGGTGCATCCGGAATTCTCCTTCGGAGTGCCCTCACGCCCCTCCTCGGGTAACCAGAAAACCTACCGGCAACCGCAGATCAGGATGCGATTTCTGTGTGCTCGATGATGAGCTCAAGGAACCGCTCGCCGAAGGATTCCAGCTTCTTCGCGCCCACGCCCTTCACGCGCGCCATCTCGCGGAGGTCCGTCGGCATCGCTCGGGCCATCTCGCGCAGCGTGGTGTCGCCGAACACGATGTACGCCGGCACAGCCAGCTCGCCCGCGATCTCTCGACGCAGGCCCCGCAGCGCGTCGAAGAGCACCTGGTCCACGCCCTCCCAGTCCGCGCTGTCGCGCGTCGCCGCGGCGCTCGACTTCTTGGTCTTCTTCGGCTCGATGAGGCGAACCGCGCCCTCGCCCTTCATGAGCGACACGCCCTCGTCCGTCAGGCGCAGCACCTTGTACTCGTCCGCGGAGCGCACGAGCAGCCCGCCGTCCACGAGCTGATCGACGTAGCTCCGCAGCGCCGGCCCGGCGTGCCCGCGGAGCAGCGCGTAGGTCGAGAGCCGGTCGTGCCCCTGCTCGCGGATGCGCTGCGTGTTGCCGCCACGCAGCACGTCGATGACGTGCCCGGCGCCGTACCGCTGCTCGAGACGCGCGACGCAGGCGCAGATCTTCCGGGCGATCATCGTCGCGTCGTCCACCTCGACAAGCTCACCCAGGCACACGTCGCAGGCGCCGCACCCGCCCTCGCGTTCGTGCTTGCTAAAGGGCTGCCCGAAGTACCGGACGAGCGAGGCGTGCCGGCACGTCACGCTCGAGCAGTAGTCCCGCATTTCCCACACGAGCGCCCGCTGGTCGTCGCTCACACTCACGCCCGCCTCGCCCGCCGAGCGTTCCATCAGTTCGAGCCAGCGGATCGGGTCGGCGCCCGAGTACAGCAGCAGGCACTCGGCCTCCAGCCCGTCGCGCCCCGCGCGCCCCGCCTCCTGCTGGTAGTGCTCCACGCTCTTGGGCATCGCGGTGTGGACGACGCACCGCACGTCCGAACGGTCGATGCCCATGCCGAAGGCGACCGTCGCGACCACCACGTCCGTGCGCTCCTGCATGAAGTCGTCCTGCACGCGCTTGCGATCGTCGGGCTGCATGCCCGCGTGGTAGTGCGCCGCGCCGAAGCCCTTGTCCCGCAACGCCGCGGCGGTCCGCTCCGTCTCCGCACGGCTGATGCAGTACACGATGCTCGCCTCACCCCGGTGGCGCTCGAGCGCCTCGGCGATCTGCCCCCGCGCGTTGGCCCGCGCCTGCACGCGGTACACGAGGTTCGGGCGGTCGAAATCGCCCACCAGCAGCAGCGGGTCGTCCAGCCCGAGCTGGTGCACGATGTCCTCGCGGACCCGCTCCGTCGCCGTCGCGGTGAAGGCCCGGACCGAGACGCCCGGGAAGCGCTGGCGCAGCGTCGCGAGTTGGCGGTACTCGGGGCGGAAGTCGTGCCCCCACTGGCTGATGCAGTGTGCCTCATCGATGATGAACGCGTCCACCACCGCCTCGCGGAGCATCTCGGTGATCCACGGGTTCACCAGCCGCTCGGGCGCGATGTACAGCAGGCGCAGCTCGCCAGCGCGCGCACGGCGTACGACCTCGGCGCTCTCGGCCTCGTCCATCATCGAGTGCAGCGCCGCCGCCGGGTACCCGTTGGAGACGAGCCCGTCCACCTGGTCCTTCATCAGCGCGATCAGCGGCGACACCACCACCGCCAGTTTCTGGCGCACGAGCGGCGGCGCTTGAAAACACAGCGACTTCCCGCCGCCCGTCGGCAGCACGACGAGCGCATCACGCCCATCAACGCCCGCTTCGATGGCTTCCCGCTGGAGCGGCCGCAGGGCGTCGAAGCCCCAGACCTGCTGGATCACACGTTCAACGAGTTGGCCCTCCGCGGTCATACACGGGAGGATACCGCAGCCGGGATTCCCGCATCACCACCCGACCGCAACCAGCGTGAACGGACGCACGCTGCGGAAGGCGATCACATGTGTGAAGATCACCCCGACAAGGAGGAGTGGCACCGTGAAGGTCCACGCCCACCACCCGAGCCCGAACATGCACGTTCCGAGCCCGCAAAGAGCGCAGAGGGTCAGGCAGATCCGACCTGCGGCAGCGCTCTGACGCGCGAAACGCGGCGACTCCACATCGAACCGCATACTCCGGATTACGCCCTCAGCAATGAAGAACGACATGCCAGCAGCGATAAACGACGCGCCTACCTCGAACAGACCGACGAACATTACTTTGTGCGAGAAGGCAACGCCGTTGGTGTTATAGGCGACGATCAGATGGCGAGAGACATAGGCGGCCCCGACGTACACCACGACGGCGCAAACCAATCCAATCCTCGGTGCGAGGGGCAGAAACGCGCGATCAATCCGTGGACTCAGCAGAGGCAAGATCGTAAGCAGCGGGAGCCACAGTACACCCCACTCGATCACACGGAGCGAGATGATCGTAGGATCGATCCACGCCCCAAGGACAAAGACCCAGGGCAGCGCGTAGCCGGCGAAGGATGCGAGCACACTCGCGATAAGTACGAGGTACACATCGCGTGGACGTAGAGTCTGGCTTTTGACCGAACGATGAACATAGCGGACGACATCATCGGTGCCGCACTCGCTGCATCGTGAACCGGGGTCGATCTGGTAGCCGCAGGTGAGGCAGCGATCGTGCCCGTACGGGCGCGTGGTGACGCGTTGTTTAGCATTCATGACACGCTGGTCGACTCAACATACCGCCGCCCTCGAATCCTCTCATTCCCCAACTGCCCGCACGCCGCCATCGTGTCGCGCCCCTTTGTCCGACGGCGCTTGCAGAACTGCCCATTCGCCTCAAGACGCTGCAGGAAGCGGTCCACCGATGCCTCTTCCGGTGCGGGCCAGGGCGAATCGCGACGGGGGTTATAGGGGATCACGTTCACGCAGCAGCGCACGCTCTTCAGGCGCAGCGCGAGCTCGTCGGCGTGCTCGTCCGCGTCGTTCACGCCCGGGATGAGCACGTACTCCGCGCAGATCGCCTTGCCCGTGGAGAGCGGCCACGCCTCAAGCATCCGCACCAGCTCACCCAGCGGCATGCCCTTGTTGATGGGCATGATGCTGTCGCGGATCTCATCGTTCGGCGCGTTCACGCTCACCGCGAGATTGAGCTGCTTCCAGCCGTGTGTGCGCACGCGCTCGCTGAGCATCGCGAGGCCGTCTAAACGCCCGACGGTACTGATCGTGATGCGGCGCATCGCGAGCGCCGGGCCGCGATCGTCCGTGAGGATCTCGATGGCGCGCAGCACGTTCTCCGCGTTGTCCAAGGGCTCGCCCATGCCCATGAAGACCATGTTCCGCACCGGCTGCTCGAGATGGTGCGTCGCGGCCCACCACTGCTGCACGATCTCGCTGGCATCCAGCGATCGCAGCAGCCCCATCTGAGCCGTTTCACAGAATTCGCAGCCCATCGCGCAGCCCACCTGGCTGGAGACGCAGAGCGTCTGCGAAACACCACCTCGCGTGCGCATGGGGATGACAACCGTCTCGGTCTCCAGCGTGTCGTCTTGACCGGCGATCGGCAGCGCCCGCGGGTTCCGCGGCGCCTCAACCCCCCGCACAGGGAGCAGGAACTTCCGCGTGACGCCCTCTGGCCCTTCGCTCTCGTGGACCTTTGTCGGAGCAGGCACAGCCCAAGGTGAATCGGCTGGCGGTGCCTGATGGAACGCCTTGTACGCGCGCTGCGCATCACGCTCCGGCGTGCGCACGACGCGTGCCGCTTGCACGAATTCCGCAGCCGTCACGCCAAGCGGGCTGGGCAGCGTGCGCAAAATATCATCGGTGAGCGCGGGCATCGGCCCTGAGTGTAGCGCCCGAGGGCTCGGATCACGCCCTCAGCGGACGCCCAGTTCCGTGCAGCGGGCCCCGAGATGCAGGCTCGTGACACGCCCGGGCAGCAGTTCGATCTCGCACGACACCGGCTTCGCCGAGGGGTCGCCCGGCTGCCAGTCGTTCGCCATCGCGACCACGAGGTACCGCCCGCCCGGCAGGGTCTCCGCCTGCCACTCGGTGCCACCCTCGCCCAGGTGCATGTACACGGGTGTGCGGTGCCCCTTGCCCTCGTCGAACCACTTCTGGAACTCCCCGCGTCCCTCGGGGACGGGTGTGCCCTGGGGGTAGAGCGCGAGGAGGTAGGGCTGTGTGCCCGTGTCCGCCGCGACATGGAGCGTCGCATCACCGTCGTAGGGCGTGAAATCGACGCGGTACACGCCGCCATCGGTCGCTTCGACCACCCGGGAGGGGTAGTGCCACGGGCCGTTTCGTCCCAGCGCGAACTCCGCAGAAACGGTGTACGTCTCGTCCGGGAACAGACGCGTGGTTTGGTAGACGCCGCGCTCATCGGGTGTCATGCGGATTGCCAGAGCGCCGTTCGCGTAGCGCACAGAAACGATCACGAGCGTAGCGTTCGTCGATTCTGGGATCGTGACAACGCCCCTGATGGTCACGAGCTGATCGGTGGTGTAGGTCGCCACCTCGACGCCGTCCGGCACGGTGCCCGACTCGCGCACGGTCACAGCACAACCGCCCAGAACCAACGCCATGCCGAGCAGGATCGTTTTTATCATGCTCGCGAGTCTAACTCAGTCGCGATGTCCCTGATCGCGCCGAAGACGGCCTTGGCCCGCTCCACCAGCCCCTCGCGCTCGGACGCGGTGAAGGCGATCGTGTTCATGCGTTCCTTGAACGACGCCCACTTCGGGCGTTGGGTCTCCCCGTACGAGCTCAGGTACGCGAGCCCCGCGTCGGGGTTCAACTCGTACACGCGCTGCACCGCACGCGCGATGTACTGGTTCCCGTTCATCGACCCCTCGAGCACGTAGAAGTGCCCGGCGAGCAGCACGGGCTCCGTCGCGCCGTCGCGCTCGATGTGCTGCGCGAGCTTCGCAGCGGCGGGGGTCGGATCGATAGCGTTGAGATCGCGCCCGAGCTCCGCGAGGTCCACCTCGAGGTGTCGGACGTGCATCACCGCGGCTTCGTCCATGCCCTCAAGACGAGCCTCGTTGGGCGTCGCATCCACGAGCGCCTTCTCAAGCGCGCGGTGCACGAGCCAGAGCTGCTCGAGGTACGCCGCGTAGCGATCGACGGGCAGCTCACCCTTCGCGAGGGCCTTCTGCATCGGCTGGCTCTCAGCGGTCTTGTGCAGTTCGGAAGTCGAGTCGCGGAGCAGTTCCATCACGGGGGTATCGATCGTGGGCATCAGGGGTCTCCTGCGGGGATCGGGGGGGTGTACGAGTCTTATTGAGACTCAGTCGCAACAAGATAGCCTCTCCGGTCACGCAGTCAAGGATTCCCTCGTGCTGCCAGAACGGCAACCGAAACCGCCCTTCCTGACATGAAATCGCCCATTGCACGCCCTCACCCGTCGGTCCCGGCCTTTCCCGCTGGCACGCCCGTTGCCAATTCAGTGGTGTACCGACGCACGAACCTCAGGGGATTCGATCTCATGGACCTCAACACACTCACGATCAAGTCACAAGAAGCCCTCGCCGCCGGGCAAGCCAAGGCCGTCGAACTGGGTCAGGTGCAGGTCGAGCCCGAGCACGCGCTGTGGGCCCTCGCCTCCCAGCAGGACGGGCTCCTGCCGCGTCTGCTGGCGCGTCTGGGCGTGAACCCCGTCGCGGTCGTCGATGACCTTGTGCAGGCGATGGCCAAGCTGCCGCGCGTCGCGGGCCCGGGCGTGCAGCCCGGGCAGGTGCATGTGTCGCAGCGGCTGTCGCGCGTGCTTGTGGATGCGCAGTCGCGCGCCAAGAAAATGGGTGACGAGTACGTCTCGGTCGAGCACATCGTCCTGAGCATTCTCGACTCGAAGGACGGGGGCGAAGCGCGCACCGCGCTCGAATCCAACGGCGTCAACGCCAAGGGGTTCAGCGAGTCACTCGCCGCCGTGCGCGGCGGGCAGCGCGTGCAGTCCGCCACCCCCGAGTCCACCTACGAGGCCCTGAGCAAGTACGGCATCGACCTGGTGGACGCCGCCCGCGCGGGCAAGCTGGACCCCGTCATCGGGCGCGATGCGGAGATCCGGCGCACGATCCGCATCCTGAGCCGCAAGACCAAGAACAACCCCGTGCTCATCGGCGAGCCGGGCGTCGGCAAGACCGCGATCGTCGAGGGCCTCGCGCAGCGCATCGTGCGCGGCGACGTCCCCGAGGGCCTCAAGAACAAGACCGTCTTCGCCCTGGACATCGGCAGCCTCGTCGCTGGCGCGAAGTTCCGGGGCGAGTTCGAGGAGCGCCTCAAGGCGGTGCTCACCGAGCTGAAGAACGCCGAGGGACGCATCCTGCTCTTCATCGACGAGCTGCACATGATCGTCGGCGCCGGCAAGAGCGAGGGCTCGATGGACGCTGGCAACATGCTCAAGCCCATGCTCGCGCGGGGCGAGCTCCGCTGCATCGGCGCGACCACGCTGGACGAGTACCGCAAGCACATCGAGAAGGACGCCGCCCTCGAACGCCGTTTCCAGACGGTGCTCGTGGACCAGCCCACCGTCGAGGACACCATCTCCATCCTCCGTGGCCTCAAGGAACGCTTCGAGGTCCACCACGGCGTGCGTATCCAGGACGGCGCCCTCGTCTCCGCCGCGACCCTTAGCCACCGCTACATCTCCGACCGCTTCCTCCCCGACAAGGCGATCGACCTGATGGATGAGGCCTGCGCGATGATCCGCACGGAGATCGACTCCATGCCCGCGGAGCTCGACGAGGCGTCTCGGCGTGTCATGCAGCTCGAGATCGAGGAGGCGGCCCTCAAGAAGGAGAAGGACAAGGCCTCGAAGGACCGCCTGAGCCAGCTCCGCAAGGAACTCGCCGAGACGCGCGAGAAGGCCGACACGATGCGGGCGCAGTGGGAGACCGAGAAGAGCGCCATCGAAGAGGTCAGCGAGCTGCGCTCCGAGATCGAGCGCGTGAAGCGCGAGATCGAAGAGGTCTCGCGCGGGCACGACTACGAAAGGGCCGCCGAACTCCAGCACGGCAGGCTCCCCGAGCTCGAGTGTGCGCTCGCCGCCGCCGAGCACCAGCAGGTGGACGCCGACGAGGAGCACCGCCTCGTCCGCGAGGAGGTCACCGACGAGGAGATCGCCCAGATCGTCGCCCGCTGGACGGGCGTGCCCGTGCAGCGGCTCGTCGAGGGAGAGCGCGAGAAGCTGCTCAAGCTCGATGAGGTGCTCCACAACCGCGTCGTCGGTCAGGACGAAGCGGTGCGGCTCGTCGCGGACGCCGTCATCCGCGCCCGCGCTGGGATCAAGGACCCGCGCCGCCCCATCGGTAGCTTCGTCTTCCTGGGCCCGACGGGTGTCGGCAAGACCGAGCTCGCGCGGGCCCTCGCCGAGTCACTCTTTGATTCCGAGGACAACATCGTGCGCATCGACATGTCCGAGTACATGGAGAAGCACAGCGTCAGCCGCCTCATCGGCGCGCCCCCCGGCTACATCGGCTTCGACGAGGGTGGCCAGCTCACCGAAGCGGTACGGCGTCGCCCCTACAGCGTGGTCCTCTTCGACGAGATCGAGAAGGCCCACCCGGACGTCTTCAACGTGCTGCTCCAGGTGCTCGACGACGGCCGCGTCACCGATAGCCAGGGACGCACCGTGGACTTCAAGAACACCGTCATCATCATGACGAGCAACATCGGTTCGCACTACCTGCTCGAGGGCGTCACGGAGGGTGGGCAGATCACCACCGACGCGCGGGCAAGCGTGATGCGCGAACTCCGCGCCCACTTCCGCCCGGAGTTCCTGAACCGCGTGGACGACACGGTGCTCTTCACACCCCTCAGCCGCTCGGACGTGCGCGAGATCGTGGACATCCAATTAGCGCTCGTGCAGCGCCGCCTCGACCCGCGCGGCATCCGCCTGCGCCTCACCGCCGCCGCCCGTGACCACATCGCAGAGGCGTCGTACGACCCCGCCTTCGGCGCGAGGCCCGTCAAGCGGTACCTCCAGCACGAGATCGAGACCCGCGTCGGGCGGGCGATCATCGCGGGCGAGGTGGTGGACGGCTCTGTCATCGAGATCGACGTCGAGAACGACGAGTTGGTCGTCATCCCGGGCCCGCCCAGCGAGCGGGGGGGCAGCCCGCACCAGCAGGCGGAGGCCTGATCCCCGGTACCGAAAGCTTCCCGGGGCGACATCGAACGGGGTTCTCAAAAGGTTCTCGGGCTTTCCTCGCAGGTCGGACCGCCGCATCGCCGATGAGCGGCGTATGCCTCCCCGATGCGCGGTTCCCCGCGCGTTGGTACCGTGGCACACACGATGGCGCCGTCGGGCGTCACGACCGCCTTCGCACCAAGGTGAGCCGCACCGATGCATCCGCAGCGACCGATCGCACAGAAGACCCTCCTCGTCGCCCTCAGCGCGGGCACGCTCCTCGCGCTGGTGCCCTCGGCGCTGGCCCAGAACCAGGAGCGCCGGATCGAGCGCGCGGTGCGCCAGGCCGAGGGCCCGGACTACCGCCTCCAAATCGATCCCTCGCTGGCCCTCAACGAGCGCTCGGTGATCGATGTCGGCGGCTTCACGAGCCTCACGGGCGTCTGGCTCGATGACTCGGCGGACAATTCACGCCGCCTCATCCAGCCCGAGGCGACCCTCTACGGGCGAGCCATCGTGGACGGTACCCACACCTTCTTCGCCCGCGCCCGTGCCCGTTACCGCGCGTACTCCGAGGGCGACAGCTTCGACGGGCGAGGCGACCGGTGGGACGAGCCCGTCGTCGATCGCTGGTGGTACGAGTTCGACCTCGCCAGCGCCGTCGCCGCCAACGAGGGGCGTCAGCTCGACTGGAACTTCAACATCCGCGCCGGCCGCCAGTTCGTGGACTGGAACGCCGGCCTCGCGCTCTCCGAGCAGCTCTACGCCGTCCGCCCGACCTTCACCTACGACGGCTGGACGGTCGAGGGCCTCATCGGCATCACGCCGGGCGACGAGGGCGTGACAGACTTCGACGCCTCGCGCGAAGACTTCAACGAGGACACCGAGCGTTCCTTCTTCGGCGGCACCATCCGCTACACCTTCCCGACGTCTCACGAGGTCTACGCCTACGTCCTGCACATGGGCGACCAGAACTCGGGCGATCGCCCCCGCGCGACCATCGTCCCCGAGCCCGTCGAGTTCGATTACGACGCCACCTACCTCGGCTTCGGCTCCAACGGCTCCATCGGCAACAGCCTCCGCTACGTCGGCGAGTTCGTCTACCAGTTCGGCGAGAGCATGTCCGACCCGCTCCGTGGCGCGCAGCGGTCCGAGGACATCAACGCGTGGGCCGCCCGCGGTCAGCTCGAGTGGTACCTGCGGGATGACTGGCTCACCCGCGTCGAGTTCGAGGTCATCCTCGCCTCGGGCGACGACGACCGCCTGGTCACCACCGACACCGTCGGCGGCAACCTCGCGGGCTCGAACGACAAGGCCTTCAACTCGCTCGGTTTCGTGAACACCGGCCTCGCCTTCGCCCCCGCGCTCTCGAACATCGCTGTCTTCCGCGCCGGCGTCGCGACCTTCCCCTTCCGAGAACTCGACGGTTTCGAACGCTTCCAGCTCGGCGCCGACGTGCTCTTCCACAACAAGCTCGACAGCGACGCGCCCATCGAAGAGCCCACCACCGACGACACCCATCTCGGCTCCGAGATCGATCTCTACCTGAACTGGCGACTCACCAGCGACCTCTCGGTCGTCGCCAGGTACGGCGTCTTCTTCCCGGGCGAAGCCATCGCCACCCAGACCGACGCCCGCCACTTCGTCTTCCTCGGCGCCACTCTCAACTTCTGAACCAGCAGCACGGAACCCGACGCATGCCACACGCCACCCGACTCCTCAGCGCCGCACTCGTCTCCGCCACGCTGCTCACCGGCTGCGCACGCACCATCGTCGTCGAGCCTCAAGAGACTTCGTACGACCCCAACGACGTCACCGCGCAGCTCGACTTCTGGCACGAACTCCCGGGCCGCTCCGCGATCACCAACGACGAGGGCATCCACGGCATCATCCTCATGATCAACGGCACCGACGAGACCGGCTCCTACGAGAACCGGCTCGCCTTCCTCGAGACCAACGGCTGGCTCCCCAAGGGGCTGGGCGATGAGGCCTCGAACGTCGCGATGCAGCGCGGCACGCTCGCCTCCATCCTCACCCGCGCGATGGACATCGAGGGCGGCGTGATGATGCGCCTGACCGATAAGTCGCCCCGCTACGCCTACCGCGAACTCGTGTACATGAACCTCATGCCCGAGGGTTCGGAGCAGATGGTGCTCGACGGTCTGGATTATGTTGGCGTGATCAGCAAGTGCGAAGATCACATGCGTCGCGAGGCCGCCAAGGCACGCGCCCAGGCGGCACCCGTCGACAATGACGCGGTCGAAACCGCTCCCGCGTCCGAATAACCCCAATTTCCGAGCTTTCCTATCTTCACCCATCGCGGCGACCCCCCGTGAGGGTGTACGCTGCGCGCGCCGTACACGGATGAAACGGTTGCAGGCGGCGTAAGTCGTGGCATAGTCCATGGTTGGAGTCCATAGGGCGCGGTCGGACCATCCCGGTCGTCCGCGCACCACCCAAGAGATGACCAGCCCAGGAGGGCCATCGTGCCTGAGCCGAAGCGCACCCACCTCGCCCTGTCCGCACTCGCCCTGATGTACCTCGCGGGGAGCACCCTCGCGCAGGACGCCCTGCCAGCAAACCCGCCCGCCCAACCGGCCGCCGACCAAGCCGATACGCCCGCGCCCGCCAACCAGGCGGAGGCGCAGAACGTCGCAACGATCGTCCAGGCCTCGGGCATGGTGCAGGGCCGGCGCTCCGATGAGGAGGCGTGGTCCAGCGTCAAGGTTGGAGCGGTCTACCCCAAGGGTGCCTCGTTCCGCACCGGCACCGGCTCGCTGGTGCGCATCAAGATCGGCGCGGGCCAGCTCATCACGATCGATCGGCGCGGCCTCGTCAAGCTCGACAAGCTCATCAACGAGCGTGGCATCGACACCACCGACGTCACGCTCGAATACGGACGCCTCCAGTTCAACGTGACCAAGGAGCAGTTCGACAACGCGCTCACCGTCCGCTCCTCCGAAGCAGTCCTCGCGGTGCTCGGCACCGACGGCGTCGTTGAGGTCAACGGACGCGAGACGCTCTCCTACGGCCTCCCGGGGAACAAGGGCATCTATGCCTTCACCTACGAGGACCGAGTCGGCACCAAGGCGACCATCATCGAGGACCACGAGACCACTGACGAGCACAAGAACCCCGCGGACCTCGAGTTCTACAAGACGCTCGTCTACGCCCGGGGCGCCGGCTTCGACACCGAGGACGAGAAGAAGCTCATCAACCGCACCGCTGGCAAGGCGCTGGTTGAGATGCACAAGCTCGAAGGTGCGCCGCGTCCTCTCGAATCGGAACTGCTCGCGCAGCTCGCGGGCGCACTCGACGGCGAAGGCATCGACATCGGTAACCCGATGCCGCCCGCGCCGCCGTCACCCCCCGCGCCGCCGTCACCCCCCTCGCCGCCGAGCCCCCCGTCGCCCCCCAGCCCTCCGTCGCCCCCGAGCCCGCCCTCGCCGCCGAGCCCGCCGTCTCCCCCGGAGCCGCCGGTCCCCTTCGAGAACATCATCTTCTCGGCGCCGCGCGACGCGAACTCGCTCGAGGGCCTGCTCGAAGCGCGCAACACCGAGAGCAATCTCTCCGAGGTTCTTGCTGAGCTCCCCTTCATCGGCGCCAGCAACACCGGCGGCCTCGCGACCCGGGAACTCGCCAACGGTGACCTGCAGATCCTCTTCCTCGAAGGCGGACGCATCGCCGACGACCCGGACAACACCCGCG
>JAJDDE010000026.1 GCA_029260475.1 Phycisphaerales bacterium | reverse complement strand
GTGGTGATCCGTGAGGGCGAGATGTGGCTGTGCCCGCGGATGGTGCCGCATAGGCCGCAGCGCCCTGCGGGCACCGTGGGGTTGATCGTGGAATTCCCGCGCGTGGTGGACGGAAAAACACACGACGACGGCCTGCGGTGGTACTGCGAGTCGTGCGACACGCTGGTGCACGAGGCGAGTTTCCGTTTGGCGCACATCGACGAAGACCTGCACAAGGTCATGGACGGTTTCTGGGGCGGCCCGGAGAGCGGACGGACGTGCCCGAAATGCCAGACGGTCATCGAGCGCGCCGGCGAGTTCACGCTGGCCCGCGAGTGAAGCGACGCGTCGTGTAGGATCCGTTCCCGATGTTCAAAATCGATATCCATACTCATATCCTGCCCCCTGGCTGGCCCGATCTGCGCTCCAAGTACGGCCCCGGGCGGTACGTGGACTTCGAGCCCATCAAAGATGGCACCGGCTGCACCTGCGGCGCGCACCTCTCCATCGAGGGCTCGCATTTCCGCACCATCAAGCCCAACTGCTTCGACACCGGCACCCGTCTCGAGGACATGGACGGGTCCGGGGTCAACGTGCAGGTGCTGAGCACGGTGCCCGTGATGTTCAGTTACTGGGCCAAGCCGGAGCACGCTCTGGACCTCGCGCGGATGCTGAACGATCACCTCGCCGAGGTGTGCCGTGTGCATCCTAAGCGGTTCGTCGGACTCGGCACCGTCCCCATGCAGGACCCCGACCTCGCGGCACGCGAACTCGAGCGCTGCGTCAAGGAACTCGGGCTCAAAGGCGTTCAGATCGGATCACACGTCGAGCAGAACGACGGTGACGATTGGAATCTCTCAGAGCCGGCGCTCTTCCCCTTCTTCGAGGCGTGCAACGCCCTCAGCGCCGCGGTCTTTGTGCACCCGTGGGACATGATGGGCCAGAGCCAGATGGGCAAGTACTGGTTGCCTTGGCTTGTCGGGATGCCCGCGGAGACGGCGCGTGCGATCTGCTCGATGATCTTCGGCGGCGTTTTCGACCGGCTGCCCAACCTCCGCGTCTGCTATGCGCACGGCGGCGGGTCGTTCCCCTACACCATCGGGCGTATCGAACACGGCTACCGCTGCCGCCCCGACCTCGTGGCGCTCGATGGGTCCCACAACCCGTGGTCGTACCTTGCGGATCACGACCGTCCCGCCCGGTTCTACGTCGATGCGCTGGTGCATTCTCGCAACGCTCTGCGTTACCTCATCTCCATGATGGACGAGCGACGGATCTGCATGGGGTCGGACTACCCATTCCCACTCGGGGAGGAACGCCCGGGGGCGATGATCGACTCGATGTACGACCTCACCTACCGCACCAAGCAACACCTCCTCGCGGCGAACGCGCTCGAGTTCCTGGGCATCGAACCCGAGGTACTCGGCATGGCGGACATCGGGCGTTCCCCGTACGAATCCGAGCCGAGAGGCGCGTAGCCCGGCCCCGATCCTCCGCGACTAGGATGACGCCATGACGACATCATTTGTTGACGTGTCGGAGGCCCGTGCGCTCGCGATGGACGCGGCAGACCCACTGCGCCTGATCCGCGACGAATTCTATATCCCGAAACATCACGGGCGCGAGGTTGTATACCTGGCGGGCAACTCCCTGGGGTGCCAGCCACGCGGCGTGAAGCAACTGCTTGAACACGAACTCGAGGACTGGGCCCGCCTGGGGGTGCTCGGACACGAGGAGGCACGCGACCCGTGGCTCGCTTACCACGAGCAGTTCCGCGAGCCCCTTGCGGCGCTGGTGGGCGCCAAGCATCACGAAGTCGTCGCGATGAACACCCTCACCGTGAACCTGCACCTTCTGATGGTGAGTTTCTACAGGCCGACCTCGACGCGGTACAAGATCGTCATCGAGGACAGCGCGTTTCCGTCCGATTCGTACGCGGTGCAGAGCCAGGCACGGTTCCACGGCTTGGACCCCGCGGACGCCGTCGTGCGCATCAAACCGCGCGAGGGCGAAGACCTGCTGCGTACCGAGGACATTGAGGCGCTGCTGGAGCGCGAGGGCGACCGGATCGCTTTGATGATGATGGGCGGTGTGAACTACCTCACCGGTCAGTTCTACGACGTGGAACGGATTACCGCCAAGGCGCGGGAGAAGGGCTGTGTCGTCGGCTGGGATCTCGCTCACGGGGCAGGAAACGTGCCGCTGCGCTTGCACGATTGGGGTGTCGATTTCGCGTCCTGGTGCAGCTATAAGTACCTCAACGGCGGGCCCGGCGCGATCTCCGGGGCGTTCGTACACGAGCGGCACGCGGGCGCAGAGATGCCGCGGTTCGCGGGGTGGTGGGGCAACGACCCCTCGGATCGCTTCAAGATGATCCGTGAGTTTGTCCCGAGGACAGACGTAGACGCCTGGCAACTGTCCAACCCACCGATCTTCTCGATGACCCCTTTGAAGTGCTCGCTCGAGATCTTCCACCGCGTCGGGATGGATCCGATCAGGGAGAAGTCAATAGAGCTCACGGGCTACATGGAATCGCTCCTGCACGAGCGGTGCGCCGGTCGCGTGCGGGTGGTGACGCCGGCGGACCCGGAACACAGGGGCGCGCACCTCTCGCTCGTGGTTGAAGGCCCGCGCGAGGGCATGAAGGATGCGCTCATCGCCGCGGGCGTGACGGTTGACTACCGCGAACCGGGCATCATCCGTGCCGCACCAGCGCCGTTGTACGTGTCGTACCACGACGTCTGGCGGTTCGTGGATGTGCTCACTGGCTTGTTGGAGCGAGTGTGATGCCCAGCACCCGGATTGTGATTGTCGGAAGCGGGCTTTCGGGAGGGTTGCTCGCGTGCATGCTCGCGCGCCGTGGCTACGACGTGACGATGTACGAACGCCGCCCCGATCCCCGCCGGGCCGGATTCATCGGTGGGCGATCGATCAACCTGGCGTTGTCGTGTCGCGGCGTTACCGCGCTGCAGCGGGTGGGGCTCGCTGAGACGGTGCTTTCGGACTCCATACCGATGCCGGGCCGGCTGATGCACGACGCCTCGGGGGCGTTGACGTATCAGGCGTACAGCAAAGACGCCGACGACGTGATCCATTCCGTATCACGTGGCAAGCTCAACATGACGCTGATGGACGCGGCGGAAGCGAGCGGCGTGAAGATCGTGTTCGGGCACCGCTGCGTAGACGCGGACCTCGACGCGCCCGCCGCGACGCTCCGAGACGAAAGTTCGGGGAGTGTCGTCCGGGCCGAGTGCGACGTGCTGTTCGGTGCGGACGGCGCCTTCTCCGCGGTGCGCTGGCAGATGCAGAAAACCGATCGATTCGATTTCAGCCAGTACTACCTCCCGCACGGCTACAAGGAACTGACGATCCCCCCTGCCGAAGCGTGCGGAGTAGACCCGGCGCGGCACGGCGGCTTCGCGATGGCCCCCAACGCGCTTCACATCTGGCCCCGCGGGGGCTCCATGATGATCGCGCTCCCGAACGCGGACAGGAGCTTTACCTGCACCCTCTTCTGGCCGTTCGAGGGCGAGATGGGATTCGATCATGTCACGGAGCACGAGGAAGTCTTGCCGTTCTTCGAGGAGCACTTCGGTGACGCCGTCACGCTCATCCCCGATCTCGTGAACGACTACATGACGAACCCGATCGGCTCGTTGGCCACGATCCGCTGCTGGCCCTGGCACGCGGGCGGACGCGTGCTGATCCTCGGCGACGCGTCGCACGCGATCGTGCCATTCTACGGGCAGGGCATCAATTCGGGGTTCGAAGACTGCCGGGTGCTCGACGAACTGCTGGATGAATACGCGGGTGACTTCGAGGCGACCTTCCCGAGATTCTCACGCGAGCGCAAGCCAAACGCGGACGCGATCGCGGACCTCGCGCTAGACAATTTCATCGTGATGCGTGACAGCGTGGCGAACCCTGCGTTCCTGACGCGAAAGCGCGTAGAACACGCGCTGCACGCCCTGGACGCGCAGCGTTTCACCCCTCTATACAACCTCGTGAGTTTCTCGAACACGCCTTACGCGGAGGCTCGCGAGATCGGTGAACGCGTGATCCGTGTTGCCGAAGAGATCGTGCAGCGGATCGGTGTAGACGAAATGCGGACCATGTCCGATGAGGCGCTCGCATCAAGCGTCCGGGCGTTCGTTGAGAGCGTGACATGATCTACGACATCTCCCCGCCCGTGACTCCCGACATCGCGGTGTTCCCGGGTGACACACCGTGGCGGCGTGAAATGCTCCTCGACATGGCTCGCGGTGACGCGCTGACACTCTCGTCCATGCACGGCACCTGCCACCTCGGTGCCCACGCGGATGGACCAAACCACTACGCCCTCGACGGCCGTTCGATCGATCTGCAGCCGCTGGATCGGTACCTCGGGCGCTGCCAGGTCATCGATACATCCACCGAGCGCGGCCAACGTGTGCTCGTCGCGCAATTGCAGCAGACGATCGAGGAGGAGCGGGTGCTGCTCAAGACCGGGACGTGGCCCGACCCGACCGAGTTCAACCCGGATTTTTCTGGGTTGAGCGTAGAATTGGTAGAAGCTCTCGGTGCTGCGGGCGTGAAAACGGTGGGTGTGGATACACCCAGCGTGGACACAGCGGACTCGAAGGACCTCCCAGCGCATCGCGCAATTTACCGTTACGACATCGCCATCCTGGAATATCTGGACCTGAGCTCGGTGCCGGCGGGTGTGTACGAGCTGATCGCGTTGCCGCTAAAACTCGTCGGGTTTGACGCGAGCCCTGTGCGTGCCGTGCTGCGCACGCTGGATTAGTCGCGAGCGATCGCGATGACCTTGAGCTCCACCGCGATCGGCGCATCACCGCCTTGAGGCAGGCGAGCGACCTCGATCGTCGTGCGGGCAGGGTTCGGGTTGCCCTCGCCCGTGAAGTACTCCGCGTAGACACGGTTGTACGTCTCGAAGTCACGCGGGATATCGGTGAGGAAGGCAAGCACGTCGATGATGTCATCCCAGGAGCCGCCCGCATCTTCAAGGATCGCGCGGATGTTGTCGAAGCAGGCCCGGCACTGCGCCTCGACGTCGTAGTCGGCAACCGCCCCACTCTTATCGAGGGTGACGCCCGGGATCGCCTTGGAACCGCGCGTGCGCGGGCCGACACCAGAGAGAAAGAGCAAGCCCCCCGCCTTGCGCGCGTGCGGATACGCGCCGACGGGCTCGGGGGCACGCGGGCTGTCGATCGGATCGGTGTTCACGTCGTGTCTCCGAGTTTGATGCACACGTTGGTGGGCTCCGTGAAGAATCGCAGGGCGTCACGCCCGCCTTCGCGCCCGACGCCCGACTGCTTCGCACCGCCGAAGGGCGTGCGAAGGTCGCGGAGCATCCAGCAGTTGACCCAGACGATCCCGGTCTCCAGCCGCGAGGCGACGCGGTGTGCACGCGTGAGGTTCTGCGTCCAGACCATGGCGGCGAGGCCGTAACGGGTGCCGTTGGCGATCTCGATCGCCTGCTCATCCGAGTCGAATGGGGTCACGGTCACCACAGGCCCGAAGATCTCTTCCTGCTGGACAGAGCACGATGGATCGAGGCCTGTGATGACCGTTGGCGCGTAGAAGTAACCCCCGGCGCACCGCCCTGCGAGCGAAACACGTTCGCCTCCGCACCTGATCACGCCGCCGAGACGGCGGGCCTCGTTGACCGCCGTCTCGACCTTGCGGAGGTGCGGCTCCGAGGTGAGCGCCCCGAACCGAGTACCGTCCTCGCTGGGGTCCGCGGGCGCGAAGCGATCGGCCTGCGCAACAAGCCGATCGACGAACTCGTCGTGGCGGGAGCGCTCCACGAGGATGCGCGAGCCGCAGAGACAGATCTGCCCCTGATTAGTGAAGGCAGCCGCCACCGCCGTCGGTACCGCCTGCTCGAGATCGGCATCCGCAAAGACGATGTTGGGGTTCTTCCCGCCCAGTTCCAGGCTCACACGCTTCAGCATGTCGCCCGCCCTCGCGCCGATCCAACTGCCGACGCGCGTGGACCCGGTGAACGACAGGGTCGGCACGTCAGGGTGCTCGACAAGGGCGGCCCCCGCACCGTCGCCCATGCCGTGCACAATGTTAACGACGCCCGGCGGGATGCCCGCTTCGATGACGAGGCTCCCCAGCATGTGGGCGGTCATCGGTGTGACCTCCGACGGCTTGGCGACGCACGTGTTCCCGGTCGCGATCGCCGGCGCGATCTTCCACGTGAGCAAGTAGAGCGGCAGGTTCCAGGGCGAGATCAGCCCGGCAACGCCGCGCGGCTTGCGGAGCGTATAGTTGAGCGACTGACCATCGGTGTGGTGCGCCACGCCCTCGTCATGGAGGATCGCGGTCGCGAAGAATCGCAGATTGGCTGCGGCACGGGGGATGTCGATGCGTCCGGCGAGTTCGATGGGCTTGCCGGTATCCACAGACTCGGCACGAGCCAGCGATTCGAGATCGCGTTCGATCAGGTCCGCGAGCCGGAGCATGAGGCGAGATCGCTCCGCAGCCGGGGTCGAGGACCACGCGGGGTACGCGTTCTTCGCGGCGGCAACAGCGCGATCGATGTCCTGCGCGTCGGACGCCGGTGCCTGCGCGTACACGGCGCCGGTCGCCGGTTCGGTCACGTCGATCCACTGACCGCTTTCGGACGGAGCGAACTCACCGTTGATGCAGTTGGCGAGGCGTTGCACGGGGTCAGTCTACAGCGTGGGCAAGCGTCCGCCATCTACCGGGAGGTTGATGCCGTTGATATACGCGGCCTGCGGCGATGCGAGGAACGCCACCGCCGCGGCGATCTCTTCTGGCTTGCCCATTCGGCCCGCGGGGATGGATGCGATGGCCGCGCCCTGGACCTGCTGCAGGGAGGTGCCCTGCTTCTTGGCCTTAGCCCCGAACAACTCCGACAGGCGCGCGGTGTCCGTGAATCCGGGCAGGACGTTGTTGACTGTGATCCCGAGGGGGCCGAGCTCGGTCGCGAGCGTCTTTGCCCAGCTCGCGACGGCGCCGCGGATGGTGTTCGAAACGCCGAGCCCCGGGATGGGTGCCTTCACGCTCGTCGAGATGATGTTGATGACCCGCCCGTAGTTCGCCTCGCGAAAACCCGGCAGCAGCGCCTGCACAAGGTGCTGGTTGTTGACGAGATGGGCATTGAAAGCGGCCACGAACGCCTCGGGCGCGGCATCCACGATCGGCCCTCCGGGGGGGCCGCCCGTGTTGTTGACGAGGATGTGGAACGGGCGAGCCGGATCGATCGCCCCCACGATCGCGTCACGGACTGAATCCGGGTTCGTAAAGTCCGCGGCGATGCAATCATGCGCCTGATCGAACGCCACGGGCAAGGCGTCACGGACCGCACCGAGGCTGGTCGCGTTGCGTGCGAACAGCGTCACCGCGGCGCCGTGCTCAGCAAGCAGGTGCGCAGATGCGCGGCCGATGCCCTGAGTCGAGCCGCAGACGAGTGCACGGAGACCTTTGAGGGAGTCGTTCATGGTGCGAGAGTCTATCGCATCGGGAAAGAGCGAAGGCAGGGGTTGGCTACCCCACACAGGCCAATCGATGTCGCGAGGTCGCTCGGGGTGTGTTCTCACTGCCCGACCTCGTCACGCGGAATCCTGCGTTATTTCTCCGCCGCCGAGCCGCTCTCGCAGGAGTCGATGCTCGCGACGAGGAGTACCTGCTCGAACGGCCTCCCGACCGAGAATCCCTCGAGGACGTGGTGCTCGCAGCGGGCGAGGCCAAGCGTTCGCTCTTCCGGCTGATCCGTTCCTAGTCACCAACGAACCCGATAGAATGCCCATTCCCAACCCATTGAGAGGGAAGGTGCTGTCGCCAAACGCGAGCCCTACGGAATGACGATGACGCCGCAAGAGAATGAGCACCCGGTAGAACACATGGCGCACGCGCTCGAGGAGCGCGTCAAAGAATTGCGCTGCCTCTATGACATTTCCGCGATCCTCGCTGACGATCAGCAATCCGTCAACGAGAAGCTGCAAGCGGTCGCCGAACGTCTCCCCGCGGGCATGCAATTCCCGTCGATCGCCACAGCGCGGATCCATGTAGACAATCGCACCTTCCAGAGCAGCCGAGCACAGACGAGCGTCCATCAGCATTCGTCCGATGTGCGCCTCGCCGACAACATCTTTGGTGAAGTCACCGTCAGCTATACAGAGAACCCCCCAGAGGGCTCGGTGTCGCCGGCTTTCCTGCGCGAAGAGGTGCTGTTGGTTCACGAAGTGGCGCGACGGCTCGCGGAATTCCTCATGTCCGAATGGCGTCGGGAGCACGCACACGTACTGCAATCGCAGCTCCGGACTCCGACGACCCAGAAGGAGGAGGCCAGAGGATCAGATGGCCCCCAGGGTCTCATCGGCGACTCCCCGGCGATGCAGTCGGTGTATCGATCGATCGCCAAGGCGTGTACCACCGATGCGACGGTCTTGGTGCACGGTGAGAGCGGGACCGGCAAGGAACTCGTCGCGCGAGCCATTCACTATGGCGGCGCACGCTCGAGTGCACCTTTCGTCCCCGTCAACTGCGCCGCGATCCCAGAGAGCCTCGTTGAGAGCGAGCTCTTTGGGTACGTCAAAGGCGCGTTCACCGGCGCGGATACGACTCGCGCCGGGTTCTTCCAGACGGCCGAGGGAGGCACGATATTCCTCGACGAGGTGAGTGAGATGAACACGGCCGTGCAGGCCAAACTCCTTCGGGTGCTGCAAAACCAGGAAGTGCGTATGGTTGGGTCGGATCAGACGCGTGCGACAGACGTTCGCATCCTCGCGGCAACCAATCAGGACCTGGCTGGACTCGTGGAGGCCGGGCGATTCCGCGCGGATCTGTTCTTTCGTCTGCACGTCCTCACAATCGACCTGCCGCCCCTCCGCGAGCGAGGATCTGACGTCAACCTCTTGGTTGATCACTTTGTCGCGCGGTGGACACGCCAGACGAAGTCTGAACCTCTGATCTTTTCGGTGCGCGCTCTCCGGGCACTCGAGAGCTATGACTGGCCCGGGAACGTGCGCGAACTCGACAACCTGATCCAAAGACTCAGCGTCATGGCCGATCATCGGTTTGTCGATATCGACGATCTGCCCGGCCCGATGCACTTCAAACGGGAACAGGCCGTGGGCGGTTCGCTGCAAACGCTTCAAGAAGTTGTACTCGACCACGTGCGACGGGTGCTGGACGCTGTTGAGGGGAACCGCAGCCAGGCCGCTCGCATTCTCGGGATAGATCGTAAGACTCTTCGCAAGAAGCTCGATGCGATCACGGGCCGCGAGGACACGTAGCCAGCGACCAGAGCATCCGCATTCGTATCGAAGCGTCTGCAGTCTCTTGCCCCTTCTCCCGCCGAGGGAGAGGACGCGCATATAGGGACGAATCGGCATTCCAATGCGACCGCGACCACGTTCCCGGATCCTCGATTCGGATGCCTGATCGCGAGGGCCCTGGTTCGTTTCCGCACGGGGACATTCTCCCCATCGGGGAACTTTTCCCCGCTCTAAAGATGATCCAACACGCCATCCTGGGCCGTTAGTGCCGTTTTTGAAGCGGCATGTGCTTTGCATTTCCAAGTGTGACGGGGCATGGACATTCCTGCCGGCGTCACAAAAGGAGCCCACCGCGATGGACAAGAACCACTTCCAAGATCTCGGGGTCGAACCCCAACTCCGCAGGCAGACGGAAGGCACCACAGGCCGTCAGCCAACCGCTCAACCCGCTCGGCGGACGCCCGCGGGGCGCTCGCTGGGTCTGTGCATGAACTGTGAAAACCGCTTCTCATGCACATTCCCGGTGCCCGAGGGCGGAGTCTGGCACTGCGAGGAATACAAGTAGTAATACATATGTTTCATCTGGATCTCGGTGCTCCGACCGAGGATCTCAAGACCAGAACAGTCAATGACCGGCGATAGGCGTCCGCCGCGGACGTGCTCGTGCGCGATGAACAGCAATCAACGCACGGACTCAGGCCTCCGGGCCGCATCCGTATTTCCCGAACCAGACTTCAACCCAAAGGATAGGAACACCCAATGAACGCAGATATTGACACGGTCGCTGTACCGGGCACCGTGGCGGGGAATCATCTCGCCGTGAAAAATCGCAACGAATCCGAGCCGGCGGACAGCTCCCTGTTGCAAGACGTCTTCAGGATGATCGATCATGCGTCGGGCTACCTCGATCTCGCCCCCGGACTTTCTGAACAGATCAAACAGGCCAACGCGGTCTATCAGGTCCGATTCCCCGTGCGTTTCGGTAACGAGTATCGGATCTTCACCGGGTGGCGTGCGGTGCATAGCGAGCATCGGTTGCCGGTGAAAGGCGGTATCCGATTCGCGCCGATCGTGACTCAGGAAGAGGTTGAAGCGCTTGCGGCGCTGATGACATTTAAGTGTGCTCTGGTCAACGTGCCGTTCGGCGGTTCCAAGGGGGGCCTGATGCTCGATCCTCGTGACTACGAGGAAGAGGATCTCGAGCGTATCACACGACGTTTCGCGAAGGAACTGATCGCCAAGGGCTTCATCAGTCCGAGCCTGAACGTCCCGGCACCGGATCTCGGGACCAGCCAGCGCGAGATGGCGTGGATCGCCGATGTCTACCGCAACCAGTTCCCCGGCGATATCAACGCGCTCGCCTGCGTGACCGGGAAGCCGGTCTCGCAAGGTGGCATCGCGGGTCGTCGCGAGGCGACCGGTCGCGGTGTGCAGTTCGGGCTGCGCGAGTTCTTCCGCCACGCGGACGACGTGAGCCACGCGGGGCTATCCGGCGGTTTGGCCGGCAAACGGGTCATCCTTCAGGGACTCGGGAACGTGGGGTATCACGCCGCTATCGCGTTGACGCTGGAAGACGATGTGAGTGTGATCGTGATCGTGGAGCGAGACGGAGCACTCATCTCCGAGCAAGGCCTCGACATCCAGGCGGTGTACGACTATCTGCGCGAGACCGGCGGCGTGCGGGGCTTCCCCGGTGCTCAATTCGTCGAGGACGGTCGTCATGTGCTTGAAATGGAGTGTGACATTCTCATCCCCGCGGCTCTCGAAAAGCAGATCACTAGCGAGAACGCGGCCCGCATCCGGGCGACCTTGATCGCGGAGGCGGCCAACGGCCCGATCACCGCCGATGCCGACCAGATCCTTCAGGAGTCTGGCAAGACCATCATCCCCGACATCTATCTCAACGCCGGCGGTGTCGTGGTGTCGTACTTCGAGTGGATCAAGAACATCACGCACATGCGATTCGGGCGTCTCGATCGGCGTATCGATGAGGCGAGGGGCGAAGCGGTGCTGGACACCCTCCAGCAGATGCTCGGGCGCGCTGTGCCCGACAGCCTCCAGCAAAACATCCAGCGCGGGCCGGATGAAATCGACCTGGTTCGATCAGGACTCGATGACACGATGCGCCAAGCCTATCGGGAGATGCAGAGCGTACGGCACGCCAACGGCCGGACCCCGGACCTGCGAACCGCCGCGTACGTGGTGGCAATGGAGAAGGTCGCGACGACCTACCGGGAGATGGGCGCCTAACCCAAGGCCATCCCGCTTCAAGCAAAGCAGCCGCTCACGCCGCCTTCGGGCGGCGTTTTCATTGGTAGCTTCCGTCCCTTTGATGCGGCACGGTTCCACGTTCGCCTCAACTCCCACTCGAAGAGGGCAGCTCACACGACAGCGAGCACATCAACGAACGACATTGGTTGGCACTGGCTCGCGGAGCTGGATGCTGGCAGCGCTCCACTCGGGTTGACCCGATACTTGCGCGTCTGTACATCAGCCATGCGTCTCGAGAAGCAGGCGCCATCTGGCAATCTCTGCCTCGTTCGCTGCGCTCGGGTCGAGCTCTTGTCGGCCTTCACAGGCGAGGACTAACTCCGTGAGCACCTCACCGGCGTTCTCACTCGATCCGCTTTCGGTGTATGCCCGATAGCACTCTTCGAGCACGTGGACGCATTCATCGTAGCGTTTTGCGGCGAACAGCATGTCCGCGAATCTGCGCTGGATTCGGATTCGAGTCGCCCCATCGATGACTCCATCGGGGTCTTCCAAGGCGTGCAAAAGCAGTTTCTCTGCTTCGTCAAAGGCTTCGATCTCGATGAATGTCCTCGCCAGCACGTACGACGCCCCGAGTGTGCCGCGGGCATTCGGGCCATCGGCCACCCGGCGGATATCGAGTGCACGCTGGAGCGCGTCAGCCGATTCCACAAGCCGGTCGGTCGACCGGTAGATACGCCCGAGATTCTCGTACGAACTCGCAGCGAACGACGAGAGCCCGAGGTCGGTGGCATCAAACACGTCCAATGCCTCGAGGATCGCGGCTTCTGCCGCGTCATAGTTCCCGGCTTTGCGGTGCATCGAACCGATGCTGACGAGCGTCATCGCGAGTTCCGGATGGGCATCACCAAACAGCGCACGCTGAATCTCCAGTACGCGGTCGAACGTGGCGCTCGCCTCGGGGTAACGGTCTAGAGAGCCCAACGAACTCGCGAGGGCTTCCAGTGATACCGCAACGGTATTGTGTTGCTCCCCATAATGTTCCTCGTAGAGTGTGGCGGCGCGCTGATACGCTTCGATGGCACCCTCAAGGTCCCGCTGTGAGTCCAGAACTCTGCCGAGGTCGTGATAGCTGCTCGCAACGACCACGGAGTCATCGCCGTACAACTTCGATTGAAACGCGATCGCTTCTGCGAGCATTCCCCGCGCCTCAGGTGAGCGTTCATCGTTATACCGGTAGAGAATCGCAAGCTGAATAAGGTTTGAGGCGATCTGCTCGTGCCCGTCCGGATAGAGAGCACGACACCGTTCGAGAGACTCCTCGTGTAGCTTAATCGCCTCCTTTTTTTGTCCCATACCGGCGAGCAGGTACCCGAGGTTGTGCAGGTCCGTCGCGACGACCGGGTGCGCATCGCCCAGAGCGGCGCGGTGTGACGCCAGTGCTCGGCGGTAGTACTCCTCTGCCCCCGCATAATCCTCGGTGTGATGTTTCAGGTTCGCCAGGCTGTTGTACGCGACGCCGACGGCCTCGCTGTTCTCGCCCACCGCAAGTCGTAGACGAGCGAGCGCGCCGTGCAGAAGCGCTACGGCCTCTTCGAACTCGTCGAGTTCAACAAGCGTGTTGGCGAGACTCATCATGCTCCAGGGGATAGTTGTCGAATCCTCCGGATCAATCCGGCGCCACATCGCAAGGGACTCACGATGAAGGGCGGCGGCCTCGTTCGGCCGGCCTTGCGTGACGCGGAGCAGGCCGAGGTCGCCGAGGCTCCGCGCGACTTCGGGGTCGTCCGAGGCATGCACCGATCGGTACAGATCCCGAGCGCGGAGGAAGTTCTCGTCTGCGCGTTCGATGTCACGGATCTGCAAGTATGTTTCGCCCAGATGACTGCGGATCTCGGCTTCGATTTCTGGGTGGCCCGCGAGTTCTTCTCCGACACGCATCGCGGTCTTGTCGAGTATGCCGCGGAGGAGCGTCGTATCCGCACCCTGGGCGACCTGCGCCCCAACGCCAGTGAGCATGTCCGTCAAGAAAGCAGCGACCTGCTCGGCCTTATCGCGTTCGATACGGGCCTCTTCTGCTCGCTCATCGGCAAAGCCCCGCTGCTCGGCTTCGAGTTGACGCGCCGTGTCAGCCTCCGCGGCGGCCCGAAGCGCAAGGCCCTCTGCCCGCGTCGCACGGAAGAGACCGATCGTCGTACCCGCCGTCCCGGCGAGCAGCGTCGCGAGCACCACCACTCCGGCTGTGACCGCGAGTTTGTTCCGGGTGATGAACTTGCCCATCCGGTACCCGGCGCTCGGGGGGGAGGCGAGCACGGACTCGTTGTTCAGATACCGGTCGATGTCCTCAGCGAAACCGGTCGCGGTCTGGTATCGGCGGGTCCGATCCTTCTCGAGAGCCTTCATCACGATCCAGTCGATGTCGCCCGCGAGCAGCGTGCAGAGACGGCGGGGCTCGATGTGGCGACGCTGAGCGACGGTCGTGAGTGCCTCGCCCGAATTGTTCAGACGTGTGCTCGGCTTGGGTGGGTCCACCTCGCAGATGATGCGTCGGATCTCGGCCATGCCCGCGCTCAGGAGGGTTCTTGCGTTGAAGGGCGTGTCGCCGGTCATCGCTTCGTAGAGCAGTACGCCCAGCGCGTAGACGTCTGATCGGGTGTCGATGTCCTCGGTGGTCTGCCCCGTCTGCTCGGGCGACATGTAGGCCGGCGTACCGATGACCTGTCCCTGCTCCGTGAACATCGAGTGCTCGGTCAGGCGGGCTTCGGTTGCCTTGGCGATACCGAAGTCGATGACCTTGGGAGTCGGCTCGCCGTCTACGGTGGTCACCAGCACGTTGCTCGGCTTGATATCGCGGTGGATGATCCCCTTCTGGTGTGCGTGCTGGACCGCGTAGCAGACCTTCTGGAACAGCCGTAGTCGTTCGCGCACGCTCAGGTTGTGCTCGTCGCAATACCGCGTGAATGTGACGCCTTCGGTATATTCCATCACGAAGTACGGGCGTCCGGTTTCGGTCGAACCGGCGTCGAAGACCTTGGCGATGTTGGGGTGATCCATCACCGCCAGCGCCTGACGCTCGGCTTCAAACCGTGCGATCACCTGGCGCGTGTCCATACCCAGCTTGATAATTTTCAGCGCAACCTGACGACGGACAGGCTCGTGTTGCTCCGCGAGCCAGACGGTTCCAAACCCGCCCTCTCCGAGCAAACGCACGAGGGTGTACTGATGAATCGTCTGCCCAGGGTGTTCGGCACCGGCGGCGTGGTGCGGCTGAACGCCGTCGAGTTGTGCCATGGTCTCGTCGGGGTCTGATGGAGTCTCGGAATCCTCGGGCTGGATCGCTGAGTCATCGGACATTGGATGCTCCATGGGCTTAAAGCCGGGAGATGGGCAGACTTTGATCAGCCACGCAAGGCCGTCCTGCACATCCTACACCAGCATTTTCCGCCACCGAATGGCTGCGCACTGGTTGACGATTTGGCCACACTTCATGCAGCGCATGTTCTCTCCCACCTCGACGGAGAGGCGCTGATTCGATGCAGTCGGTCTCTTAGTAGAGGATGTTCGCGAAGGGGCTGCAGGAGCTTCCTACGCTGAGCTCTTCGACGAGGGGGCCGACGACGTTGCCCGGGGCTGGGACGGAAATGAAGCCGAGCACGCCCGCGGTCGCGATGTTGGAAGTGACGCAGCAGCCGAAGCCTTCGACGAGGATGGCGCCGCCGTTGCCGTGACAGCGGTTGCTTGTGATCGACCCGGAGAATGCGACGCCCGTCTCGATCGCGAAGTCCGTGTTGCCCACGAGGTTGCAGTCGGTGATGGAACCCGTCCCGGTCACGATGTGGGCACCACGCCCCGTGTTGTCCTTGATAACCAGTTCGTTGCATGTCACGCTGGGCGGGGCACCCGCCGCGATGGTGACGAGGAGGCCGTCGCCCACGTTGGATCCGATGGTGGTCTCGGAGAGTGACACCGAGGCGACGTCCGAGGCCACGATGCCGCCGCCAAAGCTGCCGAGCATCCCGTTTCTCTGCACGCTGTCGGCGTGCCCGACGAAGACCGCGACGGTCTCGACCGACAGGCCGTGCCGGAGATTCGAAACCGCACGGACACCCGCGGTGTTCAGCGCGTTGGTGTTCGTGACGCGGACGCCGTCGAACCCGGAACCAGTGACCGTGACCCGGTCGAGGTTGACCGCGTCGGCGCTGTCGACGATCAGGCCGTTCCCCACGGCACCGGTCACCTTGCTGACCCTGATGTCGTACGTAGCGTTGCCGACACCCGGGAGGGTGAGCATCTGCAGGCCGTCGCCGCCGGGGTCGGTGACGACGACGTTGGTGAGCGCGACCGCGGTGCAGTCCTCGACGTAGAGGCCGTTGCCAGTGGGCGCGGTGATCTTGACGCCCTCTTCCGAGACGCCGAACGACGCCACACGGAGAACACGGCACGCATCGGTGCCGGCATCAATGACGGTGAGGCCGTTGAGCGTGAGCACGTCGGCGTCGCGCACGTCCAGACCCGCGAGGCCCGGCGCGATCGCGGTGCACTCGGCCTCTTTCATCTTCTTATTCACCCACCACCGGTAGGCGTTCTGCCCGGCGTTCGAGACCGAGACGTTGCTCACGCTGACGTCGCCGCAGTTCTCGATGACGAGGCCGTCGCCGGTGGGGTCGTGGATGGAGACGCCATCGACAACGGCCTGCACGGCACGGTCGAATCGGCAGGCCGTCCCGCCCGCACCGTGCACGGTGACGTTGCGCACACTCAGCCTCTTCGTGCTATTCATGATGGCGCCCTCGACGACGAGGCCGTCTCCGGTGGGGTTGATGATGATGACGCGATCGACGACCGCCTGGATGCCACGGTCATACCGGCACGCCGCCCCGCCCGATCCACGCATCGTGGAGTTCGTGAGGATGAGGGAGTCGCAGTCAGCAACGACGATGCCGTCGTTGACGGTGTTCGTGATGGTCAGTCCCGTGAGTTCGATGCCCGCGAGGTACTCGACGCGGACACCCTCTCCCCACGGCCCAGCAATGGCGCACGCGCGGACGCGCCCTTGGGTGTCGATCTGAGTGCCGTCGGTCGAGACGATGTTGATCCCGGTGAGCGCACCGACGGCGCCCTTGAGCACGAATTCTTCGCCGTTGATGACGAGGGGGCCATTGGTTCCCGACGGCAGACGGACGTCGATGCCGTGCTTGCCCGGCTGCCCCGCGATGTTGCCGGTGAGGTAGTAGGAGCCGGGCGCACTGATGATGTGGACCGCGGTCGCGTCGCCCGGCAGGTCGTTGATCACGCGCCGGGGCTCGATCTGGTCGAGCGTCTTACCCGTTGAGGCAACCGGACCTGCAGGCGGGGTGAGCGGCCCGGCGAGGACCGGGCGCACGCCCATCGCGGCGATCGACAGGGCAAAGGCCAATAGAACGAATCGAGTATTGGTGGCGGCCGGCATTGCAATCTCCATATTGACGTGGATCAGTCACGCCCAATTGTAATCCGGATCACGTGTGGTCCCAAAAACGAATCGAAATGCAAGGGCTTCGACGAATGGAGCGGGGTTGACATCGAACGAACCCCAATGACCTCTCAGAGACTCTGAAGGGCATTTCTGCGTCCGCTCAGAAAGGCGGTCACTGATTCAGCGTCCCGCTTTCCTTCATGCCTGCGTTTCAGCGATACGCCGAACGCGGAGTCCCGCCGAATCGCCTTGCGCGCCGCTGACATGATGGGATTCCAATGACGTCTGAATGGGTATTGCCAGACCAAGCGGAGAGAGGGCTGAAAGGGCGATCAACTCACAACTCCCCCTCGGAGTCTCGACGTACCGACCTCATGCTGCGGGACAGAATTCGTCTTTCTGCTCATTCGCACTGAGTCCAGCAGGTGAGCGCAGAACCTGGATTTGATACAGCAAATCGTCCTAATAGTTCGAACGCGCACTTGGTGCAGCTTCGGATGGGCAGGTTACAGCTGCCACGCCAAGACGCACGCATAGAAGCCTCTCCGAGAATGTTGAATTTCAGTCTCGCCGCTTCACGGGTGGCAGGATTGAATTCTTGCCGATGAGGCATCTTGAATTCTCGACGCTATAGCCCCAGAGACTCCCATGCCACTGAATCACCGCTCAGCAGGTCCACCAGAGTTGGGAGGGGGGTCGGTGTGCTGTGCCGGTCGATCGGAGCTTGTGTGACGCCAATATGGAATAGCTGATGATGAAAACAGAGTTTGCCCGGTGTCCGGACGCCGAGTATCGTTGTACTACCCATGGTCAGGCTTCTCGCCATTTTGGTCCTTGTCGCCAGCGGCCTCCCTCGTCTCGGGGTTGTTCTCGCCGACTCACAGGATCACGACTGCGAGTCGGTCTGTCATACGCCCGTCGTCAAGGCGGGGTGCTGCGGCCACCCGATCGTTGAGAAGACCACAGACGCCGGGTGCGGCGGCAGCGGATTCTGCGTGATGAGCGGCGGCCCGTGCCGGTGCGGCGTGGCACCCACCACGAGCCCGGAGCGCCGCCCGGATGCTCCTTTGCCCCGGACAGATCGTGATTCGATCACGGCGCTGCCCGACGGACCGGCACAGATCACACCGGTGAGCGAACCCGACGACGCGGCACCCTCGATGGCCTCGCTCGCGGGTGGGATCCACACCGGCAAAACCCACAACGAGGTGCAGGCCCTCTTGGGCATCTGGCGAACGTAGAGCCGGAGTCACGCAGGGACGGTGCGCGCTGTGAGCGCGGAGCCGTTGCTGCTGCTGTCTCTCGCACACCCGTTTTCCAGATACCCAGGAGCCATCCATGGCCGTTCGTCTCATCGCATGCGCGATGGGCGTCGCGGCGGTCGGGTTCGTTGGCGGCTGCTCGTCGCCCTTCGATCCCGCTCGCGTGCTCTCGCCTTCGCCCGATCACCAGAAGACAACCGAGACCGCCCTACCCCACTCGGTGTACCGGCCCGATGCGCACGCCGAAGACGGTGCGCCATCGCTCTCGTTCGATGCGCCGGCGGACGCCCTAGTGCGCTACGCCCTATACCAGAGCCCGAAGATCGAGACGGCGTACCAGCGCTGGGTCGCGGCGGCCGAGCTGTTGCCGCAAGCGCGTGCGTTGCCGGATCCGCGGGTGAACGTCGGCTTCTTTCTCGACGAGCTCGAGACGCGAACCGGTGCCCAGCAGGTCCGTGTCGGCGTGAGCCAATCGTTTCCCTGGCCCGGGCTGCTCGCTGATCGGGAAGATGCGGCGGCGATGGCGGCGCGCGCCGCGTGGCGTCGATTCCAGGCGGTACGGCTCGAAGTCACCCAGGACGTGGTTGAGTCGCTGCATGAGCTCGCCTACCTCGACGCCGCGATCCGGATCACGGGCGACAACCTCGACCTGTTGTCCTCCTTCGAGGAGGTTGTGCGCACCCGGTACCGAGTGGGCGCGGGGTCGCATCCGGAGTTGATTCGGGTGCAGGTCGAGCTCGGGCAGCTCGAAGACCGGCTGGCACAGCTCATCGCGATGCGGCCGACCTACGTGGCGGACCTGAACGCGGTTCTCGATCGGGCGACGGACGCGCCGGTTCCCGCGTTTGCTGCGCTCCCCGGTCGGGTGGCAGCCCTGGACGGATCCGGTCTTGCGGTGATCGCTCACCGCTCGAACCCGTTGCTTCTCGCGCTCGACGAGCAAATCGAAGAGCAACGGATCCGCACAGAGATTGCGCGAAAAGAAGGGCTCCCCGATTTCACGGTCGGGCTCGACTACCTCATCACCGACGAGGCGGGGAACAGCTCGATGGCCGAGAGCGGGGACGACCCCATCCTCCTGAGCTTCGGCATCACCGTGCCGCTGTGGAGAGACAAGTACAACGCGGGTGTCCGCGAAGCGATCGCACGACGGCTCGCGGTGTCTTACGAGCGGTCGGACGAGGAAAATCGGATCGCCGCGTCGATCCAGCGAGCGTGGTTCGAGCACACGGACGCGGACCGTCGTGTCCGGTTGTTCGAGACGACGCTGATCCCGAAGGCCGAGGAATCACTGCGGGCGTCGCTCACGGGGTTCCGATCGGGCGAGACGAGCTTCCTCGATCTGCTCGATACCGAGCGGACGTTGCTGGAGTTCGCCGTCTCCGCGGAGCGAGCGCGAGCGGATCGTGGACAGGCGCTCGCTCGGCTGAATCGATTTGTCGGCGAGAACATACCGACACGCGCCGCCGATCCCGGAGAAGAGACCACGAGCCGAACCACGGGCAACAGCACCAATGAGGAATCGCAATGAGCAAGTTCATCAACGCGGGCACGTCGGCGATCGCTTGGATTTGGAAGCACACCTCAGCGGGCGTGGCTGTCGTGCTGATTATCGCGGCGCTCATCATCGGGTATCGCATGGGAAGCCCCGCACCCGAAGACACGACCGGGACCGTCGCGTCGGAGCACGATCACGCCGAGGACTCGGGCGAGCCGCAGATGTACACCTGTTCGATGCACCCTTCGGTGCGGCTGCCCGATGCGGACGCGAAGTGCCCGATCTGCTTTATGGACCTCATCCCCGTCTCTGACGACGGCGGCGAAGGCAACGAGCTGCGCGTCACGATGAGCGCGTCCGCCGCCGCCATGAGCCGGATCGAGACCGCGGCTGTCGGCCGGTTCTTTCCCACGACAGAGGTCCGGCTCTACGGCAAGGTGACC
>JAJDDE010000025.1 GCA_029260475.1 Phycisphaerales bacterium | reverse complement strand
CGAAGCGGGCCTGGTGTGTTCGTCCTTGCTTCTGGTCGGGGGTTGTTTGGGGGGGTAGTGGGCTTGGGGGGAGCGGGAGCGCGGGGCACTCGTGGGCGTGCTGCTGGGTCTACCGGGCGGGGGCGTCCGGGTTCTGGGGCTGATCCCGCTCACCCTTCGATGGTGATCTCGATCTCCATGCCATCGGCGTCATCCGCGGGACCGGTCTCCCCGGCGGCCTCGCTCGCCTTGGTCATCGCCTCGATGATCTTGTCCACGACGACGTTGTCGATGCTCTTGCGGATGTTGTTGATCGTGCGCTCGTCGAGCTCGCTCATCCGCTCGAGGAACGGGGTACCCGGGGAGTCCATATCGAGCATCGCGAGCGACATGAGCGAGATCTCCATGTCGCGCATGTGGTCATCGAGTGTGTCGCACCACTTGTTCCGGATGGACACCGCGTCTGCGCGGTGCCGCTCGCTGATCGCCAGCAGCGCGGAGAACTCCTCGTCAGTCAGGCTCGACTGGTCGAGCAGCCGCTCGATCAGCGTCTCGGACTCGGTCGGTGCGTACGGGCCCGGGTACAGCCCACGCATGTACCGGTTGGTCCAGTCGATCGCGAGTTCCTTGGGGAGCGTGCGGGCGACCGCGAGGCCCCGGTCCTGATGGTCAGCCCGGTACTCCTGCGTCACCTTGAAGAGCCCGCCGATGACCTCCTCGAAGGCCGCCATGCCGCTCATAGGATCCTGCTGCATCTCGGTGACGCCCTCGATCATCTTGACAATCGCGCCCTCGAGTTTCTTGACGTTCTTCTCCATCGCGTGGTCGTAGGCGGACATGGCGCGCTCGAACTCCGTGCGTCCCCGCTCGTCGAGCACCCCCGGCAGGCCCAGATCGACCGCGAGGGTGACGGGATCGACGCCGAGCGAGGCGCCGCTCTCCAGCATGCCGCTGACCTCGCTCGAGGTCACGGACATGCGTGTGAGGCGGGTGCGGCAAGCGGGCTCACGACGCCGCTGCTCCTCGGTGAGGAAGAGCGCGAGGTCGTTGAACATCGTGTCGCGGAGCGCCTCGGTGCGCTTCGCCAGAGAGCTCATGAACTCCAGCACCTCGTCCATGTTCTCCTCGCCGAAGCGGTCGCCCTCCTCGGCCTCCGCGAACTCCTTCATAAGCTCGGCGCTCTCTACGGCGTAGACCGTGAGCAGGTCGTCGAGCTGGTCAGTTTGCGCCTCGTCGAGACCGAGGGTCATCACGATGCAGTCGCGCTCATCGCCATCTATGGAGGGGTCGCTGAAGATCACGTCCTGCGCGACGGCGGGTGCTGCAAGGGCGAGCAGCCCCAGAACGGGGGCCAGCAGCAGGGCGAGCAGCGGGGCGGAGCGTGTGGTGCGTGGTGTCATACCGGGTTGTTCCGAAAGAGAGGGATGCGGTTTCGGTGTGCGGCTGGGTCGAGCCTACTCGGAGGGCTCGTCCGCGTCCGGGTCGGCGGGGGGCTCGGGGAGCACGCCGTGCCGGAGCGGATCGATGAGCCTCTTGAGCGCGTTGTACGCGGCGATGTCGGTCTCGTAGACGCGGCGCAGCGCGCGGGAGAGGGCGGGGCTCGACGGGCCGTCGGACTCGATGAGCTCGCTCGCGGACATGGAGGACTCGGCCTGGTCGAGCGCCTTGGCCCAGCGGTCGCGGAGCCCGGCGAGGGCCGGCTCGATCTCGCGTTCGTATTCCAGGACGGCCTCGCGCTCCCCGGGGGTGAGGACGCCCGAGCGGACGACGCGGGCGATGGCCCGCTCGCTCCACATCGGCTCGTAGATGTCGGGGAAGGCCTGCCGGTTCCACTCGTGGTCCCAGGCGGGGCGCATCTCGTGCGGGAGGGTGGCGGCGATGGCGCGAGCGCGGGACTTGTGCACCTCGCGCATGTCGAAGACGTGGTCGATCAGGCGCGCCATGAACTCCATGAACGCGGGGTTGTCGGGCGACGGGTCGCCACGCTCCACCATGGACGTGAAGGCCTCGTCACGGAGCTCGATGAAGCCGTCGAGGCGCGGTTTCATCGCGCGGTCGTAGGCATGCATCGCGGCGTCGTAGGCCTCTGCGGACTCCATCGGGAGCAGCATCGGCAGGCCGATCTCCACGCTCACCGTCACCGGGTCCGCGGAGAAGCCGGTGAGCTGGTCCTCGAAGGTTTCGCGCACGATCTGGAGCCGGTCGAGGCGCATGACGCAGCGCTCCACGCGCCCGGGGGCGTCCTCGTCCAGGAGCAGGGCCAGGTCCTCGAGCATGGTGTTGCGGATCGCTGCGAGCTCGCGCTCGAGGGTGAGCCGGTGCTCGAGGTACTCGGCGAAGTCGAACTCGTTCTCCAGGGGCATGCCCTCACGCTCGGCGTTGGAGGCGTCGATGTGGCGCTGGCGCTCGACGGTGCAGGCGAGGGCGAGCTCGTCGAGGCGGCGCTGGCCCTCTTCGTCCAGCCGCAGGGTCAGGACGACGGCGGCGCGTTCGGTGTCGTCGAGCGCCTGGGCGCGGACCTCTTGCGCCAGGGCGCCGGCGGCGCCGAGTGTCAGCGTCAGCAGCAGCGAGAGGAGCGCGTGGGCGTGCGAGCGCATGGGTGCCTCCTTGGGCGGCGGGTGCTCGGATGAGAAGGGCGGGTCGTCATAAGATACCGAATCGACCATCTTACGTTGCGACCTCGCCGAGACCCGTCCACGCATCGGGCGTCTCCGACCCGAGCACGAAGGGCCCGCCCATCCGCGGCAGCTTACCCGAGAGGTGTTGCATCGAGAGCCGGCGCTGCGCATCGCGGATGTACCGGCGGCCGAACCCAGCCCCGCCCAGCGGCGGGCGCACGAGCCCCGACCACAGCAGCCCCTGCCGCCCCAGCCGCTCCGCGGCCCGGAGCGTGGTCAGACGCACGATGGGCAACTCGTGCTCCAGCGCTTCGCCCACGTGCGCGTAGTCAAACGACCCCGCGCCCAGGTGCTCCACGGCCTCGGCGGCGCGGTGCTCGAGCCTCGTGATGGAGAGCCGCAACCCGTGTTCGTGCGCACGAGTGCGGAGTTCGTCGATCGTCGCGTCGGTGCTGGAAGCGACGTCGATCAGCGTGACATCGCGGGCGTCCGGCCAGCGCACGGACCAGCCGGCGAGGGTCTCGACGACCAACCCCAGGGCGCTGCGCTCACGCGTCGGTCGCATCGAAGAGCTCGTCGTTCGGGACGCTCTCGGGCGGGGCGACGCCGACGAGCTTCGCGCCCTCGGGCGTGAGCTGGCGTCCGCGCCGCGTGCGCGCCAGCAGGCCGATCTGCAGGAGGTAGGGCTCCACGACGTCCTCCAGCGTGCCGCTGTCCTCCCCCAGCGTCGCGGCGACCGCTTCGAGGCCCACGGGCCCGCCCGCGTACGTGGTGCCGATGGTCTTGAGGTAGAGGCGATCCAGCTCGTCCATGCCGCGCTCGTCCACCCCTTCGAGCGCGAGCGCTTCATCAACAACGCGCGATGCGATCACGCCGTCGGCGCGCACCTGCGCGTAGTCGCGCACGCGCCGCAGCAACCGGTTGGCGATGCGCGGCGTGCCACGCGAGCGCATCGCGATGGTCGCGAGCGCTTCGGGGTGCGCCTCGACGCCCAGCAGCTCGCGTGAGCGGTTGAGGATGCGCTCGAGGTCCGCATCCGGGTAGTACCGCAGGTGGTGGATCATGCCGAAGCGCGAGCGCAGCGGCGCGCTGAGCAGCCCCGCGCGGGTGGTGGCCCCGATGAGCGTGAAGGGCTTGATGGCGAGGCGGACGGTCCGGCCGTGGAGGCCCGCGTCGATCGCGACGTCGATGCGCCCGTCCTCCATCGCGGGGTAGATGAACTCCTCGACCGCGACGGGCATCCGGTGGATCTCGTCGATAAAGAGCACATCCCCCGCCTCCAGGCGCGTGAGGGCCCCGACGAGGTCGGCGCCCTTGGTGAGGGCGGGCCCGCTGGTGACGTGGCACGTCGAGCCCATCTCGTTGGCGACCACGTGGGCGAGCGTCGTCTTGCCCAGCCCGGGCGGGCCGTGCAGGAGCAGGTGCTCGATGGGCTCCGAACGCTCACGGCTGGCCTGCATCGCGATCGTCAGCCGCTCGACGAGCTCACGCTGACCGACGTACTCGCTGAGCACGCGTGGGCGGAGCGAGCGGGCCTGCTCCTCCTCGGGCGGTGTGGTCTGGTCGCTGGCGATCCATCGCTCGGTAGACATGCGGGGAGTGTACGGGTGCAGGGCGTCGGGGGGCGTCAGCCGTCAGCCCGTCAGCCGTTGGGGTGCTGACGTGTCCCGTGAGGGGCTGGAGAAGAGTTGCATCGTCACGATGCCGAATTATGCTGTTCATACACGTCATCGATGCCACTGAACCCGGCATCGCGAGAGAGAAGCGAGAAAAGAGAGGGAAGCCCATGCTCCGTTCTTGTGTTGTTGGTGCGGCTGTTGTCGCGTCGTGCGCCCCGTTCGCCGGTGCGCAGATCACGGAGGAGGACGACCTCGTCTTCGGCCCAGGATCGATCACGCGCGATGCGGGGCAGGATCTCGACTTCCTCGACGTCACGCTGAGCCAGAACCGCTCGTACAACGATATCGCCGGGCAGTTCGGTCCGGGTGGTGATTTTGAGGACTGGCGTCATGCGACGCAGGACGAGGTCATCGGGCTCATCAACAACTGGGGGTTCTCGCCGAGTGTTACCCCGTTCGACCCGGGGGTGTCGTCCGCGCTCGTCACGGCTGATGGCATGAGCAATCAGGTGACCGGTCTCATAGACTTGCTTGGCGTGACACTGCCTTCAAACTCTGGTTTCCTGACGGACGGCATCACCTCGTCCTTGCTGACGAATGGTGAGGTACGACGGATCATCATCATCGATCGGAACGAAACTCCGGACGAGATTCGAGGCGTGTCTCGCGATGTCGACGCACCTTTTTCTCCGGTGGGCCACTACCTCGTTCGCGACGTCCCCGCACCGGGCGCCCTCGCGCTCTTCGGCACCGCCGCCCTCGCGGGCGTGCGTCGTCGGCGCTGAGTCTTTGCGCGCACAACTCGATGTATGACCACAGGCCCCGTCGATACGCACGGGGCCTGTGTCGTTGATGTTGTGGGTGTCAGACGACAGCACCTTTCGGGGTGGCCGTAAGCCGCGCTTCCGCGGATTGCGGATTGTGCGCCCTCCGATCCGCAACCTGCTCAAAGCAGCAGGTTACGGCCACCCAGTATTTCGCTCTCCATCTCTCCCCCTCTGCGCACTCTGCTCCCTCTGCTCTTCTGCGTACCTCTCCCCCAAAACCGCCCGAAACGCCCTGAATTCGTGCCCCGATGCGGGTGTCCGGGGCGGGTGTGGTCCCTAGGATCGAGGCCCATTTGCGTGGAGTGCCTGGCGGCCTTGCCCGGCGTTTCGCGAGGAAAGGAGTCCTCCGTGGGCTACACGTGCCGATTGCTCCGCTCAGGCGGGTTCAAGCTGGATGCGGGCTGCATGTTCGGGCTCATCCCGCGCGTCGTCTGGACGCGCTGGCTCGAGCCGGACAGCGAGAACCGGATGAACATCCAGCAGAACACGCTGCTGCTCGAGGGTGAGGGGCGGCGTGTGCTGATCGAGCCGGGCGTGGGGGACAAGTTCGGCCCGAAAGAACGCGGCATCTACGCGCTCGAAGAACGCTCGGTCCACGACGCCCTCCACGAGATCGATTGCGACCCGGAGAGCATCGACGCGGTCATCGTCACCCACCTGCACTTCGACCACGCCGGCGGGCTCACGAAGCTGCACCCGGACAACCACGAGCGCACGCAGCTCAGCTTCCCCAACGCAGAGATCATCGTGCAGCGCCGCGAGTGGGAGGACGCGATCGCCAACAAGAGCACGATGAACAAGACGTACCTCGCCAACCACCTGACCGACGCGGTCGCCGAGCACGCACGCCTGGTCGATGGCGACGAGGAGGTGCTGCCCGGGCTGCGCGTGGTCGAGTGCCCGGGGCACACCTGGGGGCAGCAGGCGGTGATGTTCGAGACCGCCTCGGGCGTCCCGACCGTCTTCGTGCCCGACGTGATGCCCACGCGCTACCACTGCCGCTCGACGACGAACCTGTCCTACGACGTGGAGCCCTACACCTCGATGGTGCAGCGCATGCGCATGCTCGAACTCGCGAGCGACAACGGCTGGACGCTCGTCCTCGACCACGAGCCCGGGCACCCGGTGTTCAAGGTCAAGCCAGACGCCAAGCGTGCCGGCGAGTTCGTGCTCGAAGAGACGGCGCTCGCCTGACTCAGCGACGGCGCCGGAGCCCCACGAGCGTAATCGCGCCGAGCATCAACGCGCCCGGCGACGGCACGGTGTAGCGCACGTCGTCCAGGTTGAACTCCTGCCCGCCCACGGAGAACTGGTCGATCGTGCCGACGAGTGTGACGAAGCCGGTGTCGATGCCCGGCATGTCCGGGCTGACGGTCACCGTGACGTCGCCGACCATCATGCCGTTCAGGTCGATGAGCTCGCCCGCGTTCAGGAGCGTGTTGTTGATCGTGAGGTTCACGTTGCCGCCCTCGTTGGCGTAGGCGAAGCCGATGGTCGTTTGCGGGAAGGCGAAGCCGAAGTCGAGGTTGGTGTTGTTGGCGAAGATGCCGTTGCCCGCGCCCGCCTGGTTCGGGTTGATGACCTCCGCGAAGCCGTTCGCCGTGCCGCCGGGACCCGGGAAGAAGAAGAACTCGTTGAGCGAAACGGTGACGCCCTCGGTCGAGAACATCGAGCCGGTGTTGAACATGTCGCCGGAGGTGAGGTCCTCGAACTCCAGCGTGTTCTCGATGCCTGCGAAGGCGGGCGTGACCAGAACGAGCGCGCCGGCGGCGCAGAACAGTGTGCGCAAAGTCATCTCTTGCTCCTCTCCCGTGCGGGGATGGGTGTGGTTGTGCGGGGGATCAAAGATCCCGCCCTGTGCATTCACACCATGGCGCAGAACCCGATAACTGGCAAGCCAAACGCGCTGATTCAGTCGATACTCGCACCGCACGCAAGATAGGACTGCGTGTCGCCCGCCACCCCCTCATCGAACAGGATGAGGCCAGGGCCAACGAATTTGCCACGCACCGAGTCGAGTCCACGATCGGTGCTCCGGCCCAGTGCAGCGGCGCATCGCGCCCTTGGCGTCTCCGTATGAGCCGATTCGCACCGTTGGCAGCGGTTTCCGTTTGGGTTCTGTGATCCCGGCCTTACATTGAATGGAGGAGGACGCTGCTATGCATGGTGTTTGGAAGAGCGGGATCGCTTGCGCAGCGGTCGTGGGCGCGGTGTTGGTGTCGGGGTTGGCGATGGGGGGGCCGATCGTGCCGCCCGCCGGTCCGGTGAAGCCGACGGGCCCGGTGCTGATCATCCCGCAGGGATTGAGCCTGCCCTTCACGATCAATCAGCCGGGCGTGTACCGGCTGATGGGCGACATCAACGCCGGCAGCGGCAGCGACGCGATCCTCGTGCGCGCGAGCGATGTGACGATCGACCTCAACGGCTTCTGCCTCCGCGCGACGCCCGACGGGGTGTCGGACGCGGTCTCGCCCGGACTCATCAACGGCCAGCTCCGCGAGTACCGCAACGTGACGGTCTGCAACGGGACGCTCGTCGGCTGGCGTGCGGGCATCACCCCTCTCACCCAGGACGCGCAGAACCCCGGCACCACCGCGGGTGTCTTCCTCGAGATGCGCGCAGAAGACCTCGTCGTGCGCGACTGCACCTCCGTCGGGATCGGCCTCGGACTCGGGGCGACCCTGGAGCGCTGCCGCCTGATCGACAACGGCGTGAACGTCGTGGGCAGCGACCAGAGCGTGATCCGCGACTGCATCCTCGTGGGCGGCAATCAGCAGTCGATGACGCTCACAACCAATGCGACTGTCACCGGTTGCGTGTTCAGCGGGGGCGACTCGGGGACGACCTTCGGCGTGCTGGGCCAGACCATCGGGGGCAGCGGGCGGAACCTGATCACCGACAACGTCTTCCGCGGCTTCGCCACCGGCGTCTTCTTCACCGCGAGCAACCCGGGGCAACTGGTGTACCGCAACGTCTTCTTCGACTGCACCACGCCCGTCTCGGCGGCGTCGA
>JAJDDE010000024.1 GCA_029260475.1 Phycisphaerales bacterium | reverse complement strand
CGCCCACACCGTCGGGAGCGGCGACGCCCTGCTCGCGGGGGTGCTGCACGCGTGGGCCCAGAACGCGGGGTGGGGCGAGGTGCTCAAAATGGGGGTTGTGGTGGCAACGGCCCACGCGGTGAGCCGAGAACCGGGGGTTTTTGAGATGGACGCTGTGGAGGAGTTCGTGGCGTCCTCGACGACTACCCCTGTTCAGGCGGTGTGAAATCGGGGTATTTGCGGGTTGTGGGGGTTGTACGGCCTGCTGACCACTGATCGCTCTCGGTCTGGGGATCTGTCGTGGATAGTGATCACTATGAATGCAATCATCCGGGGTAGTGAAGAGACCGATTCTCTGATGGGTTGTCGTGGTGGATGACGCATTGGGTTAGGATTCGGTCAACCGTTCGGACATCGGGCTGTGGTGGCCCCTCAGAACAGACGGTGGTGGACGATGCAGCAGAGTGCCGCAATCTCGGAACGGGCGACGCGACTGAACCAGGGCGCTGTGGTGGCGCTCGTCGTAGTGGTGAGCGCCGTCGGCGGCATCCTGACCAAGAAGGCGACGACCGCGCCGAGCCCCGTCCTCGCGGCGGTGGATCGCGTGAGCGCCGAGAACACCTCCGAGCAACCGACCATCGATGTCGTCGCGGCGAGCCTCGAAGCGACACCCGAACGGATCGAGATGCCCGAGACGACGATGACCATCGTCGAGATCGAGAACCCCGTTGGCGAGCGCACCACCGAGCCGACGCGCTGGACGGACGACGACGGCACCGTGTGGGAGCAGGCCCCCGAGGGGTACGAGCGCTACTACAACGGCCGGCCCCTCGTCGCGGTCCGCACCATCTGGATGACCACGACCGCCTACTCCCCCGACCACCGCTCATGCGGCAAGTGGGCCGACGGCAAGACCGCGAGCATGAAGAGCGTGTGGACGAACGGCATGGAGCTGGTCGCCGCCGACCGGCGCGTGCTGGACTTCGGCACGCTGCTGAGCATCCCCGGCTACGCCGAGGATCGCGCGGTGCCGGTGCTGGACGTGGGCGGCGCGATCAAGGGTTCGCGTCTCGACCTGCTGTATCCCACCCACGCGATCGCCCGTCAGTGGGGCGTGCAGAAGCTGCCCGTGACGGTGTGGGAATACGCGGACGAGGTTCAGCAGGGCGGCTAACTGGTACTGATGCGGTGCCACCATGCAGCGCTTCGCTGCGTGGTGTTCGTGTGTGACCGTCCCGAGCAGAATTCATGGAGTCGAAAGTCAATGTGCGTTCGCACTGCGCAGCGAAGCGCTGCATAGTGGCACCGGGCACCGGGTCAAGACTGCACGACGAATGCGGCATACATCAGCAGTGCGCAGTGCGCGACGATGCAGGCGATCGGTAAGCGAGCCTTCACGGGCTTATCTCCAGGCGGTCGACTGATTACGCCAACGATACCGCTCACGAGACACACAATGATCAATGCGGCGTGCAGGAGTGCAGATATGGCGAGTCGCGCCACAGCACCTTCAAAGTAGAAATCAGCCCTGTTGTAAAGCGGAACGCCCACTCCACTTGTCGGATTCAACTGAAAGTAAAGGCCTCGATACGAACTGGTTTCGTCCCACAGTGCAGCGACGGTATTCGCAAGTTCGCGAGTCATCAGGAATGCGGCCATTCCGATAAGTATCGAGATCGACACGAGGAGCCATCGCACTTGGCGTGATTGTTTGGCTAAGGTCGCAGCGCGGACCGAAGCGCCACACTCCGGACAGCATTCGAAGATAGTGGCTGGTTCTTCGCCAGATAAAAGACTGTACGCACATGCGGGGCACTTCATTGAGATCAGATTATCACACTCGTCCAACTGCCGGTGACGGTGTGGTAGTACGCGGACGAGGTGCAGCAGGGCGGCTGAACGGTTCGCTCAGCGGATCAACGGCATCGCGAACGGGATGATGAACGTCATCGCGAATACGAACGCTGCGAACACTTCTGCATTGGTCACGCGATCGCGCGGTGATGTGAACGTGTAGAAAGTCGTGATCGCGAGGCCGCCAACGGCCAGAGCGATGCACGTCTCTATGACACCGTTTATCGCTTGTTCTGCGCCCATGTACGGAAACCATGACATGGGCAGGAACATCAGCGCGAGAAACGACGCGAAGATCGTGAGCGCTGCGGATCGCAACACACGTGCAAACACGCGAGGCTGACGGACCGCCTCGCTCATCGCTGCGGGATGACGGGCACGATGCTTGTCACGCGGAAGCCGTAGGCGAACTCGACGTAGGGGCCGACGAAGGGGGGGGTGTCGATGAGGCCGCGCTCTTCGCGCTGTGTGTTGAGCTTGGGGCGGGCGCCGAAGATGCCGTTGACGGTCCAGCGCGTGAGGTCGGGCTGGTCGAGCACGCGGAGGGCGCTGCGCCCTTCGACGATGATCGTGGAGGGGGCGGCGTCGTAGGGCAGTTCCGAATCGGGGTCGATGACGTAGAAGATGATGCGGAGGCTGTCGTCGTTGAGCGACTCGTCGTGGATCTCTTCGACCGCGACGACGTCGATGAGCCAGGTGACGCGTGTGGTGAAGTCGCGCTCGAGGGCCTTGAACCAGCGTTTGAGATCGAAGAGGTAGCGCTTCTGAGCGTCCTGGTTGTCGAGCATGAGCTCGGGGTAGCGGCCGTCGTGGTCGCGCCGGATCGCTTCGAGGAGCTGGCCCGGGGAGTCCATCGGGTTGTCGGTGGGGGGCGCGAGGTTCAGGGGCTCGGGGGGTGTGGGGGCGGGCTGGTCGTCCAGACGCCGGTCCACGCTCTCGGAGGTCTCCTTGACCTCGTCCCGGAGCGTGAGCACCTCGTCGCGGAGGGCGCGGGTTTCGTTGATCAAGGCCTGGTTCTGCTCGAGGAGCGTCGCGAGGGTGGCCTCGAGCTGGGCCAATCGCTCGCGGAGCTGGTCGTTCTCGCGCCTGAGGTCGGCGACGGTTTCGTCGGACTGGGCCAGCGCCGGGCTCGTGAGGGGAGCAGGGGCGTAGGCGAGGAGGAGGGCCGCGATGAGGGCGAAGGCGTGGTGTCGCATGAATGTCCTCTCGGCTCGTGGAGCGTTCCCTCTAGAGTAGGGGGCGGGCGACGTGCCCGATTGCTCGAGTTCGGAAGGAGCCGATGGTGCTTGTTCGTGGTTCGTCAAGGAGGCCGGGATCGATCGATGAACTGCTGGACGGCCGCCTGATGGCCCGTCTTGAGCGGTTGGACCTCCGGTCCCGGCGTATGTTCCCCGGGAAGCTCCAGGGGGAGCGACGGAGCAAGCAGCGTGGGCAGTCGGTGGAGTTCGAGGACTTCCGGAACTACGTGCCGGGCGATGACCTGCGCCACATCGACTGGAACGTGTACGCGCGGCTGGACAAGCTCTTTATCAAGATCTTCCAGGAGGAGCAGGACATGGCCCTGCACCTGGCGATCGACGCGAGCGCGAGCATGGACGCGGGCGATACGCCGAGCGTGGGTGAGACGCAGCGGGGGAGTTCGACGAAGCTCGAGCACAGCGCGCGTCTCGCGATGGCGCTGGGGTACCTCGCGCTGGCGAAGCAGAACCGCGTGACGGTGAGCGTCTTCGGCGCGCCGGGGGTGGCGGGCGTGGAGCGGCTGCCCGACCTGCGTGGTAGGCGCTCGGCGCACCGGCTGGGCGGCTTCCTGATGGATGCTCTGTGGCGCGGGCGCGAGTCGTCGGGCACCGCCGGCGTGCGCGCGCACGACGTGGGCGAGGGCGGCGGGTTCAACGACGCGCTCTCGCTGATCGCGAAGATGCGCGTCGGCACGGGCGTCTTCGTCGTGCTGTCGGACTTCATGGACCCCAAGGGGTACGAGCGGGGCCTGCGCTCGTTGGCGACGGCGGGCGGGTACGACACCTACTGCCTGCAGGTGCTCTCGCCGACCGAACTGGAGCCGGACCCGCAGGCGATCTCGGGCGATGTGCGTCTGCTCGACGCGGAAACGGGTCGGGCGGCGGAGGTGACGGTGACGTCCGAGGTGGTGAAGCGCTACAAGCAGCGGCTGACGGAGTACCTCACCACGCTGGGCGAATTCTGCCAGGCGCGCGAGATGATGCACGCGGTCGTGCGCACGGACACGCCCATCGAGACGCTCGTCTTCGAGACGCTGCGCCGGCGTGGGATGGTGGGTTAGCGATCAGTTCGTCGCGGCGCCGGACCGGATCTCGTCGTGGAGTTCGTCGGTGATCTCGAGGAACTCGCGCATGTAGCGGTCGTAGGTCTCCTCGTCCTCGTCCTTGGAGAGGTCCAGGCGGAGCTCGTTGATGACCTTGGTGCCCTGTGGGATCCATTCGTTCCAGGTCTGGCTGGAGATGTTGTCGTAGATCCACTGCCCGAGCGGGCCCTTGAAGGGCGGGCGGGGGAGCTTCGTGCCGGGGCGGCCTGTCTTGCGGTCCACGAAGTCGCCCTCGGCGATCTCGGGCTCGGGCGCGGCGCCCTCGACCTCGGGGAGTTCGACGCCTTCTTTATCGAGGATCGCGGCGATGGCGCGTTTGGGCATGAGGTCGCCGTTCTTGGAGGCGGTTTCGTAGCCCTTCTGGAGGGTGACAATCGCTCCGGCGCGGTCGCCCGCGTGGAGTTGCTGCTCGCCCGCGTGCTGGTAGGCCTTGGAGAACTCGGGGCTGACCTCGATGGCGCGGAGGTACGCCGCGGCGGCGTCGGCGAAGCGCTCGGCCTGGGAGTAGGCACCGCCGAGCGAGAAGTGGGCCATCTCGTTGTCCGGGTCGGCCTGGGCCATGTTTTCGAACTGGGCGATGCGTTGGTCGAGGTCCATCGGGAACTCCGGGATCGGTGAGGAAGGGGGTGGGATCAGGGGGAAGGCTAGGCCTCGAACCCGCGTTTCACCCGTGCCGGGGCGCCTCGTTCCGCGCTCTCGGTCAGTTGATCGCCCGCATGCGTCCGAGGTCGGGGACGGGGATGCGGCCCATGCTGTGGGGCGAGGGGAAGTAGACGAAGAAGGCTTTGCCGAGCATGAGGCGCTCGGGGACGATGCCGATGGTGTTGTCGATCTTCGCGACCTGTTCGTCGATGCGGTCCCACTTGCGCCCGTCGGCGGAGGCGGCGGAGTTGTCGCCCAGCACGAAGTACTGGTGCTTGTCGGTGATGGCCAGCGCGTTGGGGCGGGTGCCGCGACGGGTGTCGTCGGGGCGCCAGTAGATGTCCTTGTCGAGGCCGACGCGGTGGAGACGGGTGCCGGCGCCGCTGAAACGCCAGGAGACGGTGGGGACGACGGCGCCGTAGGCGTTCTGTTCCTCGATGATGCGGGGGCGTTCCACGGCTTCTACCGGGCGGAGGCCCAGGCTGTAGACCATGCGGTCGGAGGGGTCCCAGTCGTAAGTCTCGTCGAGCAATGTCTTGCCTCCGACGCGCAGCACGAGGCGTTGGTCCCAGTGCCAAAACTCGACGTTGACGGTCTTGCCGGCGGTGAACTCGGGGGCCTTTGTTGAGCCCAGGACGGTCCAGGCGCTCTCGCCCTGACGCATGCGAAGGGTGGCGGTGCCGTTCTCGATCAGGGCCTCGAAGGTGTGCCCGCGCGTGACGATGGTCGCGGCGGCGGTGAGGCCGTCGGCCTGCGCTTCGATACCCGCGCGCATGCGCAGGTCACCGACGGGGTAGTAGTGCTCCGGGTTCAGGAACTGGCGACCGCCCCGGAAGCCCATCAGGGGATCGACCTCGTTGTAGGGGTTGTAGTCGTTGATGGGCCAGGTGTTGTTGTTCCACGTGAGCGTCGTGGGCGTGACGCGGTCGGTGGTGAAGACGCACTGGTCTGCGGTCGTCCAGCCCTCGCCCTCCCAGGGTGTTTCGAAGAAGCGGATGCCCGCGGCGTCGGTCGGGTTCGGGGGCGTGAACTCGGAGGAGAAGATCGGACGCCACACGTCGTTCTGCACGCGGACGGGTTTGCGCCGGATCTCGAAGTCGCTCCACTCGCTCGGGGGGCTGCCGTTGACTGTAGCGGCGGTGAAGTTGTCGCCGTCCACGATGAAGAGTGCTTCGCCGGGCAACCCTACGAGGCGCTTGATGAAGTTCTCGCGCGGGTTGGTGGGGTTCTTGAAGACGACGACGTCGAAACGCTCGGGGCCGAAGAGCTCGTAGAGCATCTTCTGGACGAGGATGCGGTCGCCGGCGCGGAGCTTCTTCTGCTCGCCGGTGATGGTGTAGCCGGCGCGAGGTGTGCGACGCAACTGGTTGACCTTGCTGGTGGTCATCGGGTCGGTGACGGTGGGGGTGACGATGCCTTGGGCGGTCTGCCTCGCCTGGATGGCGGTCGGCACGTTGGTGCCGTTGGCCAGGTCTACGTAGGCCCAGGGGTTCACCGCCCATTCGTAGCCGGTCTCTTCGGACTGGTAGAGCATGTGCTTACCGAGCAGCGTGGGCGCCATCGACCCGGTGGGGATGACGAAGGCCTCGACGACGTACGCCTTGGCGACGAGCGCCATCGCGAGGGAGATGATGATGGAGATGAGCGTTTCTTTGACGGAGCTCGGGTGGTGCTGATCGGCCATCGGTGTTGGTGCTCGCTCGCGTGGGAGTAGAGGTCAGTTCGAAGAGGGGGGCGGGCCGCCCGAGGGGGCTCCCGAGGACCCCTCTGCGCCGCCCGGGCCGGGCTTGCGTCCCCGACGGCGCCGGCGCTTCTTCTTGTTCGTCTGCGCTGCGCCCTCTTGCTTGGCATCGGGTGTTGCCTGTTTCGAGGGCGGCTGCTCGGTCTTCGGGTTCGGTGATTCGGAGGATGGCTGGTCGGCACCGGTGGGCTTCTTGCGCTTGCGCCGGCGCTTCTTTTTCTTGGTGGGGGCGTCGGTGCTCCCGGCGGCGTCCTTCTCCGCTTGGGAGGTCTCGCGGAAGCCGCGTTGCTGGTCGTCCTTCGGGCGGCGCTTGGGGTCCTTGAGCCGGCGTGCGACCTTCTCGGGGGACTGGCCGCGCATCGGGTCGCTGGCTCGCTTCTGCTTCATCAGCTCGACGGCTTCCTCGGGTGTGCAGAGCTCCTCGACGGGGATGGCTACGTCGCGGTTCTCGTCCTCGAGGCGCACGCGGACGAGCTGCGTGAGGATCTGCGAATCCACGACGATGCCGACGCCTTCGGGCGTGCCGACGCGTGTTTTGCGGTGCGGCAGGTTCTTCTTGAGGTCTTTGTAGGTCTGGTCCTCGTAGCGGAGGCAGCACATGAGGCGTCCGCAGCGACCGGAGATTTTCAGGGGGTCGAGCGAGGCCTTCTGGACCTTGGCGCTCGTCATGGAGACGGGCTTGAGGACTTTGAGGAACTGCTTGCAGCAGCAGTGCTGCCCGCACTTCTCGAAGTCGGCGACGAGGCGTGCCTCATCGCGGGCACCGATCTGGTGCATCTGGATGCGCGCGTCGAAGGCGCGGGCGAGTTCCTTGACGAGTTCGCGGAAATCGATGCGCGCCTCGCAGGTGTAGTACACGGTGACGCGTTCGGCCCCGATGATCGACTCGACCTCGACGACCTTCGCGTCGATCTTGTGTTCTTCGAAGAGCCGGCGTGCGACGGTGAGGCGCTCGCGTGCGCCCTCATCGATGCGGCGCTGGGCGTGCATGTCGTCGGTGGTCGCGACGCGGAGGACCTTGCCGTCCTCGAAGAAGGGGTACTCGCTGCCGCCGGAGTTCTCGATGTACTCGAGCATCTCTTTGCGGGACACGGACTTGCCGCACCCCGAGTTGGGGCAGGTGCTGGTGAGCATCTCGCCGAGTTCGGTGCCGCGATGGGTGCGCGCGACGACCTTGGAGCCGCAGCCGGGCGTGGTGTCGCCGTTGTACGGGAACTCTCCGATGAGGCGCATGGAGCCGAAGCGCACCACCATCGTTTTGGGCGGCTGGAGGCGCTCGTAGGCCTCGCGGTCGGCTTCCTGGAGGTCTGTCTCGAATTGCGGGAGCGGGAGGATGGGCACGGCGGCTTCGGGTGAGGGGAGGTCGCGATCAGGCGACGGTGTAGAGGCCTCGCCCGACGCGCTCGAGCGCGCCGTCCTTGGCCATATTGGAGAGTGCCACCGCGATCGAGGCACGCTGGCCCCCGATCTCGTCGGCGATCTCCGCGGCCTTCATGCCCTTCTTCTTGCCCCTGAGCGCCTCGGTGATGGCGTTGGGGAGCGTCATGCCCTCGTACGCGCCGTCGAGCTTGCCGCGCTTGCGCCGGGGCTTGGCCTCGCCATTGGAGGAGACCGTGGGTGCGCCGGGGCGGAAGATCATCTGCGTCTCGGGGAGGGACTTTCCGGTGAGCTTCTGGTACTCGAAGGAGAGCCGCTTGAGTTCATCCAGGCACTCTTTGGCGGCCTCCCGGATCTCCTTGGCGGCGGCGGTCGCGAGATCCTGGGCTTCCCGGGTCTTCTCGCGGTAGGCTTCGAGCGTGCTGAGGTCTTTCTTCTTTGCCATAACACTGAGCGTAGCGGGTTCTCACGCCCGGGTGTACCGATGAGCCGCCCTGTTGTGATCGGGATGGCGGGGGGCATCGCCTCCGGGAAATCGCGGGTGGCCTCGGAATTCGGGGCAGTGGGCTGCGTGGTCGTGGATTCCGACCTCGAGGCGAGGGCGGTGCTGCGTCGGCCCGAGGTGATCAGCACGCTCGTCGGGTGGTGGGGGAATGCGATCCTGAACGAGGAGGGCGGCATCGACCGCTCGAAAGTCGCGGCGATCGTCTTCAATGAGCCGGACCAGCGGGTACGCCTGGAGGCGCTGATCCACCCGCTGATCTATCTGACCCGGTCCGAGGCGATCAAGAAGGCCGCTGCCGCGGGGGCCCCGGGGGTGATCATCGATGCACCGCTGCTCTTTGAGGCGGGCCTGGACGCGGAGTGCGACGCCACGGTTTTCGTCCACGCGGATCGCGCGGTGCGGCTCCATCGCGTGGTCACGACGCGTGGCTGGGACGAGGCGGAGCTGGATCGGCGCGAGGCGGCCCAGATGCCGCTGGAGGAAAAACGGTCGCGATGCGATCATGTGATCATCAATAACGGGGATGACGAGGCCCTGCGGGCGTCTGTGGAGGGGGTGTTCAGGGCGGTGCGGCGTTCGATTTCGGCTTGACTCGGTACACAGAACGCTGTACTACTGTGTGCGGAGACATGTGTGCGCCGGGGATCCGAGCCGCACACCGTCGAACCCTGATCCATCACGCACCGCTCTGATTGCATGCCGGCGAAGTCGGCGGTCGAGCGCGTGTTCTCGATGCGACGCTCTTTCTGTGAGCACAATGGCCCCCGCCGGGCGGGTCACGGGCGATGTCGCACCTCACGAGGTGTGCGCACCCGATCTCTGAATGCCCGGGAACTTTCTCTACACACACTGCGAGCAGACCGTTCATGGCCAAGTCCACGACCACGGCATCCGACGACACGAGCAAGGTCACCAAGAAGAAGGTGACCAAAAAGAAGACGACCAAGAAGGTCGCTTCAAAGGCCGAGGTGATGGCGATGGCCTCCCCGCCGCCCCCGCCCCCACCACCCGCGGCTCCGCGCAAGCGCACAGAGCACCCCGCGCCGGCAAAGCCCGAGTCCAAGCCGCAGAGCGAGCCCAGGGCCTCCTCCGATTCCGGAGACGGCGGCGGCGGTCAGCACGACAGCGGTCAGCGCGACAGTGGCCAACGCGAGGGCGGCCAGCGCGAGGGTGGCGGTCGTGAAGGCGGTCAGCAGCGACAGCGCGGCAACCGGGACAACCGGGAGAATCGCGACAACAACAACCAGAACCGCGACCGGCACCAGAACCAGGGCGGGCCGCGCCACAACCCGCCGGGTCAGGGGCAGAGCCGCAGCGCCAAGCGCAAGAAGAAGAACCGCAGCGGCGGCAAGAGCGGCGGCGGCGGGAACCCGATCCAGAAGGGCATGCTCGCCGGCAACATCCCCTCGCACCTGCTCCCGAACGACGAAGAGCTCATGCAGGACGCCATCACGCTCCTCGAGGGTGTCTCCGAGAAGGAGTACGAGAAGGCGGCGGGCAAGGCGGTCCACATCGCCGACCTGCAGAAGATGAAGATCAACGAGCTCCACGCCTTCGCGACCAAGGAGGGCATCGAGGCCCCGCAGAAGCTGCCGCGCCAGGAGCTGATCTTCAAGATCCTGACGAACCGCGCCGACGGCGGCGAGATCATGTTCGGCGAGGGCACGCTCGAGATCCTCGCCGAGGGTTACGGCTTCCTGCGCTCGCCCGAGACGAGCTACATCGCCTCGCCCGACGACGTGTACGTGTCGCCGACGATGATCAAGAAGTTCGCGCTCCGCAAGGGCATGGAGGTCAGCGGGATGATCCGCCCGCCCAAGGAGGAGGAGAAGTTCTTCGCGCTCCTGAAGATCGACGAGATCAACAGCGACGACCCCGATCGTGCCAAGAACCTGCCGATCTTCGAGGACCTCACGCCGCTGCACCCCGAGGACCGCTTCGTGCTCGAGACGTCGGCGGAGAACATCGAGACGCGCATCGTGGACCTCGTGGCGCCGATCGGTCGGGGCCAGCGTGCGCTGATCGTCGCGCCGCCACGCACCGGTAAGACGGTGCTCTTGCAGAAGATCACGCAGTCGATCAGCACGAACTACCCGGACGTGAAGGTGCTCGTGCTGCTCATCGACGAGCGCCCCGAGGAAGTGACCGACTTCAGGCGCAACACGTCCGAGGGCGTCGAGGTGATCGCCTCGACCTTCGACGAGGACTCGTCGCGCCACGTGCAGGTCGCCGAGATGGTGATCGAGAAGGCGCGCCGGTACGTGGAGTTCGGCTCGCACGTCGTGATCCTGCTCGACTCCATCACGCGTCTGGCGCGTGCGTACAACGCTGCTCAGCCCAACAGCGGCAAGATCATGTCCGGCGGCATCGACTCGGGTGCGCTCACGCGCCCGAAGAAGTTCTTCGGTTCCGCCCGCGCCATCGAGGACGGCGGCAGCATGACCATCCTCGGCACCGCGCTCGTGGACACGGGCTCGAAGGCCGACGAGGTCATCTTCGAGGAGTTCAAGGGCACCGGCAACAGCGAGCTGCACCTGGACCGCAAGCTCGTCGAGAAGCGCGTCTACCCCGCGATCGATATCGCGGCCTCCGGCACACGCCGCGAGGAATTGCTACTGGACCCGAAGGAGCTCGAGTTCGTCTACCGCCTGCGCAAGGTGCTCAGCGATATGAACGTCGTCGAGGCGATGGAGCTCCTCAAGAGCCGCCTCTCCAAGAGCAAGACCAACGCCGAGTTCCTGATCTCCATGGCCAAGGGCTTCCACTGATCCCCGGAGCACGCCCGTGCTGACCAAGCTCGCACTCATCGCCCTGGGCGGCGCCATCGGCACGCTCTGCCACTACGGGCTGCACGAGGGCGGCGTTGCGCTCTTCGGACGCCAGTTCGGGCACGGCGTGCTCGTCGCCAACGTCATCGGCTGCCTCGCGCTCGGCTTCCTGGGCGCGTACGCGATCGGGCGAGCGGATATGCGCGAAGAGCTGCACCTCGCGCTGACCGTCGGCTTCCTGGGCGGGCTCACCACCTTCAGCACCTTCGCCTTCGACACCATCCGGCACACGCAGGACGGTCGCTGGGGCACGGCGGCGTTGAATGTTGGGCTGAACCTGGTGCTGGGGCTGGGTGCGGCGTTGGTGGGGTGGTGGTTAGCGGGGCGCGTTGTGGGGACGCAGGCGTGATCTGGTTCCTTGTCATTGGGATTGCAGTGGCAGTCACCATGATCGCGAGTTTGGTGGCGTTGTACGTATTTGAACGACGCAAGATGAGTGCGACTGGCTCCGATCTCAAAAAGTATGAGCGAAAAACGATGATCGTGGCCGTTGTCTGCTCCGCGACTCCGATCATCGCGATCGCGGCTCTCTTGTCGTTCCTTCAAGACTGGTTCGCGTTCATCGGGTTCCTTCTGATTGTTGGCGCGTACGCGGTGGTCATTCGGATCTATCAAAAGCAGATGCAAGGCGAGCCGGGGCCGATCGTCTGTGCGAAGTGCGGCTACCCGCGTCCGGAGGAAGAGGCGAACGACAACCGTCTCTGTCCTGAATGCGGGAACCGCTGGTGGCAGTCTTTCAATAAAAACATCGCTGTTTATTGGCGAAAAGGCGCAACATACGAGCGCTCGTATCGTGTGATGCACCAGAGGTGGTACTGGTTGCTCCCCATCATGGTGACCGCGCTCGTGTACGTCGCCGGCGGTCCGTTGCAACGCACGTTCTACCGACATGCACCCGTCGGCACGCTGATTTGGCTCGTCAGCAACGGGGGCGATTCGATGCGTGCAGAGGCTTACAAGGAACTCTTTGTCAATCGGACCATCCCACAGTCAGTAGCGGACGCGTTCATGGATGACATCGTGAACGAGCGCAATAAGCCGGCACGCTTGCCGTACGGGCTGGGGCGTGAGTTCGAGCAAGCGCTCCAGAGCGGCGTCTTCAGCAAAGCGGCTCTCGACCGGTTCTATGGGGAGTCCATCCAGATGACGCTTGAGGCCGTCGTAAGCGAGGACGGCATGTTTGTCGAACCACGCGTCATCACAAAGGAGTACGCCAACACAATCTACGTCGACCCGGATGTAGTGTCGCCTGGATTCCAGATCAACGGCGGCTCGTACCACCAACCGGTGACGGGACTCTGTTCGGCAGACTGGTTCTCCTATGCGCACGAGGACTACTTCGTGATTAAGAACGGGAAACCGCTATACGATCGCGAGTCGCCGGGCGAGCATTACTACGGCTACAAAGAGCACCCGATCGCTGGACTGCCGCCGGGCACGCACACGATTACCGCACGAGTGCACTTGTATGTACTCCCGAGTCTTGCCAGTACGCACGGCCACCAATTCTTCGGGCCGGGCGGCACCATCACGCCCCACCCCCAAGCCATCTGGCACGAAACCCGCGACATCTCCACCACCTTCACCATCCCCGCCTCATCCCGGTAAAGTGTTTTACCGTCCCGGCCCTCCCGGGGCGTCCACCCTCTTCAGGAGACTGCCGGCATGAGCGAAGCCACTGCGGACGTTGGGCTGATCGGGCTGGCCGTGATGGGCCAGAACCTCGCCCTCAACATGGCCGATCACGGCTTCAAGGTCGCGGTCTACAACCGCACCACCTCGAAGATGGACGCGTTCGTCGGCGAGAACCCCGAGGGCGTCTTCGGCGACCTGGGGGGCGGGCTCGTCGGTGAGCCGACGCTCGAGGGGTTCGTGAAGGCGATCAAGCGCCCTCGGCGCATCGTCATCCTCGTCAAAGCCGGCGGGCCGACGGACAAGGTGATCGAGGGTCTCGTGCCGCTGCTGGAGCCGGGCGACTGCATCATCGACGGCGGCAACGCGCACTGGGACGACACCATCCGGCGCGAGAAGGCGCTGACCGAGAAGGGCCTGCTCTTCGTCGGGTCGGGCGTCTCCGGCGGCGAGGAGGGCGCGCGCTTCGGGCCCTCGCTCATGCCGGGCGGTAAGAAGGAGTCGTGGGCGCTCATCGAGCCGATCTTCACCGCGATCGCCGCGAAGGTGGATGCAAAGACGGGCAAGCCAATCGAGGGCGGTCAGCCCGGCAAGCCGATCACGGGCGGCGAGCCCTGCGCGACCTACATCGGCCCCGACGGCGCGGGCCACTTCGTCAAGATGGTGCACAACGGCATCGAGTACGCCGACATGCAGATGATCTGCGAGGCCTTCCACCTCCTGCGAGGCATGGGCGGCATGTCGCCCGAGGAGTGCGGCGACATCTTCACCAAGTGGAACGCGGGCGACCTCGACAGCTTCCTCATCGAGATCACCGCGGACATCCTGAAGTTCAACGATCCGCGGACGGGCAAGCCGTTTGTGGATGTGGTGATGGACGCCGCGGGGCAGAAGGGGACGGGCAAGTGGACATCCGTCGCGGCGCTGGACTACGGCGCGCCGACGCCGACGATCGCCGAGGCGGTCTTCGCGCGATTCATGTCGGCGATCAAGGAGGAGCGCGTCGCCGCGAGCAAGACGCTCAGCGGCCCGGGCATGGACGATGCGCCGGCGATCCTCGAGAAGTTCTTCGGGTCAAAGCAGGCCTTCGTGGACGCGGTGGGTTCGGCGCTCTACTGCGCCAAGGTGTGCTCCTATGCGCAGGGCTTCCAGCTCATGGCGACCGCCGCCAAGGAGCACGATTGGGATCTGGACTTCGGCGCGATCGCGGCGATCTTCCGGGGCGGCTGCATCATCCGGGCCCGCTTCCTCCAGAAGATCACCGACGCCTACGCGCGTGACCCCAAGCTGGCGAACCTGCTGCTCGATCCCTACTTCGCGGGCGAGATCACGAAGGGGAGCGAGGCGTGGCGCACGACGGTCGCCGCGGCGTCGATGGGCGGCGTGCCGATCCCCGCCTTCGCCTCGGCGCTGTCGTACTACGACGGCTACCGGCACGCGGTGCTCCCCGCGAAGCTGCTGCAGGCGCAGCGCGACTACTTCGGTGCGCACACCTACGAGCGCATCGACGACGCGCGTGGGAAGTTCTTTCACATCGATTGGCTGCACCCAAAGCGGCCCGAGATTGAGGCCTAAATGGTCGCTTAAACCTGCGCAGCGGGTTGCGGAGTCGAGCGTTCGGGTCATCCGATCCGCACTCCGCTTCGCGGTGTACGGCCACCCAGTAGTCACGCCTTCACGAGGATGGTCGCGTTGAAGGGCCTGCCCTCGACGCGGTACTTGCGCTCGAAATTCGTGCCGACCACTTCGCCCTCGCCCGCTGACTCCGGGCGGGTGAACTCTTTGCGTGCAAACCGCGGGGTGTGGTCGGGGGCGGTCCAGCGGTCGAAGTGCTCTTCCATCCAAGCCCAGTAGTCCATGTGGTCCGTCACGATGCGCAGCTCGCCGCCCGGCTTGAGCACGCGGTGGGCCTGTTCGAGGAAGGCGTCCTGCACCACACGCCGTTTGTGGTGGCGGGGCTTGGGCCACGGGTCGCTGAAGTAGAGGTGGACGACCTCGCAGACCTCATCGGGCATGCGCCAGCGCAGGAACTGCGTCGCGTCGGTGTGCAGCATCAGCACGTTCTCGAAACGGTTGCGCCGGATGCGGTCGGCGGCGTACAAGTAAAACTCGCGGGCCCACTCGATGCCCAGGAAATTCGACTCGGGCTGGAGCTGCGCCTGCTGGGCGAGGAAGGTGCCCTTGCCGGACCCGATCTCGAGCTCGAAGGGGCGCTCGGG
>JAJDDE010000023.1 GCA_029260475.1 Phycisphaerales bacterium | reverse complement strand
GCCGACGTTGTGGCTGCTCGGCTTTTTGGCGTCCTTGTCCTCGGCGTGGATCGTGTGGATGCCGGCGAGGGTGATGTAGCGCCCGCGCAGGTCGTGGCGCTGCGGATCGATGCCGGGAATCCCGGCGTTCGTGTCGGGCGGGTAGCCGACGGCGCCGAGGTCGCCGTCGAGGGGCCAGCAGCGGAGGATGGGCAGGCGCGTGAGGTCGATCTCCCCGCCGGTCTTCACGACCTCCTGGCAGGCCCCTTCCTTCATTGTCCGCTTCGGTCCGATCTTCAGGAGCGGCGCGAACTGACGGGCCTTGGCGATCGCCTCGCCCAGCGAGCGGGGCGGCTCGGGCTTGACGAGGTTGCCGATCGTGTCCCCCACGCCCTCGAAGCCCCGGTGGTCGGCGCAGCCCAGAGCCATCTCGGTGCGCTTGTAGGAGCCGTAGGCATTGATGAGGACCGGGAAGTCGCAGCCCTCGATGTCGTTGAAGAGCAGAGCGTGCCCGCCCCGATCGTGGAAGCGCGGGTCGGTCGTCTTCGAGGAGGCGCTGTAGGGGCCCGGTGCCCGCGACTTGCTCACGAGGTCGGCGATCTGCGTGACCTCGAGGAGGGGCGACACCGGCTCATCGATGCGCACGAGGTGGCCCGCGTCATCCAAGGCCTGCACGAATTCGCGGAGGGACGGGTACATGGGTCCCGATGGTAGGGTGTGCCGGCCCCGCAACGCGAGGGCTCGGAATCGGAAGAAGGAACGCTCGGACAGCGCGTCTCGCCTGTCGGGTGCTCACACGGGAGAACGGCATGATCCAGGACGCTCAAGGACCAGCGCTCGATATCCAGCGCGTCGAAAAAACCTACAAAAAAGGCAAGGTCCGCGCCCTCCGCGATGCGCAGCTCACCGTCGCCCGCGGCTCCTGCTTCGGGCTCCTGGGGCCCAACGGCGCCGGCAAGTCCACGCTCGTCAAGATCCTGATGACCGTCGTCCGCCCCAACGCCTGCGAGGGCACGATCCTGGGCGCCCGGATCGGTGACAAGAACATCCTCGGGCGCGTGGGCTACCTCCCCGAGCATCACCAGTTCCCCGAGTACCTCACGGGCGCCCAGGTGCTCAAGTACGTCGCCGCCCTCGCGGGCGTGAAGGGCACCGACAGGAACTCCCGCGCGACGGAGAACCTGCGGCTCGTCGGCATGGAGGCCTGGGCGGACAAGCGCGTCGGCTCCTACTCCAAGGGCATGCGCCAGCGCATCGGCATCGCCCAGGCGCTCATGAACAACCCCGAGATCATCCTGCTCGACGAACCTTCCGACGGTGTGGACCCCAGCGGCAGACGCGACATCCGCGAGATGATCCGCGACCTCAAGAGCCGCGGCATCACCGTCTTCCTCAACTCGCACATGCTCACCGAGCTCGAGCAGGTCTGCGACCGCGTCGCGATCATGCACAAGGGCCGGGTCGTGCAGCAGGGCACGATCAAGGAACTGACCGAGGACGGGCGCCGCGTGGAGATCGAACTGACCGAAGAGCACGTCGCGGCGAGCCTCGCCTCGAAGCTGGGCGGCACGGTGTCGCACCGCATCGAGCACGAGAAGACGGTGATCCGCCTGTACGGCGCCACGCCCGAGACGTCGCAGGATGTCCTGGACGCCGCGAGGGCCGAGGGCGCGATCGTCCGCCGGTTCTTCGAGACCCGCCCGAGCCTGGAAGACCTGTTCATGGCCGCGGTCGCCGAGGACGCTACCGTCGGCGCGGTGCAGAACGAAAGGACGACTTCGTGATTCTGACACAGACCTGGGCGATGTTCGTTGATGCGTTCCGCGAGTTGCACGCGCGGAAGCTTTTTTGGATCACGATGGGCCTCTCGCTGCTCGTCGTCGTCATCTTTGCGCTCTTTAGCGTGGATGCGAAGACGGGCATCCACTTCGCCGGCTGGACGATACCTGGCTCAGAGGAGCAAGCGGCACGCATCCCGCCCTCGCTCTTCTACACCTTCTGGATGATCCAGGTCGGCATCAACTTCTGGCTCGCCTGGGTCGCAGCGATTATCGCTTTGATTTCCACCGCGGGCATCATCCCCTCGCTGGTCTCCAGCGGCGCGATCGACACCATGCTCTCAAAGCCCATGGGGCGCGTGCGCCTCTTCCTGACCAAGTACGTCACGGGCCTCTTCTTTGTCTCGCTGCAAGTCGGCGTCTTCGCGATCGGCTGTCTCCTGGTCATCGGGCTGCGGACGGGCGACTGGGAGTGGCGCATCCTGCTCGCGATCCCGCTGGTAACGCTCTTCTTCAGCTACCTCTTCTCGATCTGTGCGCTCGTGGGTTTGATCTCGAAGTCGCCTCTGACCTCAGTGCTGATCACGGGCCTGTTGTGGTTCCTGATCTTCCTCGCGAACATGTCAGACGGCATCTTGCTCGGCGTCAAGTCTCAGATGGCCTACGAGGCGGAGTACGCCGCGGCGCAAATGGAATACCAGTCCAACCAAATCGCGGAGCTCGTCATCCGCCTCGAGGAAGAAGAGGCCGCCGGCGACGCGGGAGACTCGCGGACCTCGAAGCGTCTGGACAACGCGCGCAGCAGCCTCGCCAACGCCGAGGAACGTGCCGAAGATGCGTCGAAAGACCTGCCGGCCATCGAAAAATGGCACGGTTACGTCTTTGGTGCCAAGACGGTCCTGCCGAAGACGGGCGAAACCATCGCGCTGCTCGAACGCTGGATGATCGATACCTCCGATTACAACGAGCTCTTTCCGGGCATGCTGGAAGCCGAAGAAGTGCGCTTCGACGACGATGACGCTGATGCGCCCGCCGACCCCTCCAAGGTGCGAAGCCCGCAGCAGCGCTCGACAGATGAGATCCGTGCCCGGAGCACCGGGTGGGTCATCGGTACGTCTGTGATCTTCGAGCTCATCATCCTCGGTATCTGCTGCTGGATCTTCAAGCGACGGGATTTCTGAGCGCGTAGGATCGGGGCCCATGACGCGCCGATCCCAGATCCCGTACGCCCTGCTCCTGGCACTCTGCTGGGGGTTGTTCTCCCCCGCGGTGTCCGCGCAGACAGGCCCGCCGCCCAGCGAGCAGCGGGCGGGCACGGGGGACGTGGTGCCGGCGCAGCCCGCCCCGGTCACGCCCATCGAAACGCCGACCAGCGCGACATCAACGGGCGACTCCAGCACCGCGGCCCCGCAGCCCGTCATCACCACTCCGACACTGGTGCCCCCGAACCCCATCACCGGGAACGGTGGCGTCACGGGCGGTGGGACCGCGAGCGAGGGCGAGGCGCTTCCGGAGGCGATGAGGTCGCCCCGCGGCTCCGTCGAGCTCTTCCTCAGCGAAGCCGAGACGGTGCTGCGCAACCGCGAGGCGGATGTGCAGACGCTGCTGAAATACATGCCGCAGAAGTCGCAGAACGCCTTCGACAACGCGGGCGTGCGCGATGCACGACGCATCGCCGAGGTGCTGCTGGAGCTGCGCGACCGGAACGCGGACTTCCTGCGTCTGTACACGCTGAGGCAGACCGAAACCGCCTCGATCGTGGACTGGAAGATCGACGTGTCCTCGGTCACGGGCGTGGTCATCGACGACCGCAACCTGCCGCTGGTCGTCGGGCCCAAGGGGTACTGGCGGTTCACTGAGGAGGCGATCTCGAAGGCGAGCCGCTTGCACACGCTGCTCTTCCCCGACGAATACTTCCTGCGCCAGCTCTTCGAGGACTTCGGCCTGATCTCCATGGTGGACACGGAGGTCCTCGGCGTCGGCCTGTACCAGTGGGCCTCGCTCGCCGCCCTCATCGTGATCGCGTGGATGCTCGATCTTCTGGTGGCACTCGCGTCGATGTGGATCATCCGGCGGTACCTGAAGAAGCACGAGGACGGGCGCACGCCCGGGGACTCGGCGAAGCTCGTCAGGAAGGCCGCCAAGCCTTTCGGTCTCGCCGCCGCCGGTGCGCTCCTGTACTACGCGCTGCCGATGCTCGACATGCCGACGCAGGCGGAGGGCATCCTGCGCGTCGCGGCCCAGATCTTCGCCCTCTTCGGGCTCTTCCTGGCGCTGAGCCGGTTCATCGACCTCGTCAGCGAGTACTTCCAGCGCCGGGCGATCAAGACCTCGACGAAGTTCGATGACCTGCTCGTCCCGCTCATCCGCAAGAGCGCGAAGACCATCCTCCTCGCCTTCGCGCTGCTGACGGTCGCGGAGAGCCTCTCGCTCCCGGTGACCAGCCTCATCGCCGGCTTCGGCATCGCGGGCGCCGCGATCGCCTTCGCTTCGAAGGACACGGTCGAGAACTTCTTCGGCTCCATCGCCGTGATCCTGGACCGCCCCTTCAACGCGGGCGACTACGTGCAGATCGACGGCATCGAGGGCGTCGTCGAGCACCTCGGGTTCCGCTCCACGCGCATCCGCACGTTCTACAACTCGCTGATCACCGTCCCCAACGCGCTGCTCGTGCGCGCGAAGGTGGACAACTACGGCATGCGCAAGTACCGGCGCTACAAGACCACGATCTCCGTCCTCTACTCCACACCCCCCGACCGCATCGAGGCCTTCGTCGAGGGCCTCCGAGAGCTCGTCCGCGCCCACCCCGACACACGCAAGGACGAGATCCAGGTCCACTTCCGCGACTTCGGGGCCCACTCGCTGGACATCCTGATGTGGATCTTCTTCCGCGTGCCCGACTGGACCGCCGAGTGCGCGGCACGCCATCAACTCAACATGCAGATCCTCCGCCTCGCCGCGAGGCTGGGCGTTGACTTCGCCTTCCCCACGCAGACGCTCGAGCTGAAACGCAGCGGCGTCTACCCACAGCCCCCCACGCCGATCGATGCGGCGTCGGCGCGGATCGACGGCGTCGAGGCCGCGGAGGCCGTCCGATCGTCAAAGGTGATGGACTAGCCATTATCCGGACGCGGGACACGCGCCACCCGAACCTTTAAATCATGGGGGAAGGGTTGCCCCTCAACGCAACTCATGTTGCGACGGGTAACGTCCGAACCTGCTCCCTGTGAGCGCACGCCGCGCCCACGGAGCAGACACGATGACCCTCGAAGCCAGAGATGGACTGATCGTCAGACGCGACGAGCGTCAGGACGTGCGAATGCGCGCCCTGATCAGCGTGCCGCGTCTGGATGATGAAGTACTGCGCTTCAGCGACTCGGCACCCGTCGGCCCCGCGGGGGTGGACGCGGTGCTCGTGGACATCGGCAAAGGCGGGCTGGGCTTCGAGTCCGATGTCTTCTTCCCGCGCGGCGCCATCATCGACGTCTCGATCACCGACCCGGACGGCAACGGCGCACTGCTGAGCAGCCGTGCGATCGTCCGGCGCACCAGCATGATCGACCGCACGCCTTCCTACGCGACGGGCGTGCAGTTCGTGGACCCCGATCAGAAGACGCTAGAGACCGTCGAACGTCTCAGCGCCGGGGGGCTCGCATGATCGGTCCCGCCGACTTCCTGCTGCGGTTCCTCGAGGACGAGGGCATGCTCGACGCGGAGCGTTCCGGCGTAGTCGCCGAGCGGTCGCGGGCAGATGCCTGCACGATCGAAGAGGCCCTCGAACGCGAGAGCATCGCCTCCCAGCGCGAGATCGCGCTCGCCAAGGCGTCGCTCATGGAGGTCCCGTTCGTGGACCTCGAGCACTACTCGGTGGACATCAACAACGCTTCGCTGCTGCCCCGGAACGTCGCCGAGAGCGCCGCCGCGTTCCCGCTCTTCGTCTCCAGCGGCGTCGCGACGGTCGGGATGACCGACCCGATGGACCTCGGCGCGATCGACCGGCTCCGCCAGGTACTCCGGCGCGAGATCGACGCGGTGGTCTGCGAACGCGAGGCCATCGAGCGCCTCATCGGGCAGGCGTACGCGCTGACCTCCGACGAGGGCGGGAAAGCCGTTCACGAGAACGTCGAGCTCACGACGGGCGACGAGCCCATCGTCAAGGCCGTCAACCAGATCCTGCACGACGCCGCCGATGCGCTGGCCTCGGACATCCACATCTCACCGACCGAGCGCGAGGTGCAGCTGCGCCACCGCATCGACGGGCGCCTCCGCGAACGCCAGGCCCCGCCCCTAAACACGCACAGCGCCATCGTGCAGCGCCTCAAGGTGATGGCGAAGCTCGACCTCACCCAGACGCGCCGCCCGCAGGACGGCAAGTTCCGCTTCGCCCACCACGGGCAGCAGCTCGAAGTGCGCCTCTCGACGATCCCCACCGTCGCGGGCGAGAACGTGGTGATGCGCCTGCTCCGCCCCAACGCGGAGATCCTCGACTTCGCCCCGCTGGGCATCCGCGAGGACGACATCGCGACGCTCGAACGGATGCTCGAGAAGCCGCACGGGCTGCTGCTCGTCACCGGCCCCACCGGCTCGGGCAAGACCTCCACGCTCTTCGCGGCCCTGCACCGCCTCAACCAGCCGGACCGCAACGTGATGACCATCGAAGACCCCGTCGAGATCCGTCTCGAGGGTGTCCGCCAGGTGCAGACCAACAGCGACATCGGCATGGACTTCTCCAGCGCGCTGCGCTCGATCCTGCGACA
>JAJDDE010000022.1 GCA_029260475.1 Phycisphaerales bacterium | reverse complement strand
GATCGAGCGGTCTTCACCGATGAAGAACAGCGCGTTGTCGAGCAGCACACGCCCCCAGCCCTCGCGGTTGGAGGGGAAGCCGGCGACGCCGGTCATGTCCACCGTCGAGTTGAGCAGCGTCGCTTTCACGAGTGCGCCCGTGGGGGTCAGGCTGTTGGAGGGGGTCTCGATGCCGGTGGGGTAGAAGCCGTCCTCGAAGTACTCGCGGACGAGCATCGCGCAGCCTGCGACCGCGGGGCAGGCCATCGAGGTGCCGGTGAGCGAACTCACGGAGCAGGCGGTGCCCACGGAGGCGGAGGTTGTGCCGCAGCCGGGGGCGTAGATCTCGGGCTTGCGACGACCGTCCGAGGTGGGACCGTCTCCGCCGGAGCAGTGGGCGTCCTGGTTGGAGGCGTCCTGGCTGGCGCCGACCGCGAGCACGTTCTTGGCGTTCTCGGGGTTGCGGAGGATGGATCCGTTGGTCACCGCGAAGAGGACGAGCGAGTCCTCGAAGTCGTGGCTGAAGCGGTCGATGCCTCGGGAGAGGCCGTCGTAGGCGGTGGTGCCGTCGTTGCCCCACGAGTTCGTGTGGACGCGAGCGCCCTGGTTGTGGTGCGTCTGGCCCATGTTGTACATGGCGCTGTCGGTGAAGTTGGGCGTGTCGTCGAAGACCATGCGGCCTTCGTAGGCGATGCCGCGCGTATCACCGGCGGCCCCGTTGTCGCCGACCACGGTCCCCCCGACGTGCGTGCCGTGGAAGTCGAAGGACGAGAGCGTGGTGTTGTACGCCTCGATCTTGCGGTGGCTGGGACCGACGGCCACTGTGTCGTCGAAGCAGCAGTGGTTCACGTCCACTCGCCCGTCGGAGACCGCCACGATCTGCCCCTCGCCTCGTAGGCCTTGGGCGTGAATCGGGGTCTGGTTGTTGGCGTTGCTCTGCACGATCCATGTGGTCGTGGCGTTGCGCTGCGTGACCTCGGGTGCTTCCTCGATGAACTGCACCTCCGGGAGCGTCGCGAGCGTCTGGACGTCCGCGCGGTCCACGGTGAGCGTGAAGACGGTGGTATCGCCGAAACGCTCGGTGAAATTGTGCCCAAGGTTGGGCACGACGTTGTTGAGCGTCGCGAGCACGTCGGCGAAGGGGGCATCATCGAAGAGCGTGACGTTGACGACGACGCCGCCATCGGCATCGATCTGCTGACGCTCGGGCGTCGCGTAGGTGCGGAGGCCGAGCTCGGGGCTCGTCTTCCATTCGGTCTCGAACGTCGAGTGCCAGATGACAAAGTCGAGGGCGAGGGCCTTCTGTGCGTCCGCGTTGCTCGGGCGCACGATGAATGCGTTGGTCGGGATGTAGCCGAGTGTTTCGAGACCGGCGTCCGCGAGGGCGGTCTTCCGCTCGGGCGTCATCGGTCCGTCGAGCTGGATGACCATGCGGTCGTCCTCGTGCGCGTCGAGGAGCGCTTGCGCGAAGCTCTCGGTCGTCTTGCGCGCAGCGGTATCGACGCGTCCCACCGCGAGGTACAGCGTTGTATCGCTCAGACGCTCGTTCGGCGCGACTGTGAAGACCGGCGCCGGGTTCAGCGGCGAGCCCGCCGGGTTCTCAACGGGCACGTGGTCGATTTGGTCCTGCTGCACCTGCGCCGTCGCGGCGCCGCAGATCATCACGATCAGCGCGGCTCCGGTGAGCACCCCTCGTGCTCCGGCGCGGGTGTTGGACGCGATAGCGTCATGGCCTTCGGTCATGGATCATCTCCCTGGTTGTCACAACAAATCGGGGGCCTCGGGCCCCTTGCATAAACACTCTGCCCGATACGCCGCCAACCACCAGTAGGGTCCGTCCGTTTCGACAGACAATTCCGGCGTGTACGGGAACAGTACGGTGTTTTAGCCGCGTGGTGTAAGACTCTCGGGCGTGAAGGGTTCCAATTCTGGCGGGAGCCTCTTGAGTCCCCGCCGGCGGGCCTTCTGGATCGCGTAGGCCAGCGAGTGCGCCATGCGTTCCCGGACGCGGTCGGTCACGCTGAACCCCGCCCGGTCGAGCTCGGAGAGCGACCACGCCCAGGCGTGGTACTCCTCGAGGCAGCGGGGGCGGTAGGCCCCGAGCCCGATCGCGTGGTGCCCGATCTCGTGCAGGAAGACCGCGGCGGACATCGGGCCGCGCGGGCGGGGCGATTCGATGAGGCGGGAGACGGTGCCGTCCTTGTAGTGCACCTCCCATGCGCAGCCGGACATGGAAGTACGCCACTTGCGGACGCGGATCTGGTACCGATCCAGCATCTCTCTCACCAACTGGTCATAGCGGTCATCGATCGGGCGGTGCGCGCGCTTGCCGCGCGTCGTACGCGGTGGAGCGCTGCGCTTGGGCGGCGGGGCGGCCGGTTTTTTGCGTGCCCAGCCGAGCAGGAGCTGCGTCATGTTCACGACATCGGCTCCAGACGCTCGCCCGCTTGGAGACCGCGTCCGTTCGCGTACGCGTCCCAGAGCATGGGCGGTTTGTTGGCGGGCTGCACCTCGAGCAGCTGTAGGCACGTGCCTGCGGCGCACGCGATGAGCCCGTGCCCCGCATCAACGAGTGTCCCGACGGGCTTGGCTGTGGCCTCTTGTGATTCGATTGCTCGGTGCAGTTTGAGCAGCGCGTCGCGGTGCATGACCGTCACGCTGGGCCACGGGTTGAAGGCGTGGATGCGGCACCGGCACAATCGCGCGTTCAGCGAGAAATCCAGCGTGCCCTCCTGTTTGGTCATCTTGCGTGCGCGCGTCACGAGCGATTCGTCCTGCTCTTCGTACCGGACCTCGCCCTTCGCGTGGTCGTTCAGGACGCGGAGGATGACCTCGGGGCCATCCGAGGCAAGCAGGTCGTGGAGCTCCCCGGTGGTGTGGTGCGGCTCGATCGCCCGCTCGGAACTGGCGAGCACGCTGCCTGCGTCCATGCGGTCTGCGATCGTGATCACGCTGTTGCCGGTGGTGTTATCGCCCGCCTCGATCGCCCGGTGGATCGGTGCGGCGCCACGCCAGCGCGGCAGCAGCGAGGCGTGCAGGTTGATCGCGAAAACGCCGTCCAGGAGCTCGGGCGAGAGCTTCTGCCCGAAGGCGATGATGACCCAGGCGTCGGCTCCGAGGTGTCGCAGCATCTCACGGGGTTGGTGGGCGTTCACGTCCTCGGGTTTCATCAGCGGGGTCCCGGGGACGTGCGCCTCGGCCCACTTGCCGATCGGCGTAGCGGTGGGGACACGCTTGCGCCCCGCCGGCCTGTCGGGCTGGGTGACGACGGCGCAGAGTTCGTGCTCTGCGTGCAGGCGCTCGATCGTTGGGAGGCCGAAGGCACCTGAGCCGAGGAAGGCCAGTCTCATGGGGCATCCCTCACGCGAGGCGTGCCCCGGACTCGAGGTCCTTGATCGCGCGTTTGTTCCGCATCTTCCCCGCGGGGTCCATGCGATCGATGATCAGCACTCCCTCGAGGTGGTCGAACTCGTGTTGCCAGCAGCGGGCGAGCAGGTCGGTGGCTCGAATGGAGAAGGCCTCGCCGTTGATATCCAGTGCGTTAAGGGTGACCTCGGTTGGACGCCGCACGTTGCCCAAGATGTCGGGCAGGCTCAGGCAGCCTTCCTCGTAGGGGACCAGATCGCGTGAGAAATCGCTGAGCACGGGGTTGATGCAGACCATCGGACGGCTGGTCGCTTCGAGCGGCTCCCCATCGGCAGACCGCTCGCCCTCCTCGTCGGGGGGCACGTCGCAGACGAAGAGACGCCACGGGAGCCCGACCTGCGGGGCGGCCAGCCCGATGCCGGGGGCCTCGTGCATGAGCCGGATCATGCGTTGCGCGACGGCCTGGACGGTCTGGTCCACCGATTCGACGGGCTTGGACCGCTCGCGCAGGACCGAGGCGGGGTAGTGGACGATGGTGAGGCGTTCTGGGGCGCTTGGGTCGGCGTGCATGGGCGAGAGAGTCTACTCGTCTGGCGTGGGCGTCGGGGCAGGGTTAGCATGTCCAATCCGGGCGATCGGGGCACGCGTGTGCATCCCGGGCCCGACTAGAAGCGGATGCAGGAGCGCGATGGCCCTCTTCGGAAAAGGTAAAACCAAGGACAGCGGCGGCGACAACGGATCCAGCGATCCGCCCGGCACGCAGCTCACCCCTAATCCTGAGGGTGCGGAGAAGTTTTTCCAGCACGCTCGGGCCGCTCACGACTCGACGAATTACGAGTACGCGATGACGCTCTGGCTCCAGGGCCTCAAGCAGGACCCGACGAGCCGGACCGGCATCGAGCGGTTCTTCAGCTCCGCGGCCCGCTTCCTGAACGCGAACCCGAAGGTCAAAGGACCGACCAAGGAGCAGGCCAAGAACTTCGATGGCAAGGGCGAGATCGGCAAGTACCAGGTGGCGCTGCTCAACTGGGGCACCCGCCCCGAGAACTGGCAGAGCGGCCTGAAGGCGATGGAGATCGCCTCCAAGCTCGGTCTCGACGAGTCGGCGTACTGGATCGGCGAACGCGTGCTCGCACGGGCGATGGGCGACCCCAAGGCGAAGAAGGACGCGTTCGTCACGATCATGCGGATCTTCGCCTCGATCGGCGGCTACGACAAAGCGGTGATCGCGGGCGAACGCGCGATGGCGGCGGATCCCACGGACGGCAAGCTGGAGCACGAGGTGCGGAACATGTCCGCCGAGAGCACGATGACCTCGGGCGGCTACGACAAGACGGGCGCCGCGGGCGGCTTCCGATCGAACGTGCGCGACTCCGAGAAACAGCGTGACCTCGACAGCGCCGAACGCGTGGTGAAGAGTGAGGCGGAGATCGATCGTCTGATCGAGTCGGCGATCGCGGACCACAACGAGCGACCCGAGGACCCCGCTGCCGCGAAGAAGCTCGGGCGGTTCCTGCTCGAGCGAGGGCAGCCCGACGACGAGAAAGCGGCGATCAACCTCTTCTCGCGCATGCACAAAACGACCGGCTCATACGCCTTCAAGAAGGACGCGGGCGATATCCAGATGCGCGTCGGGCGTCGCCGTCTCCGCGCGATGGTGGAGAAGGCCAAGGCCGAGCCCGAGAACGAAGAGCTGCTGCGGAAGGTCGCGGCGGGCAAGAAGCAGCTCCTCGACTTCGAGATCGAGCAGTACAAAGAGCGCGTGATGGAGTACCCGACGGACCTCAAACTCCGGTACGAGCTCGGGCGACGCCTGTTGGAAGTTGGCGATCACGAGGGCGCGGTCGAAGCGCTGCAGGAGGCCCAGGGCGCCGGCGGCATGGGTGCCGCGATCAACAAGGCGCTCGGCGAGGCCTTCGGCGCGATGGGATTCGCGGTCGAATCGATCAACGCTTACCGCTCGGCGATCAGCGACCACCCCGTCGAGACCGACGACCTGGCGCTCGAGCTGCGGTACGGGTTGATGCTCGCGCTCAGGAAACAGGCCGAAGAGAACACCGACCTCGAGGCGGCTCAGGAAGCCTTCGACTTGGCGGCCTGGCTCGCGAGCCGGCGCATCAGCTTCAAGGATGTCCGCGACCAGCGTGAGCAGGCCCAGACGCTCTTGAAATCCCTCAAGAGCCAGCAGGCGTGAGCAGCAGCGGCGCGATCGTGATCGTGCCCGCGCGGATGGGATCGACACGGTTCCCGGGCAAAGCGCTCAAGGACGACACGGGTCTCCCGCTGGTGGTACACGTCGCGCACGCCGCGGCACGCGCGGAGACGGTGTCCCGCGTCGTGGTCGCTGCGGAGGATCAGGACATCATCGACGCGGTCCGGGAGCACGGGATCGAGGGCGTGCTCACGGGCGTCCATCCCAACGGAACCTCGCGCATGCACGAGGCCTCGGTGCTGCTGGGCCTGGATGATCAGGCGGTGGTCGTCAACGTGCAGGGCGATGAGCCGGAGATCGAGCCGGAGGTCATCGACGCCGGCGTCGCCCGCTTGCGGCAAGACGATGCGCCCCACGTCGCGACGCTGGCCTCACCGATCAGCGATCTCGCCGGATTCCGCGATCCGAACGTGGTGAAGGTGGTGACGGATACCCGTGGGCGTGCTTTGTACTTCAGTCGGGCGCCGGTGCCGTGCGATCGGGACGGCGATGGAGGCGTGACGCCGAGCCGACATGTGGGCCTGTACGTCTACACCGCCGGGTTCCTGCGCACGTACTCGTCGCTGCCTGAGACGCCGCTCGAACGCGCGGAGAAACTCGAGCAGCTGCGTGTGCTGGAGCATGGGTACTCGATCGGGGTGGCTCTGGTTGAATCGGCACACCCGGGCATCGATACGCCCGAGCAGTACGCGGCCTTCGTCGAGCGAGTCCGGAAGGGCTAGGGGAGTTCGAGCTTCAGCACCTCGCCCAGCACCCGCATGACGTGCTCGATCGCCTTGGTGGAGGTCGTCTCGCTGTTGGAGTGATAGCCGAAGGTCGGGAGCTGGATTGTCGCCCCGGTGATCTCGCCCTCGGTCGCGGTGATCAGGCGCCCGAGCTCGGTGCTGCCGATGGAGAGCCGGTTCTCCCCCGCCGCTTCGCGCTCGGCGTTGCGACGCTCCATGTAGGCGTCCTTGTACTCGTAGGGCACGCCCACACGCTCGCACGTCTGCGCGAGCTCTTCTACGAACTCGGCGTTGAATTCCGCGTGCGCATCGCGCCGGCGCAGCACGACGAGGCCTGCGTCGATCGCCGCAGACTCGGGGTAGGGGCTGGTATCGAGGACGATGAGCCGGTCCGTGCGGATGTCCTTGTCGTCGAGGAACGCCTTGGCGTGGATCCAGCTCCGCCCGATCTCCTCTTCGGTGGTGAAGAGGATGCGCCCCTCGAAGCCGCGCTCGACGAGGGTGAAGGCGATCGCCGCGGAGACGGCGTTGTCGATCTGACCCGAGAGCATCTCGTGGTCGAGGACGGTCTGGCGCCGGAAGCAGACGGGAGTGCCGATGGGCAGCTTCTTGAATTCAGGGACGGGGAAGACAAGCTTGGCTTCGTCCTCGACGTATTTGGCCGAGCGTGTGACGGCCCGGGCCAGCGCCGCCCCCGTCTCCGGGTCGTAGGCGAGCACCGGCTCGTCCACGAAGCGTGTGCAGACGCGGACGGCGAGCGCGGGGGACGTCGGGCGGTCTTCCGAGGCGTACTCATCACGCGCGATCCAGGCGGCGTACTCGCAGATGCCCGGTTCCGTGCAGATGAGCCCGTGCCGGTCCGCGTGAACACAGATGATCTCGTGCCGCTCGCCCGGGCAGTTGGCCTCCAGGTGGCGATCGGCGAGCGTGGTCTCGCAACCCAAGCGGGTGAATTCACGGTCCATGAAGTCCAGGAACGGCTGTTCGTAGCCCACCACAGCGGGCCTATCGAGGTATTCGAGGGTCTTCTGGATGACGCGTTCGCGGGTGGAGCCTGGGATCATCGTCACACTTTATCGGAGGTAGATGGCGAGGGTGTCCGACCATCCTTCTGAGCATTGACCGGAATCAGGGGGAGGGCGCGCGTGATGCGAGGGTGGTACGATCAGACATGCCCCATTCGACTTTCATGTCCTTCGATACCGACTTCCCGGAACAGGCCACCTCGCGGGACGGGAGCGAGGCGGCGAGTCCTTCGGGCGGCTCGGGATCGGGTCTGCTCAGCGGCGCGGCGGCGCAGACCACGAACACCGAGTTCTACTCACCGGTCCCCGAGGGGTACCGGCGCGGTCGGCACAAGTACGTCGTCGTGCTCGGCACCGTCATGTCCGGGCTGGGCAAAGGCATCCTGTCGAGTTCGGTGGCCAAACTCCTGAAGGACAAGGGCCTCACGGTCGCGCCGATCAAGATGGAGGGGTACCTGAACATCGACTCGGGCACCCTCAATCCCTTCAGGCATGGCGAGGTCTTCGTGCTCGACGACGGCACCGAGTGCGACATGGACCTGGGCACCTACGAGCGCATCCTCGACCAGAACCTGACCGAGCGGAACTTCGTCACCGCCGGGCGCATTTTCCACGACATTCTCAGTCACGAGCGCCGGGGCGACTACCTCGGGCGCGACGTCCAGTTCATCCCGCACGTCACGGGCGAGGTGAAACGCCGGCTCCGCGAACTCGCGATGTACGGCGACGGCGAACGCCCCGCGGACGTCGTCTTCGTGGAGGTCGGCGGCACCGTCGGTGACTACGAGAACGTGGTCTACATCGAGGCGCTGCGCCAGCTCGCCTTCGAGGAGGGCGAGAACGCCGTCTGCTTCGTCGCCCTCACCTACATCATCGAGCCCGAGGCGCTGGGCGAGCAGAAGTCCAAGGCGGCGCAGCTCGGCGTGAAGCGCGTGATGGAGCAGGGCATCCAGCCGCACATCATCTCCTGCCGCGCGACCAACCCGATCACCGCGAGCGTGAAGGAGAAGATCGCGCTCTTCACGAACGTTCCGATGCGCCGCGTCTTCAGCATGCACGATCGCAAGAGCATCTACGAGATCCCCGAGGCGATGCGCCAGGAGGGGCTGGACCGCGAGATCCTGTCCATCCTGGGCCTGCACGACCGCGTGGACATGGCGCTCGAGGACCGTGCCCGCGAGCGATGGGTCGCCCACGTCCGCAAGATGAACGCGCCCAAGTCGCGCCACGTGCGCATCGGCGTCGCCGGCAAATACGCCTCCGTGCGCGATGCGTACGCCTCGATCGATAAAGCCATTGAGCATTGCGGCACGCACCTGAAGTGCGAGATCGAGACGCAGTGGATCAACACGGACGAATTGACGAACGACAACGTCAGCGCGAAGTTCGCGGATCTCGAAGCCGTCGTTGTCCCAGGCGGGTTCGGCAAGCGTGGTGTGGAGGGCAAGATCGCGTGCGTGAAGCACTGCCGCGTCGGCGGCATCCCGTACCTCGGGATCTGCCTGGGCTTCCAGGTCGCGGTCATCGAGTACGCGCGACACGTAATGGGCCTCGTCGAGGCGAACTCCACAGAATTCGACCCAGAGACGCGCGACCCGGTGATCTCCGAGCTCCCGGGCCAGAAGGAGATCGAGCAGCTCGGCGGCTCGATGCGACTGGGCGGGCAGGACGTCTTGCTCACGCCCGGCTCGGTCGTGTGGCACCTCTTTGGACGCAAGGACACCGTCCGCCAGCGCTTCCGCCACCGCTTCGAGGTCGATCCCTCCTACGTCGAGCGCCTGGAGGCGGCTGGCCTGATGTTCTGCGGGCGCCATCCGAAATACTCGATCATGCAGGCGCTCGAGTTGCCGCGTGCCGAGGAGCGCCCCGAGGGCGCGACCGAGGGGATCAAGAGGAGCACGCACCCGTACTTTGTCGCGGCGCAGTTCCACCCCGAGCTGACCGCCCGCCCGCTGCGTCCGCAGCCCATGTTCATGGGTTTGGTGGCAGCAGCGATCCGGCGCAAGTACCCCGAGGCGGATCTGCCGTCCTCGCTGGTGATCCCGAACGACGACGACGTGTCCTATTCGCCCGTCGTCTGAACGGCGTTTTGCGATCCGGGCCCCGACTCGGTGCGACCGATCCGCGATCGCGTTGTCCATCGGGTTTGCGGCTGATCTCGCGGGTTTCTGCCGCGGATTCGGGCGTAGGCGAATGGCGGGATTTGGCGGGTGATTTCGCTCAGGCTTGCTGATGACTGGCAAAACGACACGGGCTACAATCCCGTCTGGTGGAGTTGACCCGAGCAATTGGGGATTCTCCCGTCGGCGATGTAGCTCAGCTGGTTAGAGCGGAGGATTCATAACCCTCAGGTCGGAGGTTCGAGTCCTCCCATCGTCACTTGCGATGTCCGCCCGTTGGGTCGTCGCGGATCGGGCGTATAGCTCAGTTGGCTAGAGCGCTGTGTTCACACCGCAGAGGTCACTGGTTCGAGTCCAGTTACGCCCACTTCTCTAAGCCCTGATCCCGCCGCGTGTTGCGGCGGGATCAGGTTCCCAATGTGGAGGCTCATGAAGTCTTGCAACGGGTCGGATCTTTGATCTCGACCCTGCGTGACGTCTAAGGAGCCTCCATGTCCCGACGCATCCCGGTCAAGAAAGTCCTCCGCAAGCCCAAGGGCGATCCGCAGCCGTATCGCCACGCGAACGGGTCGGCGGTTGTCGCACGCATCGCCAGTTCTCGGATCACGCTCGGTCCGTGGGACCGCGAGAACGACCGCCCGAGCCCGCTCGCGTCACGCGTCTACTACGCGTTGATGACAGAGTGGAACGACCGGGGTCGTCAGCCGCTCGATCGACAGGCCGTGTCCGAGATCAAGGCCCGCTGCCGGGACGAACTCAAGATCCGGGATCTCCGCTCTGCCGAGCGGCGTCGCCGCAACGAGTACGTCCACGACTCGGACGTCAATCGCTCGCTCGGGCGGTCCGAGAGCCGAGAACCGAGCCTGACCGTCAATGACGTCTTCGACGAGTACGTCAGTCACCGCGAGCGTGACGTCGAGCGACCGGTCACAGAGGGCACGATCAAGAAGTTCCGGGCGTTTCTCGACCCGCACCGTCAGGCGTTCGGGATGATGCCCGCCACGTCCTTCCGCGATCAGCACCTGCGGCAGATCCGGGACGAGATGATCGCGAGCGGGCGTCTCTGCTTCTCGTCGATCAACGGGCGGATGGCCGTTATCCGAGCGGCATTCAAGCACGCGAACAAGATGCACAAGCGTCGGCTTCCCGAACTAGGCAACGTCGTGAACGATCTCAAGGACGTCGAGAGCGTGAGCCGACGCTCGCTGATCGTGACCCGGCGTCCGCGAACCGAGGGACAGATCCGGCTCATCTCGATCAGCGATCTGTATGCGACACTCCCGCACCTGCCGACCCAGCATCTCCGCGACATGGTGATGCTCTTGCGTCTGACCGGGATGCGACCGTCCGAACTGTTCGGGATGACACCCGGTGCGATCGAACAGACGAGCGACGTCTGGATCTACCGCCCCGAGCATCACAAGACCGAGCATCACGGGTACGAACGTCGGATCGAGATCCCAGAAGCGGGAGTCGTGATTCTCGAACCGTACGTTCACGACTGCCGGGCGAACGAACTGATCTTCACGCCCGCAAAGAGCGAGGCCGAGCGAGCATCCGCCCGTCGCGAAGCTCGTCAGTCGTATCTGTCGTGCAATCGTTCACGCGACGCTCGTCGGGCCGAGAACCCGTTACGACCGGCAGACCGACCGTGGACGAAAGACACGTTTGGACGATCGATCGGACGTGCGGTGAAGAAGGCGGGAGTCCGTGCGTGGACGCCGTACGACCTGCGTCACACCGCCGCGACCGAGATCGTGCTCAACGAGGGCATCGAGCGTGGGATGTTCAAGCTCGGGCACCAGTCGATTACGACCACCCAGAGATATCTGCACCCCCCGACTGTGGACATCGGGTGTGTGATCCACAAGCAGTCGGCATGAACGCAAGTCGCGTCGCCCGCCGGATATAAGCAATAGTTAGAAACGAGTCCGAGAACTCGCGACGCCTCACGAGATCATCGAAGTTGATGAACAGCACAGAATCCGTATACTTGCTCCTGAAACAGACGGCGTGACCTGCCGCTCTCGTCCACGGAGGAAGACATGTCCAGACTCGTGTCAATCGCCATAGCTGTGTGCTTCGTGGCAACGCACGCTGCATACGGAAGCCCGATGCTCGGGCAGAATCTCGTGATCAACGGGAGCTTCGAGTCGTTCGATGAACTCGAAGGGTCGGACGGCCCTCCGCCCGTGATCACGGAGACTGGGCTACTCGCAGACTTGGTCGGCTGGGAGGAGTCGGGCACACTGTCGCTCGATCTCTACACCGGTGACTTCTGGGAGCCCTCACCGAACTACGAGAACGACGTTCCGCCCAACGCCGGTGAGTGGGTGCTCTTCGGAGGTGACGCGGGAACATCGATCACTCAGACGATCTCGATGGACTTCGCGAGCGATCTCATCGACGAGGGTCAAGCACGATTCGATTTGTCGGGTTGGCTCGGTTCGTTCAACCGGCCCTCCCCCGACGGCTTGCGAGGATGCTGTGGCGAAGCCGACCAGACGATGGTCACTATCGAGTTTCTCGATTCGGAGGGGCTCATCGTCGGTGACGCGATGCTGGTCGGACCGACCGAGCCGCAGGCGGGACTCGTCAACGACGAGGGGTTCACGTTCGTTGGGTTCAGGAACTTCTCGGAGTTCCGTGACATCGCGGGAGACGTGCCGCTCGGCTCTCGCTCGGCGAGGATCACCGCGAGTTTCGTGCTAGCGGCCGGCGACAACCCGTCGAACTACAACAATGCGAACCTCGATCTGGTCGCGTTCTCGATCGTTCCGTCAACCGGAACGCTTGGTCCGCTGTCGATGGTCTTGGCAGTTGCGACGCTTCGCAGGCGACGAGATCGCAGGTTGCTCAACAAGTAGAACTGTGTTGACAGGTGCCAAGGATCAGTCTGTGAACGGGTCTTGTCAACGTTGAGACATCAAGACGATCGGTTGGTCTCTGCCGCCGTCTGGTTCGGCAGCCGCTCGACCTGCGTTATGGGCTTTGCGTTCGATGATGATGCACTCTTTGGATCGAGTGACTCAAAGAGCTTGACCCAGATGCTCACGGCCTCCGTCCAATCGTTCGTGCTGAGGTCTGTGGCAGCAAGTCGCAACTTCATCAGCCTCGCGACCTCCACCTTCCAGCCCTTCGATAGTTCGATCGCGTTGGCTTCGGCGTACTCTTTGACCTGCGGGACGATCGGTCGATCTTCAGACAGGGTGAACGGCCGATCGATAGGCCCCTTGAGATAACGGTCGAGAGTCGGTGAGGCGAACGATGCAGGGATCAGGTCTTCAACCTCTGTGTTCTCTATCGCCAGAAGATCGCCGGTGGTGTGAATCGAGGCTTGGGAATCGCTGTAGAGGCTGCTGCGGAGAGTGCTCGCGAGAGTTAGTCCTGCATGGTCGGCGTCGCAGAGGACGTGCGGAAGATCGCCTTCACGCCCACTCAGAATCGCAGCAACGGTCTTGATCGCCTTCGCCCCCGATGTTGGCACGAACAGCAACTCCTGCTTTGGCTGATACTTGCCGAGTGATACGAGTGCGGTCTTGATCGCACTGAGATAGAGCTGATCGGACTGCCCCTCCACGATGACGATCTTGCATCCCTGAAACAGCGTGTCAGAGACGCTCAGGCCGAGAGCGGCGTGCACCGGATAGATCGAGTTGGCTTTGGCTGCGACTTGTCCGGCCCGCAGATTCGACGAGACGTTCGTATGCCCATCATCATCAACGAAGACAGCACGCACTCGATCTAGGTGGTCGGCGTCGACGAGGAAGGGTGAGTGCGTCGTGTAGAGAAGCTGGTTCGATGCAGCGAGGCTCTCAAAGAACTCCGACAAGAAGTTCTGGGCGATCGGGTGCAGAGAGTGTCCCGGCTCATCAAGCAGCAAGATTGCTCCGTTGTGAGCCTTGCTGCTCTCGACAAGGAAGATGAGATAGAAGCTTAGGAACCACTGGAGCCCAGTACTGCGACCCTCTAGTTCGATCTCTTCTGGCCGCTTGTCGTCTGAAACCCAGATGCGGAAGTGGTTGCCGTCAGCCTCGAATCTGATGCGGTACTCGCCCTGCTTCCACCACTCGCGGAACTTTTCTGTGAGCGTAGTACTGGCTGATTGCAGAAGGACGCTTCGTTCCTTCTTCTTCTCGTTCAGTGATTCGATCTGCTCCTGTGTTGGCTGACCTTGACTGTCCCAATCGCGACCAAGTTCGAGAATCTCCTGCGGCGAGAGCTGCACAAAGCTGAACAGCACTCGGAGTGTTCGTGCTCGGGCTTCGGCCTTGCCCGTCAAGTCGTCTCGATCGAGGTCGTCGATGACGTGCGGGAGGTAGATTTCCGAGTCCAGATTGCCGTATGTCGAGTAGTACACGAACGACGGCAGCCACTTGATAATCATCTCCGTCACTTTTTCGTTCTCGCCCGGCCCAGGCTTGCGGAGCCTCTGTACGAGTTTCGTGATGGCATCGGCAAGCTGGCCAAATCGCGGTGCAACGGTCGAGCGAGTGGGTGCAGACTCAATCGCACCAGCAGTTACAAACGTAGAAAGACTCTCAAGTGCTTCGGCGTCAAAGTCGCCCTCATGCTGAGATGCCTGTTCGAGTGCAGAGGAGACTGCGGAGATCAGTGCGGCCTTGAGTTCAGTGTCTGACTTACCTGACGGCTGCATACCCTCGATCTCGGAGTGGCCGCTACGAAGCAGGCCAACCACTTCCGCTGCTTCAACAGCATTCACTTCATTCGCGTTGGGAAAGTGAACGCCGTAGTGACCGTCGTAGTCGCGGCAGACTTCGACCGTCTGGATTTCTTCAATCGGCCTGCCACTTTGTATCGCTACCATCTTGGCTGTGGCTTCGGCTAGTTCAAAGCGAGCATGAATGAAGTCCGGCTTCGGCTCCATGTTTCGGATTGAGCTGTAGTCCTTTCGCGGGGCATCGGAGAGGAGGTTGATTTCCCCTTCGTTCGCCGGGTTGAGCTTCCACAGCGGCAGCAAGAGGTTGGTCTTGCCGGACTCGTTTGTGCCGATCATGGCGGTGACGTCGTCCGCGTCTATCCAGTCGCTGTCTTCGACCGAGCGGTAGGTCGTAACTCGGAAGGCAACGAGTTTCATCTTTGCAGTCATCACAGGTTCTCCGTGGATCGGCGTGGTCTCCCCAATCATACCGCTCCGGCGAAACTCTAAGAAGACTGCGTGATAGCTCAGGTCGAAAACGGCACCTCGATCGTCCCAGCCGCCTTCCGCTTCGCCCGATCGCCGCGTCTGTCGTATCGGGCGGTGGTCATCGGGTTCGCGTGCCCAGCGTGGGCCTGCACGGTCGGGAGATCGACCCCGCTGTCGAGCAGGTCGGAGATCACGGTGCGACGCAGGTCGTGGGGCGTGAACGGGTTGATCCCCGCTTCGTCGATGCGACGGCTCAGGATCGCGTAGATCGCGTTGTCGGTCATCCGTGCTGGCTTCTTGGCCGTGCTGCCTCGCGGCTTCTTCGTGTGAAGCACGGTCGTACCCGAGCGGGTGACGGGCAGGATCAACGCACCGCGTTCGTCGCCTCGGACCGAGAGCCAGAGCTTCATCGCTTCGAGTGCCCCGTTGTCGACGTAGATGTTCCGCGTCCGACCGCCCTTCGACTGTCGGATCGCGAGTCGCCCGGTCGCGGGGTCGAAGTCGCTCATGTTCAGCGAGCGAACTTCCGAGCGTCTGAGCCCGATGCACAGCAGGGCGAGCGTCGCCGCGTCGCGAGCACCCCGAGGCGTGTCGTCACGTCCGCAGACTCTGAATAGGGCCTTGCGTTCTCCCCACTCGACGTAGCGGCCTGACGGCTCGTCCGACACGGCCTTGATCGTCTTGAGCACGTCACGCACGCGTTCCGAGCGTTCGCCGTCGATGAGTTCGAGACGCCACGCGGACTTGATGACCCCGCGTATGCCGTTGATCATCTTGTTCTTCGACGCGGTCGAGAGATCGGAGGCCGCGATCGACGCTCGGATCGCGGCTGCGTGGGCGGGCGTCAGTTGATCCCACGGGAACTCGTGAAGCTCGTCGGTCGTTACCGACACGACAGTTCGCCCGCTCTCGGTCTTGATGATCGGTCGTTCGAGAATGATCCGTAGGGCCGATCGAAGTGCCTTGGTCATCCCGTCGCGAGAGTTCTCTGACGTCAGCGAGTTGAAGTACGCGAGAACCGGGTCGCGTTCAGGCAGCGGACGCATTCCCGGCAACGCCAGTCGCCTGAGTTCTGCGGTGGTGAACGTGATCTCGTTCGTCATTCTGGGCCTCGCGATCGGGTCGGGAGTCAATACACATTGACGTCATTCACTTGACTCTAGAGTCAACCCTGAGAGGGGCAAGCAGAAAACAACACGACCCCGCTCGGAGATCGAACGGGGTCGTGAAAGGAGACGGGCCGCACGCAGGCCCTGATCAGATTGTGATTCCCGCGTCTCAGACGTCTTGTGCTGCGTCCGCGAGCGATCGAGCTACTCGGGGGTCGTCTCGAACGAGATCCCGTAGGGAGCGAGCGAGAGCGTCGGGGCGAGAGACGAGATCCGAGTAGCGTCCATCGCTTTCGATGGATCTGAAGCCGCGAGGGTGGTTCTCTGGTCAGTCGTACTTTTCCACCGCGATCTCGCAGGCGATTCCACTGACTCCCCTTGGTGTACGCTGGGAGCCCTTTGGTTCTTCGCGGATTCGTACCGACATTGGAGATGACTGATGGGCGGAGCAGGCAGTGGACGGGATTCCGTTTGGATTGAGATGCTGGACCCGACTAGCAAAGCTGGCAAACTCTTCTACGGCGTCGTTGGCGTGATCGTCGTTCTGTGGATTGCCAGAGAGATCGTTTTCTGACACGTACTTGAGTAGCTCGCTGCTGGATTGTCTCAGGTTGTACGACGCGACCCCCGCGTCGTGTGCGTATATCACGCCCGGTGTGCCGAGCACCGCGAGTTCAGAGCGTTGGACTGTCACGCAGGCTCTCCGAACTGGTGAGCGAGACGCTCGGCCATCTGATCGAGCAATGTCGGTGCGTCTGGGTGCTGCGGTACGTCGCCCATGCGGTTCGCGACGCGATCGACATACTGACGTGCAAGGACTTGGCACTCACTGACAGTCGGGGGATTCCACGCGTCGAGTTCCTCAACGAGTTCCATGCCTGCGAGTGCCTCGCACATGACGAGACGAAGTTTGACCACGCGTTCGGCATCGTTCGCACGCCGAGCGGCTTCCGCTCGGAGCTTCTTCGCGATCGCGGCGACGCTCATTCGTCACCCGCGAGGAAGCCCCGGCGAACGGTCTGACTGAACGACATGGTCGGGCTGTCGAGCGAGAGTCGAGCGTGCAGGGCTTCGACCTCTGCGATGACGTCCAGCCCCTCTGTCGGCTTGCCCAGCGTGTACGACAGCACGACTTCCGCAGCTTTGATCCGCGAGAGCGGGTGTTCGTTCGGATCTATCACGATCTGGATGAGCTGGCTCACGATGTGATTCAGAGCGTCGTGTTCTTCGACGAACTCGATGAGCTTCGACCGCAGGCGAGCGACTTTCTTCGGGGTTGTGTTGCCCGGTCCGCCTCGCGTGCCTTTGACGAACCGACCGCGATCGTCGCGAAGCGTCTGCGACTCAGACTGTTCGATCTGATCGGAGTCGCCCATCACGCGTTCCCGCCGCTCGCTACCTGACGCAGCGGGTCGTTCGTGCCGGTGCGGCTGGCGATGCGGGTGCGGACGACGCGGAGCCGAGATTCGAGAGCCGAGATCGCCCGTCGAAGATCCGCGACCAGTCGTGCCTGCACTGGCGAGCGAGCGGCGTTCCAACTGTCGATGAGTTCCTGTCGATCTTCGTCCTCGAACGGGCTGATCGAAGCCGGTACGCCCAGCAACGCTTCGAGTGTCTGATCGTCCCCGCTCTCGATCGCTTGTTCTGCGATCGAGCGGTACGGACCGATGATCTCGGCCTCGGGCGTGATCTCGTGACACTGACGGATCGCGATGTTGAGTGCCACGCGATCGGCGAACGAGAGCCCCGGCCCTCGGCTCTCGCCCACACGCTCTTGTTCGATCGCCAGACGTTGTCGAGCAGCGGGCAGGAACTGATCGTCAACGCGAAGTGTGTCGACTCGACGCCCGAACTCCAGAGCGACGCGGCCCATCTCCTGCTCGCGTCCGATCTTGGTGAAGCTCTTAGAGCGATCGACTCGTTCGGCCTCGTCGTCGAAGTCTGTGATCAGCCCGTCGAGTCGTCCGAGGTTCTCCGCGACGAAGCGGAGGATCTTCGCCGCCTCTGGTCGCGACTCGTATTCCTCGGGCACGTCTTGCGGGATGCCGTGACCGCCGAACGCGGCGATCTGTCGAATGTCTTGACCTGTCATCTGAGTCATCTGAGTCATACGTGTCTCCTTTGACGGAACAGTGAGGGTATCGATTATTGCCGTGAATCATAGTAGCCATGAGAATCGCGGCACGGGAGCATCTGAAATGCCCCTCGCAGTCGATCGCACTCGACGTCGAACTGCCGAAGCTGATCCGACGTCGGCGTACGACGTTCGAGGTCGAGCACCGAGTACATGAACGCTGCGAGATGCACCTTCCCCGCCTCGTTGTCGTCGAGCGACGAGGGGTCTCGGCCCTCGAATCCCGCGAGTTCCATGAGCGGTTCGGACGGCACGAACAGATCGACTTGGGAGAGGCCCAGGTATTCGGTGACAGCGAGTTCGAGCGGCGTGAACTCACGGTTCGCGATGATCAGTTCGTACGCGAGCATCCGCAGCAGTTCGATCGGGTCGGTCCGGCGACGTAGGGCCTCGATCCGAGATCCGGCTTTCGTCGCACGCTGATCATCAGGCAGTCGAGGGCTACGCGTCAGAGCGTCGGTGTGAGCGTCTGTGACGCCCTGAGTGGCGTCGACGCGTTGCATGGGCTCTCGCCCGCTGAATCGATCTGCTGTCGCCCAGAGCGTCGAGGCCGTGACCTCGTTCGGAGATAACTGATCGTGGTACTTCAACGCTGCGTCGTATGTCAGTTGGTCGAGGTATTCGAGTACGGCCGCTTCGTTCGGGATCTTGCGAGCGATCGCGTCTCGGAACTCTCGTATCTGCTTCTCATCGATCTCGAGGCGTGTGTCGTTCGTCTGCATATCTGTCCTTTCGTGTATGCACTCAGTTGCAAGATTGGTCGTCTGTCCCTGTCAATGGGCGTGACGACGGGCGGGACTTCGAGGGTGATCCGGGCCGATCCGTCTAGCAGACCAGCAGTTCCGGCGAAAACATTTCTCAGCGTGTTCCGCGTGCAGATCCGCCGTCTCGCTCTCTTCTTTCCTCTGTTATCTGGCTGAGAAAGTTTTTGAGACTTCTGCTGGTCTGCTAGACGGAATCGTGGCTGGGAGGCTCTGAACGCGGAAAAACGTACGTCTAGCACTCCGTCCGACTGCTAGTCCGTGCTGGACGGTGCTAGACGGATTCGGCGTCCGGGGCGTCATCCGGAGACATTCCACGCTCGTTCGATGACGCCCCGAGCGGAAAATCCGTCCAGCCGTCCAGCACGGACTAGCAAGCACAGAGAGTGCTAGACGTGATCTGAGCACCACCATCAGAGCCTCCCGACGCGAGCGTCTGACGAGGGATTGAGAAGCGAGATCCCGGTCAACAGATACAGTCGCTCGCCCGACGTCTGGCGGGTCTTACGGATGCGAGGCTCGGCGACCATCAGTTCGCGAACGAAGTGGTAGATCGCCTTCCGGTCAACCCCGGCATCGACACACCACTCGCAGTAGTCGTCGTAGACGTCTCGTGACGTTGGAGCCCGTCGCGGGTCGTGATCGTCTGTGACCGAGAGCCGAGATTCGACGAATCCCCGGAGCGGCGAGCCCGCTTCTTCGGCCTCAGAGCGAGCGGCTTTCATCAGCGACGTCTCGACGAAGCGGCCGCGTGATCGGAGTCTCGCGAGACCCCGTATCGCCCAGATCAAGATGCTCGGCATCTCCCGTTCGAGCTTCAGTTCGATCGTCGGGTCTTCGCTTCCGTAGAACGTGCGGGGAATCGTCAGGCACAGCATCCGCTTTGCCAACGCTGCCGAGTCATCCCGGAGATCGAGTTGGTCGTTCGAGATCAGTACGAACCGGGTGGAGAGCCGCACGCTCTGCGGATCTCGGTACTTTCGCTCGATCTGAATCGTGTCCTCGCCCACGATCGACTTCAGCCGCTCGGTCGCCACGCTCTGATCGCGGACCGTGAACTTCGCATCGGCCATGATCGCAAGTGGCTTGCCTACGAGCGGCGAGAGTCCGAACTGCTGGGTGAGTGAACGAAGCGTCGGCGTCGCGGTGTTGTACTCGCCCACGAGCTTGCTGAGCAGACGTGCGAGCGTGGACTTGCCCGAGCGAGCGGGTCCGTGGACGTACAGAGCCTTATGAAACTGAGTGTCGTTCGTCAGACACAGCCCGAACCACTCCTGTACGACTTCGATCTGTCCCGGATCATGCCCGAAGCGATCTTCGAGCCACGCCACGAACTGCGGACGCGGCTGTTCGTACGATCCGTCATCGTCGCCCGGATACGGGTAGGGGAGGGCCTCGGTGCAGAACAGACTCTCATCCCGCACCCAGACGATTCCGCGATGACGAGCAGCCCGTGCTTCGCCGAGCCAGTTGTTGACCCGAGCGGCACGATCCTCGAATACCAGCATCTCCGTCGGATCGCCCATGTCCTTTCGGTAAGTCGGGTGAAGCCAGAACCGAGAAGCGTGATCCATCTCGCGGTCGCACTTCGCGGCCAGTGCCTCGACGAGCTTGCGAGCCTGTGACGGTTCGGGATCGAACGCCGCGTGAGACACCCGCCGGTCCTTGCTCGTGTACCGACACACCGCTCGTTCGAGGAACCGGAACGCCCGGTGACGCATCGTCTCGCTCTCAACCGCGACGTACTGCCGTTTCGCCCGATCGAACTCCCAGAACGATCCCTGCCACCAGACGAGCGTTCTGATCGTCACTCCGTAGCCGAGTACCGACGTGTGATTGACCGTCAGATACATCTCTGCCCACTGTGATGGGCTCGACTCGGGGAGAACCAGTTTCCCGCCGTGCGAGCGTTCCGCGATCTCGCGTTCGATCTGACGGCGTACACGCTCCTGCTTCCACCATCGCTCGCCGGTCCAGCGTTCCGCCCCGTCGTGTTCCGGGTTGTCCGTCTCGATCCAATAAGCGAGTAACTGGTTGTCAGAGCCGGGAGTGGGACGCAGTTCGATCGTGCCGCGATCGAACTCGTAGTAGCCCGGTTCTTCGTCGACGTAGACGAAGAAGTCCTCGGGGAATCGTGTGCCGCTGAACTCCTCGCCTCGTCGGTCGATGACGGGAATCGCAACGTTTTCGTCGCTAGAATCCATTGCTAAGTACCTCGGCTGCATCGGGTGTTACCAACTGTCCCGGTGCAGCCCTTTCGTTGAGTGACGCAGACCGACCGTCGGACCGCGTGAAGTCGCGGTCAGGCTTGGCAGCGTTCGTTTCGAGTTCGTGAGCGTGCTCGACGGTTCGACGCGTTGCTCGACGCGACCCAGAAGCGTTCGATCGCTTGTCGAGACGTGTAGATCCGTCTCCCGACTCGAATGTGCTCTAGGTACACCCGCTCGCCAGCGGGGGACAGAATCCCGTCCAGAGCGTGGCGAAAGACCGTCGCACGGTTGGGGCGATGACGCGTGCGTTCTTCGTAGACCTCGACAGCATCATCGAGGTCTATCAGGGCTTCTTGTTCGAGCGGCATGTCTGACCCTCGCAAGTGCGGCGTCCGGGCGGACGCGGTGAACACGAACACTCGCTCTCGCAACGGTCATACAGGCCGAAGCGAGCCTCCGTGGGACGGGGGCGAGTGCAGGCGGTGTTCTCCGACTGCGAGAGAGTTGGTCAGACTCCGTACATACATTATCGTGATTCATCGAAGGCGTCAACCCGTTGTCTCGGACACTCACGGGCTGCAACCGATCGCAAACAGGCTCTCATCCAAAGCAATGGAGTTCATCGCTCGAAACGCGGGATCGGATCGGGTCGGAACGACCCGCTGACGCTCGATTTCCGTCCCGCTCGTCAGATCGCGTCTCACACGCCGTGAGCCCACGTTATAGTTGAAAGACGAGTCAACTTCTGGACTTACGAGCCTCGGCCAGAGGGCGAATCGCAGAGAGGCAGGGCGTGTGATCCACTTTCACACCGCAGAAGTCACTGGTTCGAGTCCAGTTACGCCCACTTGAAGGCCGTCCGTCATCACGGGCGGCCTTTTCTTTGGTTCGGAGCTGCGTCGGGAGATCGGTATGGACGGGATTGTCAGCACGGTGCTCCGCGAACGCTTCGGTTTCGACGCACTCCGCCCGCTCCAAGCGAGGATCGTCGAGCGAGTGCTCTCGGGCGGCGACGCACTCGTCGTCATGCCCACCGGCGGCGGCAAATCGCTCTGCTTCCAACTCCCCGCCCTCGTGCTCCAAGCACGACACGCCGACGCGCCGGGCATCGGCCTCGTCTTCTCGCCCTTGATCGCGTTGATGGAGGATCAGGTCGCGGCCCTGCGCGCCAAGGGCATCAAGGCGACGTACATCAACTCCACGCTGGGGCGTGCAGAGCGGGAGAAGCGGCAACGGGCGATCGCGCGGGGCGAGTACGAGCTCGTCTACGCGACGCCCGAGCGCATGCACCGTCCCGGATTCGCCGAGGCCCTCGACGCCGTGCCCGGCGGTGTTCGCTTGCTCGCGATCGATGAGGCCCACTGCATCAGCAAGTGGGGGCACGACCTGCGTCCCGCGTACCGCGAGGTGGGCGCCTTCCGCGAGCGTCTGGGCTCCCCCGTCACCATCGCTCTGACCGCGACCGCGACGGGCCCCGTCCGCGAGGACATCCGTGAGGTGCTCGGGCGCACCGATGCGGAGATGCCCCTCTTCGCGTCGGGCATCGATCGGCCGAACCTCTCACTGAACGTGCGTGAGGTCTGGGACGACAAGGACAAGGTCGGTGCGCTCAGAGAGGTCGCCGCCTCCCACCCCGGCACCGGCATCGCCTACTTTACGCTCATCAAGGACCTCGATCGCAGCGTGGCGCTCGTCAAGAGGGCGATGCCCGAGTGTGCCGTGGAGGTCTATCACGGCAAACTCGACCCGCGCGAGAAACGCCGGGTCTACAGGCGCTTCATCGAGGCGGCCCCCGACGAGCGGCTCGTCCTGCTCGCGACCAACGCGTTCGGCATGGGCGTGGACAAGTCGGACCTGCGGTACATCGTCCACATGCAGACGCCCGGGAGCGTCGAGGCGTACTACCAGGAGGTCGGACGCGCGGGGCGTGACGGTCAGCCCTCGCGCTGCGAATTCCTGTACGCCCAGGACGATCTCGCGATTCAGCAGGAGTTCATCCGATGGCAGAACCCATCGGCGGACGTGATGGTGAGCGTCGCGACCGCCGCCGAGCGACGCTCGGAGGTGGAGTTCGATGAGGACGATCTGCGGATCGACGCGCTCGGGAAGTCGGGTCAGAGCGGGCTGGTGCAGTACGCGCTGATCGAGCTGGAGCGTCTGGGCGTGGTGACGCCCGTGTACGCGGGGCCGGACACCACGGGGCGGTACCGCTTCGCGCGTCCGCTGGATCAGGACGCGGTGGAACCCGAGGAGATCGAGGCCAAGCACCAGCGCGATCTACACCGCCTGCTCCAGATCGTGCGTCTCACGAAGACCGAGGACGTGCGCGCGTTCGTGCTGGAGTACTTCGATCTCGAGCCGACGCCCGTGTAACCGGCGCTCAGTATTCCCACAGGATCTCTGAATTCTTTGGTGTTGGTGAACGCTCACTTCATCGAGCGGATGGCATATCCGCACCGCACACCACGACCTGGAGCACACTCCGATGCAGAAGCACACCCTGATAGTGACGTTCGTTGGCGCGCTGCTAACGATGTTCTCAGCGACCGCGACCGCCGCCCCATACGACCAGAGCGATGGCACGGTTCTCTACTCGGGCACTCTCTGGCAGGAGGGCAAGAACGCGATCGAAGGGCACTGGTTCGTCGAGGAACTCGAGAGCGGCGAGCGTTTCCTGCGTCTGGGCGACGACTTTAAAACGAAGAAGGCGCCGGACCTCAAGATCATCCTCTCGCAGCGGGAGGTGGACTCGATCACGAAGCGGAACGTGTTGACCTCCGGCACTGTTCTCGAGCTGCTCGACTCGCACGAGGGTGCGCAGTCGTTCAAGATTCCTGACTCCGTTGAACTCAAGGACATCGTGTCGGTGGCGATCCACTGCGAGGAGTACGGCATCTTCTGGGGCGCGGCACCCTTCAATCCGGGCAAGGTGCTCTTCGCAAGCGGTGAATGGACCAAGAAGAGCGAACGCGTGAAAGGCTCGTACGAGATCGCTGAAGTGGACGGCGGCATCGTCCTCCGGACCTCCGCCGACTTCTCCACGAAGAAGGCCCCGGACCTCAAGTTCGTGCTCTCCAACACGTCAGTTCGCGATGCCAACAACAACAACGCGCTCTCGGGCGGCACCGTCATCGCGGAACTGACGTCCAACAAGGGCGCTCAGGAATACGAACTGCCGGCTGGCGTGGACCCGAGCGGCTTCAAGACGCTGCTGGTCCACTGCGAGCAGTACACGAAGCTGTGGGCCGCAGCACCTCTGACCGTCAGCGGCTGAATCCGGTGGGTTCGGGGCAACGATACCTCCCACGACCATCACGCAGAAGGGCCGTTCTCCGGGTGAGGCGGCCCTTCTCGCGTTGTGGACTCTTGCCGGCGGTCCTGATGTGGATTCACTTCAGAAAGAGCATCTCGCGGTAGTTGGGCAGCGGCCAGAGGTCGTCAGCTGTGTGGCGCTCCAGCTCGTCTACGACCTCCCGGAGCGACTCCATCGCGGGGACAACGTCCTCGCGGAATCTCCTCGCGGTGGCGAGTTCGTCGCTCGCGTGGACGCCGCTGGTCGTCTCCTGCAACGACGCGGTGAGCCGCATCGTCTGGGCGATTAGACCGGTGTAGCGGTCGAGGAAGCCCCGCTGGTCCGAGGCATCGATGCCCACGCTCTCGGTCGCAGAAACCGCCTGGGCGAGTTGGGTCTGGAATCGGGACGCCGCCGGGACGATCTGCTGGCGCGAGAGCTGGATCATCGTGTCAGCCTCGATGGCGATCTGGGTCGCATACTGCTCCGCGTAGATGTTGAGACGCGATTCCAATTCGTGGTTGGAGAGCACCTTGTACTTCTTGAAGACCGCAGCGACGTCACGCTTCTTAAGAGCGCTCAAGGCCTCGGGTGTGCTGCGCGAGTTGGCCAAGCCACGCTTCGCGGCTTCTTCGACCCATTCGTCGGTGTAGTTATCGCCGTTGAAGATGATCCTTTTGTGCTCCTTGATGACCTTCTTGAGCAGCGTTTTGGAGGCCGTCGCGAGCTTCGCGGGGGTTGGGTTCGCGCCGACGGCCTTCTCGAGCTCGGTCGCCATCTCGTCGAGCGACTGCGCGACGATCGTGTTGATGACCGCGAGGGGCCACGAGACGGACTGGGAGCTTGCGCAGGCCCGGAACTCGAACTTGTTGCCGGTGAAGGCGAAGGGCGAGGTGCGGTTGCGATCGCCCGCGTCGCGCGGGATATCGACGAGCGTGTTGGCACCGAGGTCGAGCTGCCCGCCTCGCTTGGTGGACTTGGGCGTGCCGTTCTGGAGCTGCTCGATGATGTCGGTGAGCATGTCGCCCAGGAAGATGGAGATGATCGCGGGCGGCGCCTCGTTCGCGCCCAGGCGGTGCTCGTTGCCCGCGTTCGCGACCGTCGCGCGGAGCAGCGGGGCGTGCAGATCTACCGCGCGGATGACCGCTGCCAGGAACACGAGGAACTGGAGGTTCGAGTGCGTCTCGTCGCGCGGGTCGAGCAGGTTGACGCCCGTGTTGGTCGCCAGCGACCAGTTGACGTGCTTCCCCGATCCGTTGACGCCCCTGAAGGGCTTCTCGTGCAGCAGGCACTGGAGGCCGAACCGGGGGGCCACGGACTTGAGCGTTTCCATGACCAGCATCTGGTGATCGACGGCGATGTTCGCGGTCTCGAAGACGGGCGCGATCTCGTACTGCGCCGGGCTCACCTCGTTGTGGCGTGTCTTGACGGGCACGCCCAGACGGTAGAGCTCGTGCTCGGCGGCGCTCATGCACGCGAGGACGCGGTCGGGGATCGCGCCGAAGTAGTGGTCGTCGAGCTGTTGGTCCTTGGCGGACTTGGTGCCGAAGAGTGTGCGCCCGGTGAGCGTGAGGTCCGGTCGGAGGACGTAGAAGTGGCGATCGATCAGGAAGTACTCCTGCTCGGCGCCGGCGGTGGAGAAGACACGCTTTGCGCCGTGGCCCGGCGAGAACAGGTCCAAGATGCGGAGCGACTGCCTGCTCACCGCGTCCATGGAGCGCAGCAGCGGCGTCTTCTTATCGAGCGCCTCGCCCGTGTAGCTCACGAACGCGGTGGGGATGCAGAGCGTCACGCTGTTGGACTTCTTGCGGAGGAAGCAGGGGCTCGTCGGGTCCCACGCGGTGTACCCCCGGGCTTCGAAGGTCTGGCGCACGCCACCCGAGGGGAAGCTGGACGCGTCGGGCTCGCCCACGATGAGCATGTCGCCCGAGAGCTCGGTGACGATGCCGCCCTGGCCGTCGGGCATGATGAAGCTGTCGTGCTTCTCGGCGGTGGAGCCGGTGAGCGGCTGGAACCAGTGTGTGTAGTGCGTCGCGCCGTGCTCGATCGCCCAGCTCTTGAGCGCCGAGGCGATGGCGTCGGCCACCTTCGGATCGAGCGGCGAGCCCTGCTCGATGGTGCTCTGGACTTCCTTGAAGACCGACTTTGGCAGGCGTTCGCGCATCACGCGTTGGTTGAACGTGAGCTCGCCGAAGACGTCGGTCATGCTCCGTTTGGGCATGTTGGAGGCGGTCTCGGACTCCTGCCATTCGGCGACGGTGTTGACGGCGTGGAAACGGGGTGACTGATCGGTCACGGGGAGGATCCTTCCTCGGTCGTGGGTCGGTACAACGCTTTATGCCGCAAACCGACACGCTAACGCGCCCGCGTCGTCCTGCAAACCGCGCGGCGCGATATCCACACCCCGGGCCGGGCCCTTGGGCGTCACCCCGACAGGCACCCGGCAGCCAGCAGACGGCAGAGTTCCGACGCCGCCCGCGCCGGATCATCCCCCGCGGACTGCGCCTCGCCCATCCGGCGCACCAGCGCCGTTCCGACGATGGCCCCGTCCGCACCGGCCTCCCACACCACGCGTCGGACGTCCGCGGGTGTCGCGATGCCGAATCCGCAGGCGAGCGGGAGGTCGGTGGTGGCGCGGAGCCGGTCCACGCGGGCGCGGAGTTCGGCGAAGGGGTCTGCTGTATCAACGCCCCCGGCACCGGTGATCCCGGTGCGCGTCAGCACGTACACGAACCCCGTGCAAGCCTCCGCGATGCTCGATGCACGCTTCTCGTCGGAGGTCGGTGATACGAGCAGGCTGACGGAGAGCCCCGCATCGGCGAGCGGCCCGCTCACGCTGGGGGCTTCTTCGAGCGGGCAATCCGGCAGGATGAAGCCGTCCACCCCCGCGAGCGCCGCCCGCTCCGCGAACACATCGGCCCCCGCGTGCTCGATGAGCGAGACGCTCGCCATCAAGATGACCGGGAGCGTGCAGCCCGCGGCTCGTGCTCGGGCGATCTCATCGAGCACGCTCGTGGGCGTCACGCCCTGTCCGAGTGCCTCGTGCATAGCGCTCGCGATCACGGGGCCGTCCGCGATGGGGTCAGAGAATGGCACACCGATCTCCACCATCGTGGCGCCGGCGTCTTCCAGCAGGGGCAGCGTGCGCGCGAGCACGCCCGGGCCCGGGTACCCGGCGCAGAGGAAGGGGCACAGCGCCTTGCGTCCGCGTTCGAGGGTCGTCCGGAAGGCGGCGGTCACGCGTTCCACGCCGGGGCCTTGGGAGGTGGTCATTCCTGTCAGTCTTTCACGCCGCTGACGCGGGAGCGGTCGGTGTACTTCGTAAGGGCCTCGGTGAGGTCCACGTCGTTGATGTTCGCGAGCGTCGTGAGCCAGGCCAGCACATCGGCGAACTCCTCATCCAGGTTGGCTCGCTGCGCCGGCGTGGGCGTTTTACCGGGGGCGTTGTCCTGCAACGCCGTGGCGAGTTCGCCGACCTCTTCCATGAGCCACATGAAGGTGCCCGGCGTGCCGCGAGCGGCGTCCGTCGCGGAGTAGCGCTCGCGGATGAGCTCTTGGAATCCTCGGATCGTCAGGGGTGCATCACTCATCGCCCCAGCGTAGCCGAGAGGCCCACCGTGAGGGTGTGAATGCGCTGCGTCAGGCCGAACCGAGGATGCGGGCCACCGTATGGGGCGTGAGCACCGGGTGGTCCGTTACGCCCGTGCGGAGCGTGAGCAGGACGTAGGGCTCGCAGTTCGTGCAGCCCTCGCAGCATCCGGTGCGGGCTTTGAGCTCCTGAAGAGAGAGCCCCTCTGCGCGATGGAGCCTGAGGATCTCTTCGAAGCTCACGCCCGTGCAGGCACAGAATCTGACCGTCATCGAGGCCTCCCCGTTTTCCGAACACACACCACGGGATCCCCGCGGAATCCCTCAATCGTGATCGAAGAGTCTGTTGTCCCGGGTGTCTCCGAACCACCCGATCCGGAAAGCGTGAGGGTCCCCTCGATACAGACCGGACCGGTAGGTGGATCCCCACCCCTCGGACGAGGCGTGCCCGTCAAGCCACACGACCGGTGCCCGATCGGCGAATCGGAAGTGGATCGAGGGGTCGGGCCGGAACGACGGGAACTCGGGCCAGCGGGGGGGCTCTGTGAAGCTGTACTCGATGAGCTCATCGGCGGCGAACGCGGTGGTCGCGAACGCGAGGGTGCGCGTGGGCTGATCGAAGCGCGAGCGGCGTTGGCCGACGCGGTTATCCCGCACCGTCCAGACGCCCGCAGCCGACCGCGTGCGGTCGGTGCCGACGAAGGCGTTGTTGTACCCGTACCCGCCACAGGAGGCCTCGAAGCCGCGTCCGCTCTCCTGCAGTTGATCGCTGACCGGGGAGAACTTCGGGCAGGTCCGGACCGCCTTCGAGACGGACTCGCCCTCCAGATAGGCAGCGATCGGGGCATCGCGAGCCACGAAGGGGAGTGAGACATGCTCGCGGGCGCCGTGCCAGCGATTGAGGTTCGCACCGCCGATGCCCGGTGCACCGGCGATGTACCGGTCGTTGTGCTCGTTCGCGTACACCGCGTTGGCGAGTTGGAGCTGACGGAGGTTGGACGTGCTGACCGCCTGCTGACCACTCAGGCGGGCGCGTCCGAGCGTGGGCAGCAGCACGCCCACGAGCAGCGCGATGATCGCGATGACCACGAGCAGTTCCACGAGCGTGAACGCGCGGCGGCCATTCATCGCACACCCTCCAACTCACCGTCGCGCACACAGGCACGGAGCAGCCGCTCATCGCGCGGTGTGACGAGCGCGTCGCCATCAACATCGGAGGCGGGGGCGTAGAGGTCCTCGGTATCGACGCGGGCGTCGGCGTTGCGATCGAACCACTGGCGATCTCGCGCGACGGTGGCCACCGCGTCGATCTCCGTGGAGACCTCGCCCAGCGGCCCCGCAACGACGTTCGGCCCGGTGCGGACGCGGATGAAGTCGAAGCCGCTGAGCACAGCGGGCTCGCCGGTCGCCGGATCCACGGCCCAGCCGATATCGAACGCGTCCCCTCCCCCCGAGCCGGGATCGATGCCGACGGCGTGCGGGTTGTCCGGGCGCGTATAGAACTCGAGCGCATCGGCGCCGGGGTCCTCCGAGACGCCGTCCGCATCGCTGTCGCCCAGGGGCAGCGTCGGGGTCAAGTCCGCCAGCCCGAAGAAGTCCTCGATGGCGGCGTCGGAATTCTCGATAACGAACCCGCTGAAGGCACCCGCGAGCAGGTACCCCTCGGTGTTGTACGTCGGTGCCGGGGCGCTCGCGGGGTACCACGCGGAGTTGAGCGGGGGGATGCCGGTGCCCGCGTCGTTGTCCCACTGCGCGTTAGCAAGCGAGCCGCTCGGTACGCTCGGCAGCGTCGGGAATCGCACGACGAACCACGTGTCGTCGGGTTGCCCGTTCTGGTTCTCGTCCACGCTGATCTCGATGACCCCAGCCTCACCCCAGCACCGCGTGGGATCGGCGTTCAGGTAGAAGGCGTTGCCGTAGACGATGGCGTCGAGGCCCATCGGGTTGCACGGGTCATCGAGCACGGTGTCGCTGAAGCCGAGGATGAGCGAACCGCCAAACCCACCCAGGCTGACGACCGAGGTGTTGTCAGCCTGCGCGAGGGTCGAGCCGATAGGCGGCCCGAGCGCGCGTGCCGGGTCGTTGAACGCGGGGTCGTTCACGAACTGCCCCGGTGCCGGCGCGTACCAAGCCGCCTCGGCACGATCGGCGAAGCGCGGGCCGACCCCGGCGTGCGTCCCACCGACGCACGCCAGGAGCGATACAACGCCCAGCATCTGGCTCCGCCGATTACGCACGGGAACGCCGCCTGGGTGCGCACACGATGAGAAAGAGCCCGAGCGCACCCGGCGTGGGGACGGCGTAACGGTAGATCACGTCTCCGTCGCGCACGAGGACCTCGCCCGTCGCATCATTGAAGACCGCGCTGGGGAATCCGAAGGCCCCCGCGTCGGGGAAGAGCATCTGCCCGTCGGCGCTCACCGCCCCGGGCAACGAGCCCGCGCCGATGACCGAGACGAAACCGCCCTCACCCCCACCGAAGGCGTCGCTGCCGCCGACGATGAGGTTGCCGGCGTTGTCGAAATCGAGCGTGAAGGCGCTGAGCGCGGTGGCGGTGAGCGTGCCGGTAGAGAAGGCAACCGGTGACGATGCCGCTTCGAGCGACGCAAGATCGAAGGACCCGACCGCGCCCGTCGCGTCGAGCCCGCTGCCCGATCCGAACCCGTTGCCGGTGAAGACCCGCCCGCCATGGACCGCGACGCCTCCCGATGCGCCGTTGAGGCCGTCCACAACCACCGTCGATGACGAGGTGAGCACGTCGATGCGCGTGAGCATCGACGGTTCTCCGAAGTTCGCGGCCCCAGAGACATAGAGCGTGTCGTCGTCGGACCAGGCGCCGGCGTTGTTGGTCGAAGGGATGAGCTCCGGGACGGTCGGTGACGCGGTGGACAGCGAAGCGACATCGAAGAACAGCATGTCCTGCGGCCCGGAGCCCGCCTCGCCGTCGCCGATCGCCAGCCGTGTCCCGGAGGGGTTCACGCTGAGAAACGAGGCACCGAAGGATCCGATGTTGCCCGGGGTGACGGACCCGAAGACCGAGTAGGAGGGCGCGTGGAGAGCATCCTGCACCGAGATGGTGTCACCCTCGATCGCGATCAGTCGCCCGTCGGGCAGCACGTCGAACGCGCCTCTCGGTGCCTGGTACGTGCCGACGAGCGAGTAGCTCTGGGCAAGGGCGACGGGGGAGACGCAGGCGCACGCGAGCGCGCACCACCACAAGTTCGAACGTGACGTGTTCAATCAGACGACCTTCCGCGTTGGCTCGGACAGCGTGTAGTTCGCGCACGCCAGCTCCCATCCACGAAGAAGAGTGGTGCCCGCGGGTCGGTCTGGTGCTTCACGCTGAAGCGGGTGTGGGAGCGCACCGGCTTCACCGCCAAGCCCGATCCGCGCGGGCATACGGCCAAAGTCAGTGGCAGGTCTTCCGGCTCCGGGCATTCGTGAGTCCCGCCTTCCCGGGTGCCGATCGAGTCGGCTCCCAGTGGCTCCCATCGCTGCGATGGGGTGGTCTCACGCGTTGGCCCGTTACGGCGGCGCGACCGCGGTGGCATTTCACCACACTTCCCTTTTCACCCTCGCCGTCTCGCATTCGGACGGTCCGGGCACCTCTGACGCGCGGAATGTACGTCGCACGCCCGATCGGGTCAAGCCGCTCACTCGCCCTGGTCGAGCACCGCCATGAACGCCTGCTGAGGGATCTCGACGGAGCCGATCGACTTCATCTTCTTCTTGCCCTTCTTCTGCTTGTCCAGCAGCTTCTTCTTACGGCTGATGTCGCCGCCGTAGCACTTGGCGGTCACGTTCTTCCGCATGGACTTGATGGACTCGCGAGCGATGATCTTGCCGCCGATCATCGCCTGCAGCGGGATCTCGAACTGGTGACGGGCGATCTCTTTCTTGAGCCGGATCAGCAGCGATCGGCCCCGCTTGTCGGCGGTGTCCTTGTGCGAGATGAACGAGAGCGCCTCGAGGGGGTCGCCGTTGATCATGATGTCCACCTTGACGAGGCGGTCGGTCTTGTAGCCGATGACCTCGTAGTCCATCGTCGCGTAGCCGCGGGTCATGGACTTCAGCTTGTCGTAGAAGTCGTAGATGATCTCCGCCATCGGGATCTCGTAGGTGAGCATCTGGCGCGTCTCGGAGATAGCGAGCTGCGCGCGGAACTCGCCGCGACGGCTGAGGCAGAGCGTCATGATGTCGCCCACGAATTCCTTGGGGACGATGACCTCCACACGGACGATCGGCTCGCGGAGTTCCTTCCAGATCGAGGGGTCGGGGAGCTCGGCGGGGTTCTGGATCTCGAGTTCTTCGCCCGCGGTCGTCAAGAGCTGGTAGGTGACGGTGGGCGCGGTCTGGATGACCTCCACGCCGCCCTCGCGCTCCAGCCGCTCCTGGATGATGTCCATGTGCAAAAGGCCGAGGAACCCGCAGCGGAAGCCGAAACCCAGGGCCTCGGAGTGAACGGGCGCGTAGGTGAAACTGGCGTCGTTGAGCGCGAGCTTCGCCATCGCCTCGCGCAGGTCCTCGAACTGCGAGCCCCTGCCGTCGCCGCTGGTAGAGGGGAAGAAGTCGCAGAAGACCATCTGCATCGGTTCTTCGTAGCCGGGCAGCGGCTCGGAAGCGGGGCGGAGGTCGCTCGTGATCGTGTCGCCGACGCGCACGTCCTGCAGTGTTTTGATCGCAGCGACGAGGTACCCCGTCTCGCCAGGGCCCAGGGACTTCACCTTCACCGGCTTGGGTGTGTACTTGCCGAGCTCGGTCACGGTGTACGTCCGGCCCGTGCCCATCATGCGGATCTTGTCGCCGTGCTTGAGCTCACCGTCGAAGACACGGATGTAGATGATCACGCCGCGATAGTCGTCGTAGTGGCTGTCGAAGATCAGAGCCCGGCACTCGGGCATCTTCGCCGCTCGTGGAGGCGGCAGCCGCTCACAGATCGCCTCGATCAGCTCGGGGAGGCCCTCCCCGGTCTTCGCGGAGCAAGGGATGCAATCCTCGGCGGGGAACCCGAGGATCTGCTCGATCTCCATCGCCACCTCGTCGGGTTGCGCAGCGGGGAGGTCGATCTTGTTCACGCAGGTGATGATCTCGAGGTCGTTGTTCACCGCGAGGTAGGCGTTGGCGACGGTCTGCGCCTCCACGCCCTGCGTGGAGTCCACGACGAGCACCGCGCCCTCGCACGCGGTCAGGGCCCGCGACACCTCGTAGGAGAAGTCCACGTGCCCGGGCGTGTCGATGAAGTTGAGCATGTACTGCTCGCCCTTGTGGACGTGGAACACGGTGACCGCGGAGGCCTTGATGGTGATGCCACGCTCGCGTTCGAGGTCCATCGAGTCGAGGAACTGCTCACGAGATTCACGCGCGCTCACCGCGTTGGTGGACTGCAGCAGCCGGTCCGAGAGGGTGGACTTGCCGTGATCGATATGGGCGATGATGGAAAAATTACGGATGTGCATAGGTGGGTTTCATCGGCGCTGACGCCCCCACGGCTCCTCCTGAGCACGCGCGGACGATCGCGGTTCGCCGATGATAGACACGCGGGGGCCGCTTACCGCCCCGGATGAGCGCACAGAGGCGGCTGGCCCTCACCTGCGGAACGGGTCCACAGGATCCGTCGCCCTTGTCGGGGTCTGACCCGCCTCAAAGATGATTTCGGTGTCCACCGCGGGGATGACGGGCTCGGGCAGCCAGCCCCAGAGGGCGGGCGGGCCGTCGTTGGTCACGGTTGTCGGCGGGTGCCAGTGGTGGCTGATCGGGATCACGAAATCGAACTCCTCGTTGTGCCCGAAGTGCTGCCAGCGCTGGTCCAGGGGCGGGGCGCGGTCGGAGAAGTCGCGCTGACGCGTGATGTCGACCGGGATCCACTCGGTCGCGTTCCGATCCTCGTCGAGCAGCGCGAACTCAACCCAGGAGCGCATCTCGGGCAGCCCGTCGGCACGTTTCCGCTGCACGTCCGCGTCGTAGCCGATGACCAGTCGTGCCGGCAACCCCGCGGCTCGGTACAGCGCACACAGCAGCGCCGGGGCGTCGAACCGGGATCCCTCGCCCGTGAGCGCCATGCTCACCGAGCCGTTCACGCGGAACCCGTTCACGAGGATCGACTGCCCGCGCGAGGGCGAACTGCTCCGACCCAACGAGTGCAGGTCCGTGTCCCTAAACTCGATGTAATCGACGACACGCCCCGCGAGGTGCTTGGCGAGCGCGTAGGGACGCACGTCGCGCGGGTCTTTCCCGTTGATGAACCGGGCCAGCAGGGCCTGGATCGCAGGGTGTTCGGGGTTCACGTAGAGGTGGGGCTCGAGGTTGCTGACGAGCTGGGGCGGCCAAGGCTCGGTGGGCCACTCGATCGCGTCGGCGCGGGCCTCGTCGATCCGGGTCTCCCACGTGCGCACGTCCAGCTCGATCTGGAAGAGCAAGCTGTTGCTGCTGATCTCAGGAGCGGTCAGGCGCATCAGGCTCGTCGGGCCCTGGTACCCCTCAATGGTCTCGTACAGGTTCGTGATGACGTTCTCGTTCACCGGCCACCGCTGGTCCGGCATCACCCGGCGGTCCCGCGGCGCCCGCCGGTCGAGTTGCAGGCGCATCCGTGCCTCTTCGGGGTAAGGGACCGAGGAGGCGGTCTCACCGATGAGGGGGTAGACGAACTGCGCCTTGTCGAACCGGATGAACTGCGTGGGCGTGATGTTCTCCGGGTTCAGCGCACGGGGCTGTGCGCCGAGCAGGCGCACCTGTGCGCGCAGGGTCCAACGGCGTGAACTCGCGATGTCGCGCGTGAGCACGTCGCCCTGATCATTAATCGGGAGTTGCCCGGGTTTCAGAGGCTTGGCCTGCTGTTGGGCGCCCGCGAGGAGCGCCCCGGCGACGCAGAGCGCTCCAACGAGTCCGGCGCGGAGAATCTGACGGCTCGTCATGACGCGAAACCTCGAAAGGGTGTCCAGCGGGGGCGGGGGGCCTTGCGTGACTGTTTGACAACTGACGCGAGTCTCTCAGGGAGCAGCGTGAGATGGAACAGTGGGATCATGTGGCCTCCGCCGGTCATCATCACCCCTTCCGTGCGGTACCGATGTGACGCATCAAGGTGGCTGGGGTTCACCTCATCGGTTCCGCATGAACTCCGCGGTGTGGGTGAATCGTTGGGTGAGGAACGCCCGCAGGTCGCCCTCGATCCCCAGGTCGTCCATCGCACCCTCCATGCAGCGCAGCCACTCACGCACCGCCTCCTCATCGATCGCAAAGGGCATGTGACGCATGCGGAGACGCGGATGGCCGTGTTTCTCGGTGTACAGGGGCGACCCACCCAACCAGCCCGAGAGGAATTCGTACAGCTTGTCGCGAGATTCTGTGAGGTCCGCGGGGTGCAGGGCCTTCATGACGGGCGAATCGAACCTGACGCGGTCGTAAAACGCGTCCACGAGGGCCCTGACGCGTTCCTCGCCCCCGATCGCCTCGTAGGGAGAGTGGTCAGGGCCAAAGACGGAGACGGGCAGGGACATGTCAGGAGGATAGTCGGTCCAACATCGGGCTTGACGTACGGCTCGTGTTCGTTATGTTTGGGGTATGTTGGCACGAGTTCAGAGCTTTGTCCTCCATGGGATCGACGCCGAGCGGTGCGAGATCGAGATCGATCACTCCGACGAGGGCATGGACCGCCAGACGATGGTCGGTCTTCCTGACGCCGCGGTCCGCGAGTCTCTCGAGCGGGTACGTTCGGCGCTCGCGAACGCGGGTTATTTCTTTCCGACGGGTCGTCTGCTGATCAACCTTGCGCCGGCCCACGTCCGCAAGGAGGGGCCGGTCTACGACCTACCGATCGCCCTCGGGCTCCTCGAAGCGACCCAGGTCGTCCGAGCGAGGCCCGAGGAGGGGCTTGACCATCGGGGCTACCTCGTCGGTGGCGAGCTGGCCTTGGACGGGCGCGTGCGCCCGATCCGCGGTGCTCTCGCGATGGCGATGTACGCGAAGGAGCGCCGCCTGAAGGGCGTGATCCTGCCCGCGGCTAACGCGGGAGAGGCGGCGGTTGTCGAGGGCGTGGAGGTGATGGGGGTGGAATCCATCACGCAGCTCGTCGGACTGCTCAACGGGCAATTGGAGCCCGAGCCACACCCGCCTGTGGACCTCGAGCGGCTCATCGAGGCCTCGCTGCCTCCCGTCGATTTCGCGGACGTGCGCGGGCAAGAGCCCGTGAAACGCGCCGTCACCATCGCCGCGGCGGGTCTTCACAACATGCTCATGCTCGGGCCCGCCGGCACGGGCAAGACGATGATGGCGCGTGCGCTCCCGGGTGTACTGCCGCCGATGTCGGCACGCGAGACGCTGGAAGTCACGCGGATCTACAGCGCCGCGGGCGAGCGTGCGCGCGACGACGCCAAGAGCAACGGACATGCGCGCACCGGGTTGGTGACGTCCCGACCCGTGCGCACGCCTCACCACACCGCGAGTTCCGCGGCGGTCATCGGGGGCGGCGCGGTCCCCCGACCGGGCGAGATCAGCCTGGCGCATCGCGGCATCCTTTTTCTCGACGAACTCCCCGAGTTCCCGCGTTCGGTCCTCGACACGCTGCGTCAGCCGTTGGAGGACGGGCAGGTGACGGTGAGCCGTGCGCACGCCTCGGTGCGGTTCCCCGCGCGGTTCATGCTGGTCGCCGCGATGAACCCGACACCTAAGGGGGACATGCCTACGGACGCGGCGGGTCGTCGCGCGATGGAACGGTATCTCGGCAAGCTCTCGCGCCCGCTGGTGGACCGGATCGACATCCACGTCGAGGCGCCCGCGGTGCCCTGGAAGGAGCTGTCCGACACCTCGGAGAAGACGGGCACCTCGACGCAGCAGATGCGTGACCGCGTGTGTGCTTCGCGCGAGCGTCAGCGCGCACGTCAGGGCGACGCGCTCAACGGCGAGCTCTCGGGTCGCCAGCTCGACGAGTTCGCGCCGCTGGCCGAGGAGACCAAGACGCTCCTGGGCACCGCGATCACCGAGCTCAAGCTGAGCGCCCGCGCCTACGACAAGATCCGGCGCGTGGCGCGCACGATCGCGGACATGGAAGGGCTGCAGGACGTGGGCATCGGGCACGTCGCGGAGGCGGTGCAGTACCGCCTGCTCGATCGCGACGTGTAGCAGGCCGAATTACAGCAGGGCCAGCACGAGCAGCCACCAGACGATCGCGCTATAGGCGCCCGCTACGAGGTCATCGACGAGCACGCCCCAGCCGTAGGGCAGGCGCTCGAGCATCCGCGCGGGTTGCGGTTTGATGATGTCGCTGATCCGAAACAGCAGGAACGCGCTGCCCGTGAGCAGGGCGGTCCAGAGCAACGCGTCGAGCGGAGCGTTCGCGTCGAGGGCGCACTTCGAGGCGAGCGATGGGGGGATGAAGAAGAGTGAGAGCGACACGCCGGCCGTCTCGTCACAGACGACCTCGCCCGCGTCTTTTCTTCCGAACCGCGTCTCCGCGTAACGCCCGAACGCGACGCACGCGGCGCTCGACAGCACGAACAGCGTCGCGGTCGTCAGCGTGACGCTCCACCACGGCGCCCCGGCGAGCAGCAGCACCGCGATGATCGCGGGCGTGGGGAGCGATCCCCACGTCCCCGGCGCGGGGCGCAGGAATCCGAGGCCGAACACGCTCAGCGACGCGGTGGGCACATCGAAGGGTCGCAGGGGCGCGCGGTGCTTGTTCTTCGCAGCGTCGGGCAGCGCCATCAGACCGTCCCCGCCGCGGCCCGAGCCTTCTGGATGTAGGGGACCATCGAGAGCGCGGTGACGACGGTGATGCTCCACGCGGCGACGGACTTGATCGTGAGCCAGTGCTCGGCGTCGGATCGCAACGCGAAGAGAATGAGCGAGAGCCCACCGACTTGGGCGATCATTTTGATCTTGCCCGTCCAGATCGCTGAGAAATCGATGCCCGCGCCCTCGTACACCGCGCGGAGCGAGGTGACGAGCAGCTCGCGCGTGAGCGCGACCACGGGCATCCACGGCGCGACGCCCGTTACCAGGGTGCCCGCACCGTCCACGAAGTTGGGCCCCGCGAGCACGATGAAGACGCCCAGCACCAGCACCTTGTCCGCTAACGGGTCCATCACCCGCCCGAAGCGGCTGGTCGCGTTCCAACGGCGCGCGAGGTACCCGTCCAGCGCGTCTGTGACCGAGGCGAGCACAAAGAGTGCGAAAGCTCCCCACGTGATCGCGGCTCCGGAGCTGCCGGGTTCCGAGGCGTCGTAGACCGTGAGCAGGGCGACGCACCCGATCGTCATGATCAGACGGAGCAGCGTGAGCGCGTTGGGCGTCCGCGCCCGCCAGCCCGAAGCCGGTCCGGATATAGGGGTTTCGGTCATCCACATGAGGGTAGCGGTGTGGTTGCCGCTCATGCCGAGCCCCCTTATGCTCACGCCCGCTACGGACGGCGAGGGGCGGAAACCGCCCCGGCTGATCCGTGCACGATGAGATGGGTCCTCCGACTTTGCACGAGCTTTTCAACCCAGTCCTTTTTTATGTGTTGCTGACGCTCGGCGCTGTGGGCGTCGCACTGGCGTCGCCGCGCAAGGGCGTTTCGCCGCAGATCATCGGCGGGCTCGTGGTGGGTGCCGCGTTCGGCGGCGTTCTCGTACTGCTGGGCATCAGGGGCAACGAGGCGGGGGATCTCCCGAATCTCTATTTTTACGTCTTCGCCCTGATCGCGATCCTGTCGGGCCTCCGGGTGATCACCCACCCGAAGCCGGTGTACGCCGCCATCTACTTCATCCTGACGATCCTCAGCTCGAGTGCCATGTACCTGCTGATGCAGGCGGAGTTCATGGCCTTCGCGCTCATCATCATCTACGCGGGCGCGATCCTGATCACGTACCTCTTCGTGATCATGCTCGCGACACAGGCCCCGTCCGAAGAGAAGGTCGCGAGCCTCGAGGGCTACGACTCCACCGCGCGTGAGCCCCTCACCGCGACGCTCGCGGGCTTCGCCCTCCTCGCGGTCCTCACGGGCATGATGGCCCATGGCATGTCGGACCTGCAGGACTCGCGCCAGGTGATCCGCCCCAGCGTCCACAGCCTCGAGGCCCCGATCCTCGGGGTCTTGCCGAACAAGGTCATCCGCGAGTTCGAGCAGGCCGCGGTCTTCGACCACGGCATCGCAGAGCCCACCGTCGAAGAGGTGAACGATGGCTTCGACGCGAACCTCCGCACGATGGCGTTCAAGATCGAGGACCGCGAGAGGTTCGACCACGGGCTCGAAACCGATACGCGCTTCCGATCGATGCTGCCCGAGACCATTCACGGCGACACCGTGCTCGTCACGCTGCCCGCCGAACGGGGCATCACCAACGCCGAGGGTGTGGGGTTTACGCTGATCGCGAAGCACCCGATGGCCCTCGAAATCGCAGGCATCATCCTGCTCATGGCGATGCTCGGCGCGGTCGTGCTCGCCCGCAAGCAGATCGAACTGGGCGAGGACGAGAAGGCCGCCCAACTGCGAACACTCGGCCAAGGCTTCGATGACGACGTCGCGCACGTCGGGGGTGGCATGTGATCACATCGCTCGCCCATATCGCCGAACCCGTCACCACCGTCGCGCCGGACATCTTCGGAGACGTTGGCGTCTCGCTCTACCACTACCTCTTCGTGTCCGCGACGCTCTTCGCGTTGGGCGTGATCGGCTTCCTCACCCGCCGGAACATGATCGTCATGTTCCTGTGCACCGAGATGATGTTCCAGGCGGCGGGCCTCGCGCTTATCGCCTTCAGCAAGTACCACCTCAACCACTCCGGTGAGGTCTTCGTGATCTTTGTGCTCACCATCGCCGCCGCCGAAGCGGCGTTGGCACTCGCGCTCGTCGTCCTGCTCTTCCGCAGGCGTGAGACGCTCAACGCGGAGGACTGGGCGCTGCTCCGCGGCTGAGGCCCCCCTCACGCGGAACACACCGGCAAGGAACCACTGTGCTCGACGGACTCACCAGCCTGATGCCCATCACGACCCTCGCGGCCGACGCCGCGGCGTCGTACACGGGTTCGAAGGACGCTCTCGCGAGCGGCGCGGGCTCCGGGCTCATGGTGCTCGTGCCCCTCCTCGCGATCCTCGGGGCGATCGCCAGTGCCCTGATGCTGTGCTTCAAGGTTCGCACCAAGCTCCCCGCGTGGGGCGTGGTCGGAACGATCGCGGTGGCCTTCGTCATCACGCTCGTCGGTTTCCTCAACTGGAACGGCGACGGGGCGCACATCGCCCACGCCTTCGAGTGGATCAACGCGTCGTGGGGCTCGGGCGGCGCAGGCGAGACCTTCACCGCCAACTTCTCGTTCTACATGGACGGTCTGAGCTGGCTCTGGATGCTCTTTGTCACCGGGCTCGGTGCGCTCATCGCGCTGTACGCCAGCGAGTACATGGCGGGCGACAAGGGGTACGCACGCTTCTTCGGCGCCTTCGGCCTCTTTGTCTTCTCGATGGCGTGCCTTGTCATGGGCGATAACCTCGTCCTGCTCTACCTGGGGTGGGAGGGCGTCGGTCTCTGCAGCTACCTGCTGATCGGCTACTTCTACACCAAGCCCGAAGCGGTGGCGGCGGCCAAGAAGGCCTTTATCGTCAACCGCATCGGTGACGTCGGTCTCGCCCTCGGCATCTTCCTGATCTACATCACCTTCGGTACCGTCGAGTACGCGGAGCTCTTCCCACTCATCAGCGACGGGCACGCCGTCAACGTCGCCGGGGACCCGATCTCGGGCTGGGTGACGTGGGCGATCCCGTGCCTGCTCATGCTCGGCGCCTTCGGCAAATCCGCCCAGTTCCCCCTCTATGTCTGGCTGCCCGACGCGATGGAGGGCCCGACCCCGGTCTCGGCGCTCATCCACGCCGCGACGATGGTGACCGCGGGCGTCTACCTGATCGCCCGCTGCTTCCCACTCTTTACGCTGAGTGACGGTTCGATGATCGCCCTGCAGGTCGTCGGCTACGTAGGCATGGTCACCGCGCTGCTCGCGGCGACCATCGGCATGGCGCAGTTCGACATCAAACGCATCATGGCGTACTCCACGGTCTCGCAGCTCGGCTACATGTTCGCGGGCCTGGGCGTGCTCACGACGACCGGCGCTGCCTTCCACGTCTTCACGCACGCCTTCTTTAAGGCAACGCTCTTCCTCGCGTGCGGCGCCGTGATGCACGGCTTCGCGGGCCAGCTCGACCTCCGCAAGCTCAGCGGTCTGTGGTCGCAGCCGGGCTGGCGCATCGTGACGATCGCGATGTTCATCGGTTGCCTGAACCTCGCGGGTGTGCCGTTTACCGCGGGTTATTTCAGCAAGGACATGATCCTCGCCGAGGCGTTTATCACGCCCTGGGGTCAGCTCATCGGCTGGGTGCTGCTGTTCACCGCCGGGCTGACCGCGTACTACACGTTCCGCGTCTTCTTCCGCGTCTTCGTAGGCCCCGCGCAGTACGAACCGGGCGACGAGCATCACGCCGAGGACCACGACCACAGCCACTTCCACCCGCACCCGCCCGGCTGGGCGATCAACGCGGTGCTGGCGATTCTTGCTGTGGCGTGCCTCGTGGCGGCCGCGACGTACTTCGTGAAGCCCGATGAGGGCAAGGGCTGGGTCGGCGGGCTGCTCTCCGATTCCTCGGCGGCGTACGTCTCGCCCCACGGGCACCACGGTGATGACCACCCCGACGATCACGGCGCGGAGCACGCGCTCCGCATCGGCGACGCCGAGGTCATTCCCGCGAGCCACCCGGGCCACGACGGCGAAGACGGTCACTCCCACGACGATGATCACGCCGAGAAGGACGAGCGCGCCATGAAGGCCGGCACGTTCCTCGGCATGGACCCGCACAAGGTGATGTACTACGTCTCGGCGCTCTTCGGCCTCGTGGGCATCCTCGCCGCCGCGTTCCTGCACGGCCCCAAAGGCCCGGCGGGCCTGTTCATCGGCAACCGCACCGAGGCCGCACATTCGCGTGCCGACAAGCTGCTGCCGATGCTCGGCCCGATCCCGACGTGGGCGCAGAACAAGTGGTACGTGGACGAGTTCTACAACATGGTGATCCGCGTGCCGCTGCTCGTCGTCAGTCACATCTTCCACCTTATCGACAAAACGCTCGTCGATGGCGCCGTCACCGTCGCGGGCAGCCTGCCCAAGACGCTCGCCAAGGCGATCCGCCCGACGCAGTCGGGTGTGCTGCAGGGCTACGCGGGCGGGATGGCTGTCGGCCTCGTGTTGCTGCTCTTCGTCGTGTGGATCGTTGTCATCCGAGCGGGGGGTGTGGGCTGATGCTGTGGCTCCTGATCCTCATCCCGCTCGTCGCTGCGGGTGCTGTCTTTGTGCTCCCCAAGGAGCAATCGAAGATCGTCTGCACGCTCGGCATGCTCGTCGGCTTCGGCGCATCGCTCGTCGCCGCGGCCCAGTTCGACTGGTCAAACGGTGCCGAGTTCCAGTTCACCGAGGGCGCCCTCGCGCTGCTGCCCGATCTCGGCGTGAACATGACCGTAGGGGCGGACAGCATCAGCATGCTGCTGATCCTGCTCACCGCCTTCCTTGGCCCTCTCATGGCCGTCGGTTCGTTCACCGCGATCAACCATCGCGTGAAGACCTACTACGGCTGGCTCCTCGTGCTGCAGGCCGCGATGATCGGCGTCTTCGCCGCACGCGACCTCGTCTTCTTCTACGTGTGCTTCGAGTTCACGCTCGTGCCCATGTACATCCTGATCAACCTCTTCGGTTCGACCAACCGCAAGAAGGCGGCGACCAAATTCTTCCTGTACACCTTCACCGGCTCGATCCTTGCGCTCGCGGGCCTGGTGTACGTCGCCTACACCCACGCCGCTGCGCACGGCTCGTGGTCCTTCGCGTTCTCTGACATGCTCGCTGCGGCCCAGGCGATGAGCGCCACCGAGCAGGGCTGGGTGCTCCTGGCGATGCTCGCGGGCTTCGCGGTGAAGGTGCCGCTCTTCCCGGTCCACACGTGGCTCCCCCTCGCGCACACCGAGGCACCGACCGCCGGATCGGTGGTCCTCGCCGGCGTGCTGCTCAAACTCGGCACCTATGCGATCTATCGCTTCGTGCTCGGTTTCGTGCCCGAAGCGGTCTTGCAGCATGCCCCGGTCATCGCGACGCTCGCGATCATCGGCATCGTGTACGCGGGCCTCATCTGCTGGGTGCAGCGCGACATCAAGAAACTCGTCGCCTACTCCTCCGTGAGTCACCTTGGCTTCTGCGTGCTGGGCCTCGTCTCGCTGAACAGCATCGGGCTCTCCGGCTCGGTGCTCTACATGATCAACCACGGCCTCTCGACCGGCGCGCTCTTCTTCCTGATCGGCATGATGTACGAGCGATACCACACGCGCTCGCTCCGGGAGATCGGCGGCCTCGCCCAGAAGATGCCCGTATGGGCCTTCTTCATGGTCTTCTTCACGATGGCCTCCGTCGGCCTGCCCGGGCTCAACGGGTTCGTCAGCGAGTTTATGTGCCTGCTGGGCGCCGCCCAGTCCGGCTCCGATTCCATCGGTATCGGTGGCACAGGCGGCACGCTCGGGTTCTTGTACGCCGCCGTCGCGTGTACCGGCATGATCATCGCGGCGATCTACCTGCTGGCGATGGTCGGCAAGTCCTGCTTCGGCCCCCTCGTGGAGCCGACGGGTCACGAGCACCACGGCCCGCTCCCGGTGGACCTGTCGGCACGAGAGATCGGTATCCTTGTTCCGCTCGCGGTGCTCTGCATCGCGCTGGGCCTCTATCCCACCCCGGTGATCGAGACGATCGAAGGGCCCAACAACACGATCCTCGAGTACTACGACGCCCCCACGATGAGCGCTTCGCTCGACGCGGTGGCCCGCGATGAGGTGACCGAGTGATCCAGACCATCCTCACCCCGATGTTCGCGGAAACGGACGCTTCCACCGAGATGCTTGAGAAGCTCGGCTTCCTCACGCCCGAGATCGCGCTCTTCGTCACGACGTGCCTCGTAATGATCATCGGGCTCTCGTCGAGCCGCTCGATCCGCGACACGATCCCGATCGTCTCCGTCATCGGTCTCGGTGTCGCGGGTTTCCTTGCGTACACCAACCAATCAACGATCGCCGGCGCGGCGCTCGGCGGGATCATGCCCTTCCTCAAGACGCTCATCGCGATCGTGGGCATCCCGCTCGTGCTGCTGATGTCGGGCACCGTGGACCGCGATTATGAGAACGCCGTCGCGCGGGGCCTGCCATTCGACAGCATCCGGTCCAACAGGGGCGAGTTCTACGCCTTCCTGCTCTTCAGCCTCACGGGCCTCATGCTGTGCGCGAGCGCGGACGACCTGATCTGGCTCTTCCTCGCCCTCGAGCTCACCTCGCTGCCCACCTATGTCATGGTCAGCATCTCCAGCGGCAAGGCCAAGAGTCAGGAAGCGGGCATCAAGTACTTCTTCCTCGGCGCCGTCGGGGCCGCGATCTTTCTCTACGGTTTCGCGATGATCTACGGCGCGACGGGCACCACCGTGCTCTTCGCCGGTGACGGTGAGTATTCAATCACCACCGCCTTCGCGGCGGACCTCGCCGACGGTGCGTTGAGTCCTATTGCGACGCTCGGCGTGATCCTCGCGATCATCGGCGTGTGCTTCAAGATCGCCGCGGTGCCGATGCATTTCTACACGCCCGACGTGTACGAGGGTGCCGCGACGCCGGTGAGCGCGTTCCTCGCCTTCGTCCCCAAGACCGCGGGGTTTGTCGCGATTTTGCTGCTGCTCTCGGCGGTCGGCTGGGGGTTTGGCGCCGAGGGGACATCCCTTCCCGAGCCGATCCGCATCACGCTCTGGATCATCGCCGCGCTCACGATGACGTTCGGCAACGTCCTCGCGCTGCTGCAGCAGAACATCAAGCGTGTGCTGGCTTACTCCTCGGTTGCGCATTCGGGCTATATGCTCGTGGGCGTCATCGCGGGCCCGGGTGACGGCGGGTCTATCGCCTCCAACGGCCTCGGGGCGGTGCTCTTCTACATCCTCTGCTACGGCTTTATGAACGTCGGCGCCTTCGCGGTGCTCGCCTGCCTCGAGCGGTCCAGCGGCGATGAGATCGAGACCTTCGAGGACATCCGAGGCCTCTGCGAGACCAACCGCGTGCTCGGCTGGGTCATGGTGCTCTGCTCCGCGTCGCTGCTCGGCCTACCTCCGTTGCTCGGCTTCTGGGGCAAGCTCTACCTCTTCACCTCCGGTATCTCCGCGGGCGAGTACGCGCTCGTCGCGATCTTGGGTCTGAACTCCGCGATCGCCGCGTTCTACTACCTCAAGCTCATCGCGGGCCCGCTCCTGGACGAGCCGGGCGAGAGCGCCAAGGGCCTCCGCGAGACGCCGTACGTCGGGCGTGTGATCGCCGCGACGGTGAGCGCCGTTTCGGTAGTGGCCCTGGTGCCGTTCGTGAACGTGCTCGCCAACGCCGCGAACGATGCCGCAACGGTGACTCCGGCGCAGGCCCAGACGCTGGACGGATCTGAGGCGAAGATCGAATCGCCCCGGTCGGACGATGACGCCTGAGCGTCAGTCCTCGTCCTTCGAGCCGTTCTTCTTGCTGCTCGGGATCAGATAGCGCTGGGTCAGGGCCCCGATCGCGCTGAGGCCGATCCAGACGATGACCCACGCGCCCGGTGTCGAGGGCAGCCAGGCGGTCGGCGCTTCGCTCGCGTGCAGTAGCCAGACGGCAGAGGGCAGGAAGAGAACACCGCCAGAGCCGGCAGCGACCATCACCGCCGCGAACTTCTGAGCGGCCAGCCCGATGGCCAGCCCGAGAACGAGCCCGCCCAGGCACGCCATCACGAGGAAGCTCTTGTCTCGGGGCGGCATCGCGTCCCACTCCGTTTCGAGCTCGACCGAAAGCTCGTGCAGGAACCGCTCGCAGCGGTCGATCCAGACTTCCCAGCGGTTGTCCGGTGTCGTGGACTGCCCGGGCTCAAACTCGCTCTCGCCGGTCACTTCGAGCGCTTGCCGATTCTGCTCGAGGATCGCGCCCAGATCGAGGTCTTCGTCGATGATTGGCACGCCGTCGAGCCACATCTCGGAGTCGGCGAGTGGTGTGTTCTCGTCGTAGGCCGCGACGGGTGAGCCGTACCGCTCGATCGCGTCCGCCGTGAGTACGGGGACGACGAGCATCATCACGCCCGCGAGAACGAAGGCGACGCTGAAGCGAAACGCGGCGCCACCGAGGAGTGCCCCGATCAGCCCGCCGCCGCCGATTGCCAGGACGCGGACCGGCCCGGTCGCGATCTCCTCCGGCAGTGTCATCGCCAGCAGCGCGCCGCCGACGGCACCGAAGGTCGTGAAGGCGACGCGGAGGGCCCGCCCGCCGAAGAGCCACATCAACAAGCCGAGCAGCAACATCGCCCCCGCGAGGGCGTGGCTGAACCAAGGCGCATTGACAATGATCGAGTCCATGTTCGGGCGGCTCCGGCTGTTTCTTCGGCACAACGTGCCGGTTTCCTGTATGACCCGGGCTGTTTGCGGCCGATGCAAGCCCCTGAACCGACAAAACGCTCACCAGACCCTTTGGGATCGCCCGGATACCGCTTTCACCATGACCGACGAGACGCACGACGCAAGCCCCAACGCCCCCGAAGACCCCAAACCGTCGCTCCCGGAGCTGCGCGACCGGATCGACAAGCTCGATCGCGAACTCGTGAAACTCCTCAACGAGCGGGCGAAGGCCGTGGTGACGGTGGGGGAGGTCAAGCGGGGTGACGGCACGCCCGTCTACGCGCCGCACCGCGAGCAAGAGGTGCTCAAGAAGGTCCTCGGGCTCTCAACGGGACCGCTGTACGAGCGCACGATCGAGGCGATTTGGAGGGAGATCATGTCCGGCTCATTCAGCCTCGAGAAGCCGCTCCGCATCGGCTACCTGGGCCCTCCCGGCAGCTACTCGCACCAGGCCGCGACGCGCCACTTCGGTTCCTCCGTCAGCTACGAGGACATGCACGAGGTCGATGGCGTCTTCACAGAGGTGATGCGCGGGCACTGCCACTACGGGCTCGTGCCCATCGAAAACTCCAACTCGGGCGGCGTAGTGGACACACTCGACGCCTTCCAGGCGCACGGGCGACAGATCACGATCTACTCCGAATTGCTGCTCAACGTACACCACTCGATGCTGGCCAACTGCGAGCCAAAGCAGGTGACACGTGTGCACTCCAAGCCCGAGGCGCTGAGCCAGTGCCGTAAATGGCTCTCGGTGCAGTACCCGGGCGTGGAGCTCGTTCCCGCCGCGAGCACGAGCCGGGCGGTGCAAACCGCCAAGGCCGAGGAGGTCCTCGAGCCAGGGCGAGGGTCCGCCGCGATCGGGTCTACGCTCGCCGGCCAGCTCTACGGCGTGAACATGCTCTTCGAGCGCATCGAGGACGACCCGAACAACATCACGCGCTTCTTCATCATCTCGGGCGAGCAGGCACGCCCGTCCGGCGACGACAAGACCTCGATGATGTTCATGACAGAGGACAAGCCCGGCGCGCTGCTCAACGTGCTCGCCGCGTTCGATCGGCACAGCGTGAACCTGTCGCACATCGACAAACGCCCGAGCGGGCGCGAGAACTGGTCGTACACGTTCTTTATCGATGCGCTCGGGCACCGCGAGGACACCAAGGTCGCCGCGGCGATCAACGACGCGACCGCGCACTGCAACGAACTCATTGTGCTCGGTAGTTACCCGCGCGCCACACGCATCCTGTGATGCGCAATCAGACGAGTGATCAGCCCTGCTGGGGCGGATTCACGGCCTGCTTGGGGTTCATGTCGATCTCGCCGAAGCGCTGCTCGTAGGCGTTGACCGCCTGCGTGATGCTGGCGGCCAGACGCTTGGCGCCGACCCAGTTCATCACCACGCGCGAGCCCACAGCGAAGAGCATCTGCATCTGCTGGTCCTGACCGCCCTGGGAGGGCATGTTCAGGCCGAAGTCGAGGATGATCTCGTCGGCGGTCGTCGAGGTGCGGATGGTGTTGGCGTAGGACGTCACCATCTTGGACTCGTCAACGCGGATCTGGACCTGCTGCTGGGGGGCCTGGCTCATAGTGCTTGCTCTCGGGTTCTGGGTTGCGTGATGCGGAAAACGGTCATGCCGGAGGGGGAATCTCGAACCGCCATTCTGATGCCAGAAGTGGATTGTGGATCGGTCCGAAACGGCCTTCCGGGCTCAGTCAGGATCACTCTAGGCCAGAATCCGGTGGGGGTTGTAGATCCTGCCGGGGCTTGACAGAGAGACAGAGCCCGAGCGATGGCGATACTGCACCAACGCCGACACATCAGGAAATACCGATCGTGCCAGAGACACGACGACTCGGGCCGCTTTCAATGACATCCTGTCTGCGAGCATTCGAGCCCCGGTCTCTTCAATGGTAATGGTTTGCGTCGGGGCGAGAAAAATTCCTGAGTGCAGTAGTGGATTCAAGACGATTGCCAGTATGTTGATAGGGCACATGGTCCGAACAATGGAGGATTGGCACATGCAAACGCGTCACGCGCTGAGCGCGATGGTTGTGTTGTCTGTCGCGGCTGCCGCGCACGCACAAGTCCTGTTTTATGACTTCGGGCATACCGACAGGCAGTCCGACCCATCTCGATTCAATAATCTGGTGCCCGGGGTGCAGTCCATCGCCGACTCGATCGACGAGAACGGCAACCCCACCGGTTTCGGGATCGAGATCACCAATCCGTTCTTCCTGGGTGAGCCTTCGCAGGGCGGTTCCGAGAACCCGACCGGTCTTGCAGCCCAGTTCGGCGCGGACGCGACGGACGACTACTTCTTCGGACACACCACCCCGTTCGCCGGTGCCGAGGCGAACCCGCTGTCAATCGTTGAGTTCCAGAACCTGGACCTCACGCTGACCTACTCGTTTACGATCTTCGCCTCGCGTACGGGAATCACGGACAATCGCGAAGCGGTGTACGAAGCGTTCGGCACCGAGATCGTGTCGGGTGTCCTCAACGCGTCGAACAACGAATCCGATGTGCTTGTCCTGTCCGGGTTGACCCCGGGCCTCGATGGCACGATCTCGATCAGTGTTCTGCCAAGCGTGAACAACGACAACATGAACGGGTTTTATTACCTCGGCGCGATCCGCCTCGACGCGGTCCCGGCACCGGGCACCGCGGCGGTCTTCGGTGTGGTCGCGCTCGCGTCGATTCGACGCCGTCGGTAAGAGTCAGCGCAAGCCGCGGGCCGTTGGTCGCTCTGGACGCCGATCCAGAACCGGTGTCTGCATCAAGGACATCTGAATGCCGGAGGGGGGACTCGAACCCCCACTCTGTTGCCAGAAGTGGATTTTGAATCCACCGCGTCTGCCAATTCCGCCACTCCGGCGCGGGGAATCAGTGTACCCCCGACCCGGAGCCGTGTTCGCGCTTCTCGCCGAGCCCGGCGCTGAGTCGGATCAGCCTGCGTTCGAGCCCGTCCGCGTCGGTGTAGTGCCAGTCCCCGCTCTCAACCGAGCTGTCCCAGTACACCTCGCGCCATCCGATTGGCAGTGCCTGTGCGTCGTCGGACTCAATGCGAGCCAGCACGACGCTCAGGCCCTGCATCGTCCACACGCCCGCCGACCGGATCACGCGGCTTGGGGGCGCGTCCGCCGAGGCTCCGGGCGGAAAAAGTGAGGCGATGCCGGTGTACCGACCGTCGTCACGGAGCGTGAGGCTGATGCGGACGGTCGAAGAGGCCCCGGCACTCTGCTGCATCCACGTCCCGATATAGGGCGAGGCTTGCGGGGGCAGCGCATCCGTACCCAGCGGGAGTGATGTAGGCGTCTGCCCGCCGTTGACGATCGGGCGGGGGATGCTGGGGTCCGCCGCCCTATCGCGGGCGTTATTCGCGGATGCGTCACTGAGGAGGACAGGGTCTCTCGGGTCCGGGGGCGGGGCGGGAGCACCCTTCGCGACGTGCTGGACCAGGGGTGCCACATCATGCATCGGCGCTAGCAGCGCCGCGATGCCGACCACGCCAAGCGCGGCAGAGCATCCGATGATGACGGTCTTTCTGTTCACGAAGCGAGTCCTCCGATGCTCCCTGATCGGTCGAGAGACCACCTTGCGCGCACGAGAAGCCCCTCGGGCGTGCGGTCACTGCCGGTTCGTCAGGGTCCGGCAACGTGGGCAATGCCACGGGGTGCGTCACAGCGATAACAGGGGTCCGGGAACAGTGGGGAGGCGGCGTTGGTCCGCAGGGCGAGAGGGCGATACCCTCTCCGGCTCGCTTCAGAGCACCGGGATGCGACGCACAGCGTGCGTAGCATCGCTTATCCCGGTCACCGCCCGAATGTCGGGCGCGACCCACGATTCCAGACCCCAGACGACGCGGACGCCCCCATGAGCCAGACCGAGACCCCCGCCAACACCGTTGAAGTGCAAGACGCAGGCCCGTGCCTGAAGAAGCTCACGATCACCATCCCCTCGGAGAAGATCGCGGACCAGTTGGCCCTCTCTCTCGCGACGGTCGTCGGCGAGGCCGAACTGCCCGGTTTCCGCAAGGGCCGTGCCCCGCGTCAGCTCATCGAGAAGCGCTTCGGCTCCGTCGTGAAGGACGAGGCCAAGAACCAGCTCGTTGCGTCGGCCTACTCCGAGGCTATCGAAGAGAACGGCCTCAAGGTGCTCGGCGAGCCCGAGGGTGCCGAGGAGCTCGAGAGCCTCGTGCTGGACTCCACCAAGGACATCACCTTCACCGTCGAGGTGGAAGTGGCGCCCGAGTTCGACCTGCCGGACCTCGAGGGCATCGAGATCAAGCGTCCGACGCTCGAGATCGAGGACAGCCACGTCGAGAAGCAGCTCGACAAGATCCGCCAGGCCGAGGGCGAGCTCG